>NZ_DASSRA010000299.1:0-3560 GCF_035702065.1 Rhizobacter sp.
CGGTCAATGCCTACGAGGCCGAGGCACGGCGGCTGGCGCGCTTCTTCCGCGTGGGCCACACGCCGGGCGAGATGAAGGTGCCGAAGGACGAGCGCAACCCGAACTTCCCGTTCACGCTGGATCTGAGGCGGGCGACGCAGGACTGAGCGAAGCGCACCGCGCGTCGACACCCGTTCGGCCTGAGGTATCGAAGGCTCGCTCAGGCCGTGCCAGGCTTCGATACCTCAGCCCGAACGGGTGGAGCGGCATGGCAGACTCCACCCATGCTCCTGTCTGCTCCGCGCGTGCTCTCCGTCATCCCGCCGATGACGCAGCTCAACACGCCGTACCCGTCCACCGCCTACCTCACGGGCTTCCTGCGTTCGCGCGGCGTCGATGCCGTGCAGGAGGACCTGGCGCTGGCCTTGGTGCTACGCCTGCTGTCTGCCGAGGGGCTGCTGGAGGTTCGCGAGCGGATCGAAGCCTTGCCAGCCTCCGCGCGCACGCCGCAGATCCATGCCTTCATGGACCAGTTCGACCGCTACCACGCCACCATCGGCCCGACCATCGCCTTCCTGCAGGGCCGCGACCCCACGCTTGGCCACCGCATCGCCGGGCGCGGCTACTTGCCCGAAGGTGCGCGCTTCGACTCGCTCGACGTCTACATCGACGAGGAGGGCGGCGACCCGCTTGCCTGGGCGTTCGGCGCGCTCGGCATGCAAGACCGCGCCCGCCACATCGCCACGCTCTACCTCAACGACCTGGCCGACGTGCTGCGTGATGCCATCGACCCGCGCTTCGAGTTCGTGCGCTACGCCGAATCGCTGGCGCAGAGCCAGCCCACCTTCGATCCGCTGGCGCAGGCGCTGGCCGAGCCACTCAACCTCGTCGACCGCACCCTGGTCGAGCTGACGCTGGTGGCGGTCAAGAAGCACCGGCCCGGCGTGCTGCTGGTGTCGGTGCCGTTCCCGGGTTCGGTGTACGCGGCCTTTCGCATCGCACAGGCGGTGAAGGCGCACGATCCGGAAATCGTCACGGTGCTCGGCGGCGGCTTCGTCAACACCGAGCTGCGCGAGCTCACCGAGCCGCGCGTGTTCGACCACTTCGACCACGTGACGCTCGACGCCGGCGAACGCCCGCTGCTCGCGCTGCTGGAGCACCTGCAGGGCAAGCGCTCGCGCCAGCGGCTCGTGCGCACCTACCTGCGCGAAGACGGCGCGGTGCGCTACGTCAACATGATGGAAGCCGACGTGGCCTTCGCCGAAGTCGGCACGCCCACCTGGGACGGCCTGCCGCTCGACAAGTACTTGTCGCTGCTGGACATGCTCAACCCGATGCACCGGCTGTGGAGCGACGGGCGCTGGAACAAGCTCACCGTGGCCCACGGCTGCTACTGGAAGAAGTGCAGCTTCTGCGACGTGAGCCTCGACTACATCTCGCGCTACGAAGGCGCTTCGGCCGCCACGCTGGTCGACCGCATGAAGGCCATCGTCGAGGAGACGGGGCAGACCGGCTTCCACTTCGTCGACGAGGCCGCGCCGCCCAAGGCGCTCAAGGCGCTGTCGGCCGAGCTGATCCAGCGGCAGCTCTCGGTCTCGTGGTGGGGCAACATCCGCTTCGAGAAGTCGTTCAGCCCCGAGCTGTGCCAGCAGATGGCCGACAGCGGCTGCATCGCCATCTCGGGCGGGCTGGAAGTCGCCTCCGACCGCCTGCTCGCGCTGATGAAGAAGGGCGTGTCGGTGGAGCAGGTGGCGCGCGTGACCAAGGCCTTCTCCGATGCCGGCATCCTGGTGCACGCCTACCTGATGTATGGCTTTCCCACGCAGACGGCGCAGGACACGGTGGACGCGCTCGAGTACGTGCGCCAGCTGTTCGAGAACGGCTGCATCCAGTCGGGCTTCTTCCACCGCTTTGCCTGCACCGTGCATTCGCCGGTGGGCCAGCACCCCGAGGAGTACGGCGTCACGCTGCAGCCGCTGCCGCCGGTGTCCTTCGCCAAGAACGACATCGGCTTCATCGACCCCACCGGCACAGACCACGACGCGCTGGGTGTGGGGCTCAAGAAGGCGCTCTACAACTACATGCACGGCATCGGGCTGGAGGAAGACGTGCGCCGCTGGTTCGACTTCCCCGTGCCCAAGACGAAGGTGCCGCGCCATCGCATCGCGAAGGCGCTGGCGGATTCCAGCGAGCCCGTCAGCGAACGCGCCGCACCGTCACGGCGTTGAGCACCCCGCCGAGGTAAATGCCTTCGGCGCGCACCAGGTCGTCCTGCTGCAAGGCCGCGAAGAACTCGCTCTGCGTCATGGCGCCGCCCTGGGCATTGAAGTAGTTGGCGCCGCTCGTGTCGACGCCGGTGCCGAGGATGGTCAATGCCGTGGTGGTTCCGATGCGGCGCGCCGGGCCGCCCACGCCGGTGCCCGGGGTGCTCCGGGGCAGGCGGGTCACCAGTTCTGCGTCGATGCGGTCGCCGTCGGCCTGACCGAGCACCACGATCTCGTCACCCACGGCTAGGTTGCCGAGGTTGAGCGTGCCGCCGTCGACCAGGGTGTCGTTGAGCAGGGTTTCGGCGCGAATGCGGATCTCCACGCCAGGGTTGTCGAGCAGGTTGAAGCGCTGGCCGGCGGGGTCGACCGCCGTGACCCGGCCACGGGCATACCCGCTGAGCGACACCGGGAAGAAGCTCAGCTTTTCGGCGTTCAGCACCTGGGCGCTGTCCAGCGTGCCCGTGACGCGGATGCGCACGCCGGTGGCGAGATCGGCCCGCGTGCCGCCTTCGTAGCGCGTGGCGAGGTTCACCTGCACGGCCTGGCCGTTCAGGCTGAAGCGCCCCGTGCCTGCATCCCACTGCGCGGTGATGCCTTCAATCTGCTGCTTGCTCAGCGACGTGGCGGTTCGGCGGTCGACGAGGCTGATCTTTCTGGCCACGGCCTGGCCGTTGGTGGGTGCGGCCTGCAGCACCACGCGCACGAGCTGGCCCGCGGCCAGGGTGGCCTGCGTCACGCCCTCGAACTCGGCCGTGGCAAGGTCGATGTCGAGCCCCGACAGGCGCACGCTGCTGCCCGTGATCGAGCTGATGAACGCGGTGAGCTGCAGGTTGCCGCCGCTGCCTTCCTTGGCCACCCAGGTGGCGTGCAGGCTGCCGTCCGGCGCGCGGAAGCCCGACACCTGCACGCGGTCGCCGAGCTGCAGGTCGTCGATCTCGGACGCGTTGCTGAACAGGGTGCCTTCACCGATGACGATGCGCTGCCCCAGCACACTCACGACGCCCGCGCCGGGCAAGGCTTCGATGTTGCCGCGCAGCAGGCTCTCGTAGACCAGGCGGGTGGCCGTGCCGGTGTTGCCGCTGGGCGCGATGCGGCTGACCACGTCCACCACCATGCCCCCGCGCAGGTCGGCTTGCGTGCGCCCGGCGATGCCGTCCACCACGATGTCGGCCGAGCGCACGTCGAAGTGGATGCCGTTGACGACCACGCTGCCGAACCCGTTGACCACGCCGGTGGTGTGCGTGTCGGGGGGCGTCATGCCCGAGCCGTCTTCGCCGACGCCGCCGCATTGGGTGAGGAACAGGGTGGCGGTGC
>NZ_DASSRA010000300.1:0-2406 GCF_035702065.1 Rhizobacter sp.
GCCACCTCCGCGTCGGCCACCGGCTTGCCCTTGTCCAGCGTGGTCACCCACACCAGGCTGTTCTCGCGCCCGAGCTTGAAGTGCACGCCGAGGTTGGTGACCAGCACGCCGGTGCGCACGAACATCGGCGCCTGCTTGTCGAGCAGCGCCTGGCCGAGGCGCGCCGATTCGATCTCGACCACGTGGTAGCCCGGCTCACCGATCGGGATGCCCACCACCTCGAAGGGGCGTGGGTCACCGCCTTGCAGCTGCGG
Organism: Rhizobacter sp.; assembly: GCF_035702065.1. GTDB lineage: Bacteria > Pseudomonadota > Gammaproteobacteria > Burkholderiales > Burkholderiaceae_C > Rhizobacter. The sequence goes on from NZ_DASSRA010000300.1 coordinate 255, forward strand.
CAGGTCGAGGCGGCGCACGTCGCTGCCCTTGTTGAGCAGGGAGACCTCGCGCGAGGCGAGGTAGCGCGTCTCCTTGACGAGCCGGGTGCCGCGCTTGCCGTCGCTCACGCGGTTCGTCTCGAACCATTGCGTTTGGGGCAGGCCGGCTTGCTGCGCGCTGACCTGGCGTTCGTGGAAGCTGGCCACCTTGCGGTACCAGGCCAGGATGTCGGCGTCGCTGCGCAAGGTCTTGATGCGCACCGCACCGGCGGGGGCGGCCGGCCGCAGGTCGCCCTGCACATGGCGCAGCGTGAGCGGCAGCATGGCCTCGCCATTCAACTCGACCACGCCGAAGGGCGCGGCCGCGAACTTGGCGATGGGCGGTGCGTCACCCGTCGCCACCTTGAGCGGGAAGCTCGCCGCGTTGGCGAGCGGCCGGCCGGAGAGGTCCTTCACCTCACGCGGCAACTCCACGCTGAAGGTCGCGTTCTCTGGCAGCGGGATCGGGAAGCGCACTTCGCTCACCTCGCCGGCCTTGTCGTCCTTGTCGAACTGCGGGGCGAGCGATGCGCCGGAGCCGGGCTTGAGCCGCACCGCCTCGGCTATGGCGCGCGGCACCGGCGTCGAGAAACGCAGCCACAGCGGGCGAATGGGCAGGCAGGGCGCGTCGGCGCGTTCGCGCTCGCAGCTGAACTCGGCGGTGAAGGCCTTGCGCACGCGAAAGCCGAAGCGCTGCTCGTTGCGCGTCACGACCTTGGGGTTGGCTTGGGCCGCGATGCCCGCGCCCCACACCAGGCGCACCGGCGTGTCGGCCGGCAGCGGGCGCTGGCAGGCGAGCAGCAGCCAGCGATCGGCCTGCTTCTGCAGGCGGCGCGCCTTGAGCACCTCGTCGCGCGCCGCGCCGCCAACCACGCGCACCGGCACGCGCTCGCCGATGCCTTCGATCTCGCACGCCGCATGCGCAAGCACCGTGGACGCGACGGCCGGGCCGGTGAGTTGCAGCAGGAAGTGCTGGTCTTCCTCGATGGTGGCGCCGCTGTAAGGCTGCGTCGTCGCCACCGCCGGCCCGCCGGTGCTGAACGCGAACTCGGTGGGGCCGCTGAGTGTGCCGGTCAGCGGCTTCCAGTCGGCACGCGCCTTCAGCGTGCAGCGCATGCCCGGCGGCACCGGCTCGCGGAAGTCGTACAGCCACACACGGGCATCGGACCAGCGGCCCGCGCCCGGCGGCGCAGCCCCCTCGCAGCTGAGCTGAAACGGATCGGGCAAGCGCAGGTCACCCAGCGGCACCACCGCCTCGGAGAACTTGACGGTGATCTGACGCACCTGCGCCACCTCGCCCTGTGGACTGACGCTGGCCACGCTGGCGGCCTGGGCGCTGCCGGCGCCGAGCCAGGCCATCGCAGCGAGTGTGAGCAAACGACGCATGCAGTCTCCCTGCCTTTCAGAGGCGGCAAGGATACGGCAGCGATGTGTCGGCTAGCCCCGCTGGCCGCGCTCTTCCAGCTCGCGGCGGCGCGCCTGCATCTCGAGTTCACGCAGGCGGGCCTCGATCACCGAGGCCTCGATGAAGTCGACGCTCTGCGTGCTGCGCGCGAGCTTCTGGCCGGCCCGCAGGCGGTCGACGCCGCCGGTGAGGTCGCCCAGCGAGATGCGCGATTCGGCTTCGGCGCGCAGCGCGCGCAGGGGGTGGCCGAGCTTCTCCCACGAGCGGCCGAGCTGGGCCCAGGTGGTGGCATCGTGCGGATGGGCCGCGATCCAGGTCTGCATCTCTTCCGTGCTGCGCTGGATGGCCTGCTGGCCCACGCCCAGCGCGGCCTGCGCCTGCAGCAGCATCACGGCACGCGAGTTGGGCAGGCCCTCGTTGTCATAGGGCTTGAGCACCTCGGCGGCACGCACCGGCTCGCCGCGCGCGAGCAGCATCTCGGCCTGCAGCAGCACGACCTCGCGTTCGGCGAACGCATCGCTGCGCGGGCTGCCGCGCACCAGGCCCAGGGCCAGCTGCGCGGCCGATTCGGCGCGAGGCCAGTCGCGCATCAAGGTGGAGGCGAGCGCGTTGACGTAGGCCGTCAGCAGCTTGTCGGACACGCTGGCATTGGCCGGCGCCTCCAGGGCCAGCCAGCGGCGCAGGGCGTCGATGCGCGTGTCCATCAGCACCTTGGAACGTGCCTGCGCC
>NZ_DASSRA010000301.1:0-15869 GCF_035702065.1 Rhizobacter sp.
GCTCCTGTCCGTGCCGCAGCAGTTCCTGATCGGGCTGGTTCGTGCCTACCGTTTCTTCCTCAGTCCCTGGCTGGGCAGTGCCTGCCGCTTCGAACCCACCTGCTCGGCCTCTGCCCTGCAGGCCTTGCAGCAGCACGGTGCGGCGGCGGGCAGCTACCTGACATTGCGCCGCCTGGCGCGCTGCCACCCCTGGTGTGAAGGCGGGCACGACCCCGTCCCAGCGCAAGCGGGCGGCCTGTTCTCTCACCTTTCCTCCTCCCGCGAGAAGACTTCCCCATGACCGATATGCGCCGCACCCTGCTGTGGGTGGTGTTCCTGATGTCGCTGACCCTGCTCTGGGACGGCTGGAACAAACACAACGGGCAACCGTCGATGTTCAGCCCCGCGCCCGCGGCTCGCCCGGCCGCTTCGGCAGCGCCGGGCGCGTCGACCACTTCGCCCACGCCCCCGCAGGCCAGCACCGTCGCACCCAGCGCCGCCACGGCCGCGAGTGCGCCCGCGGCTGGTCTGCCGGCGGAAAAGGTCACCGTCACCACCGATCTCGTGAAGGCCACGTTCGACAGCACGGGCGGGGCCCTGGTGCGCCTGGAACTGCTGCAACAGCAGGAGCAGAACCAGGCCGACATCGTCGACCGCGTGATGGGCTATTTCAAGGGCAGCGCCGACAAGCCGGACCCGAAGGCGGCGAAGCAGAACGTCATCCTGTTCGACCAGTCGAGCGAGCGCTACTACGTGGCGCAGACCGGCCTGTGGCCGAGCACCGGTGGCCCCGGCGCCTTGCCCGAACACCATACGGTGATGCGCGTCGTTCCCGGCGAGCGCGAGCTGAAGGAAGGCGCCAAGGAGCTGAAGCTCGCCTTTGAGTCGCCCGAGGTCAACGGCGTGAAGCTGATCAAGACCTACACCTTCAAGCGCGGTGACTACGCCATCGGCGTCACGCACGAAGTTGTCAACGGCTCTGCGGCGGCACTCAGCCCGCGCCTGTACCTGCAGCTGGTGCGCGACGGCAACCCGCCCCCGGGCGGCTCGTTCTTCTACGGTACCTTCACCGGCCCGGCGGTCTACACCGAGGCCAACAAGTTTCAGAAGGTCGAGTTCAAGGATCTGAACAAGGGCAAGGCCGTCAAGGAAAGCGCCGACAACGGCTGGGTCGCGATGCTGCAGCACTACTTTGCCTCGGCCTGGCTGGTGGGCGGCAAGCAGGCGCGCGACATCTACGCCGACAAGGTGCCCGGCACGGCCAACGAGTTCGCGGTGGGCATGTTCCTGCCGCTGGGCGAGATCGCCGCCGGCGCGAGCAAGTCGGTGGAGGCGCAGCTGTTCGCCGGCCCACAGGAAGACAAGAAGCTCAAGTCGCTCGCCGACGTGGCGCCCGACTTCGACCTGGTGCGCGACTACGGCATCTTCACCATCCTGGCCAAGCCGCTCTTCTGGCTGCTCTCGCAGCTGCACGCCCTGCTCGGCAACTGGGGCTGGGCCATCGTCGCGCTGGTGGTGCTCTTGCGCATCGCCTTCTACTGGCTCAACGTCAGCGCCTACCGCTCGATGGCCAAGATGAAGGCCATCAACCCGCGTGTGATGGAACTGCGCGAGCGCCTGAAGGACAAGCCGCAGCAGATGCAGCAAGAGATGATGCGCATCTACCGCGAAGAGAAGGTCAACCCGCTTGGCGGCTGCCTGCCCATCCTCGTGCAGATGCCCTTCTTCATCGCGCTCTACTCGGTGCTGCTCGCCAGCGTGGAGATGCGCAACGCGCCGTGGGTCGGCTGGATCACCGACCTCTCGGTCAAGGACCCGTACTTCATCCTGCCGCTGCTGATGACCGCGTCGAGCCTGCTGCAGACCTGGCTCAACCCGACGCCGCCGGACCCGGTGCAGGCCCGCATGATGTGGATCATGCCGCTGGTGTTCTCGGTGATGTTCTTCGGCTTCCCGGCCGGCCTGGTGCTGTACTGGCTGACCAACAACATCCTTGCGATCGCCCAGCAGTGGGTCATCAACAAGCAGCTGGGCGTGCTCGGCAAGTAGCGCGCCTCAAGGGCGTGGGAAGCGTGACGAGTTCACGCTGCCCCCGCACTCCGGGGCTTGCTTGTGCGGCGCGGTCGGCGCGACGATCCGCCTCATCGAAGAGCGGTTTCAACCACGGCCTTCACCAGTCAAAGCGGGGCAGACCCGCTGGCGCGCTCTGCCACAGACACGCCAGCGGCTCGGGAGGATGCACACGCGATTCCCCCCGCGCCATCTCCCCCTGAGCTGCCCCGTCGCGGCAGCTCAGGGACAATCTCCGGCACCATGCTGCCGCGCCACCACCAGCCGATCGTTGCCATCGCCACCGCCGCAGGCCGCGGCGCGGTGGGCATCGTGCGCGCCTCGGGTCGCAACCTGCAGCCGCTGATCGACGCCCTGCTCGGCCAGGCGCTGAAAGCCCGCCACGCGAGCTACCTGCCCTTCGCCGATGCACACGGCCAGCCCATCGACCAGGGCCTGGCCATCCACTTTCCCGCCCCGCATTCGTACACCGGCGAAGACGTTCTGGAGCTGCAGGCCCACGGCGGCCCCGTCGTGCTGCAGCTGCTGCTGGCGCGTTGCCTGGAGGCTGGGCGCGACATGGGCCTGCGCCTGGCCGAGCCGGGCGAGTTCACACAGCGCGCCTACCTCAACGACAAGCTCGACCTGGCCCAGGCCGAGGCGGTGAGCGACCTGATCGATGCCAGCACCGAAGCCGCCGCGCGCTCGGCCAGCCGTTCGCTGAGCGGCGCCTTCTCGCAGGAGATCGACGGCCTGCGCGAGCGCCTGGTCCGCCTGCGCATGCTGGTCGAGGCCACGCTCGACTTCCCCGAGGAAGACATCGACTTCCTGCAGAAGGCTGATGCGCGCGGCCAGCTCGACGCCATTGCCGCCCAACTCGACGCAGTGCTCGACCGAGCGCGCCAGGGCGCGCTGCTGCGCGAAGGCATCCAGGTCGTGCTGGCGGGCCAGCCCAACGTGGGCAAGAGTTCGTTGCTCAACGCGCTGGCCGGTGCCGAGCTCGCCATCGTCACGCCCATCCCCGGCACCACGCGCGACAAGGTCAGCCAGACCATCCAGATCGAAGGCGTGCCGCTGCACGTGATCGACACCGCCGGCCTGCGCGAAGCCGGCGACGAAGTCGAGCGCATCGGCATTGCGCGCAGCTGGGACGAGATCGCCCGTGCTGACGCGGTGTTGTTCATGCACGATCTCACCCGCCTGGGTGAATCAGCCTATGAGATCGGCGACGCACAGATCGCGCAGCGCCTTGCCCCGCTTGGCGAGCGCGTGGTCCATGTGTTCAACAAGAGCGACTTGGCCTCTGCATCGGTGATGTCGGGCATCGCCTTGTCCGCCGCCACCGGCGACGGCCTGGACGCCTTGCGTCGCACCCTCCTGCAGCTCGCCGGCTGGCATGCGCAACCCGAAGGCCTCTTCATCGCGCGCGCGCGCCATGTGCAGGCCTTGCAGCGCACGCAAGCGCATCTGCAGGCGGCTCAAGCGCAGGCCGCCTCGCGCGAACCCGCGCTCGATCTGCTTGCCGAAGAGCTGCGCCTGGCCCACAACGCGCTGTCGGAAATCACCGGAGCGTTCAGCTCGGACGATTTGCTGGGCGAGATCTTCAGCCGCTTGTGCATCGGGAAGTGAGTGTGGACTGAAGCCCCGCGTTCGCGGGGCCTGCCGATCGTGAACTCCGAACCTGCTCCCTTGAGAATTGCCGGTGCGACAAGACAGAACATGCACGAGGGAGACAGGCCATGAACACAGCATGCGAGGTGCTGCTGGTAGATCTGAATAACTTTGCGCGCTATCCGACGCTGTCGATTGGCTACATGGCGGCTGTGTTGCGGCAGTCAGGCACAAGCGTTGAGGTCTTCTCACCCTTGATGGTGGGCGTCGGCGGGGTCACGCGCGAAGCGCGCCCGCATCACTTGGGCTTGCTGGTGTCCAAGCTCAATCATCGCGTGGCCACGACGCGCGTGGCTTGGGTCCGTCGCTGGCGAGACCGGATCGCCGCGAGCAGAACCTCCGAGATCACGACCCACCATGATGCGGTCGTGCGGGGGTTCGAAGAGGCGCTGTCTCTGCACAAGCCTCAGGCCGTGCTGATCTCCACCTACCTGATGTACCGAGCGGTCTGCGAGCGCATCTGCGCCCTCTGCAAACGGTGCGGCATTCCGGTGGTCATCGGTGGCCCGTACTTCAGCCAATCCGAGGTGATTCAGGAATGGGCTTCGATTGATGGACTGACGGCGCTTGCTGCCGGCGAGGTGGAGCTTGATCTGGCGGCGATCGTGAGGGCTGTCCGGCGGGGAGGCGACCTGGCCTCGTACCAGGGCCTGATCGTCGCAAGTGGGGGTGGTCGATTCACCGGCAGGGTCGCTCCACCCCTCAAGGAGCTGGATGCAGTCCCGTTTCCGGACTACTCGGACTTTCCGTGGAATGCGTACCCGAATCGCATCGTCCCCATCGTCACCGGGCGGGGGTGTGGTTGGGGCGTGTGCACCTTCTGCAGCGATGTGACGAGCACGGCGGGCCGAACCTACCGCTCCCGCAGTCCAGCGAATGTCTTGAGTGAGATCGGCTTTCATCACGCCAGACAGGGCGTGTCGCACTTCGTGTTCACGGACCTGAAGCTCAACAGCAATGTGGCCATGTGGCGCCAGCTCGCGGCCGGTATGCAGGGGGCGGCGCCGCGCGGCGAGTGGATAGGGGCCGTGCACGTCGGCCCGGAAGCGGACAACGGCTTGTCGGAGACCGACCTTTGGAATGCGGCACGCAGTGGCTGCGTGAGGCTGACGACCGGGCTTGAAACAGGAAGTCAGCGCATCGCCGATCTGATGAAGAAGGGCTCGCGCCGCGACGCAATCAGCACCTTTCTGCACAACGCCAATTCGGCTGGGATTTCAACACGGTGCACGATGATCACCGGGTATCCGGGCGAGACCGCGGATGACGTGCATGCCAGCGCCGAGTTCCTGGAGAAGCACCAGTCCGTCATCGAGCGTGTTTCGCTCAACCGCCTGCAGGTAACCATCGGCACCGCGCTGCATCGCAGGCACGCCCAGAAGCCAGGGCGCTATCCCGGCTTCAGCATTCTCCATGAGGACTTGCGACAGGCAAGGGTGGATCACCGGTACGCAGAAGTCGAGACGGCCTCGCACCGCAAGGCCGTGATGCGCCTGCTCACGGCAGTGCATCGCATCAACCGCAAGGAGCTTGCGCCGCGTGCCCGGGCTTTCGACGGCGTGATGTAACGCTGTGGGTGTCGCACGGGTTGTGAGGCGCGCTGCGCGCGCCGATAATCCCCCTCTGCGGCGCTTCCCAGTCCGCGCCCCTTCACTCAGCGGCCACGACCCACCATGGATTTCAACGAACTGGTTCAAGCCATCCAGTCGCTCAACACCGAAGACGCGTTCCGTGCGCGCCTCACGGCCGAGCAGTGGCGCACCATCGGGCCCTACCTCACGCAGCATGACGTGCGTTCGGGCGACATGGTCATCAAGCAGGGTGACAGCGACCGCACCATGTACTTTCTGGGGCGCGGCTCGCTGCAGGTCTTCATGACGGGGGGCCCTCCGGGCAGCAACCGCATCGCCATCTTGCGTCCGGGTTCGGTGGTGGGCGAGCCGGGCATCTTCATCGACGGTCCGCGCACCGCCAATGTCGAGGCCATGACACCGTCCATCATCTGGGCCCTGCGCGGCCCGCGCCTCGAGGAGCTGGCCCAGCGTTCGCCAGCACTTGCGCTTGAACTGGTGCGCGCGGCGGGCGGCGTGATGGCGGCTCGCATGCGCGCCAACATCACCAAGCAGACGCCGATCACCTGAGCGCCCCCTCTGCTGGCGGCCATTCCGCCACGCAGAACTATTTGTCTCCCATGTGACGGGTTCGAAGGGGTAAGCCCGGTCGCCGTGCCTGCGGCCGGGCACTACCCTAGCTCGCGGTCGCCGCGGCACGGGCGTCCGAAATCAACCGAACAAACGACACACAGGAGACACACCCATGCCCTCCCTTTCTCCCCTGCGCCTGGCTGTCCTGGCCGCCAGCGTTCTGCTCGCGTCCTGCGGTGGGGACGACGACCCCGCACCTGCCCCGGTTCCGGAAGAAACCCGCGCGCAGGACTCGCGCACGTTCACCGCCACCGCCGCCACCACCTTCAGCGCCATGGCCGCCGCCGCCGGCGACGTGGTCGATATGAGCACCACCAGCCGCTGGGCGGGGGTGCTGAACGGTGCGGCCTACCGCGTCGAAGTGCCGCAGAACTGGAACGGCAAGCTGGTGATGTACGCCCACGGCTATGCCGGCACGGGGGCGGCGCTGGGTGTGAGCAACCCGTCGATCCGCCGCTACCTGATCCAGAACGGCTATGCCTGGGCTGCTTCCAGCTACAGCAAGAACTACTACGACGTGCGCGCCGGTGTCGAGGACACCAATGCGCTGGCGCTGGAGTTCACCACGATCGCGGCTGCCAACTCGCGCCCGCTGACCGCCCCGACCAAGATCTTCATCACCGGCCACTCGATGGGCGGCCACATCACCGCGGCGGCCATCGAAGACGAGGCCTACGCCACCGCCGTGCACAAGGTCCGCTACAACGGTGCGGTGCCGATGTGCGGGGTGGTGGGCGACACCGAGCTGTTCAACGAATTCGCTGCGATGCAGGTCACTGCGCAGGCGCTCGCCGGTGTGCCTGCCTACCCCACCAACAAGTGGACTGACATCCAGGCGCTGGTGACGAGCACGCTGTTCTCGACCTTCAACACCACGCCGGCCTTCCCCACCCCCTCAATCGTCGCCAGAGCAGGGGCCGGTACGCAGTACGTGTCGGTCCTGCAGAACATCACCGGCGGGCCGCGGCCGATGTTTGCGCAGGGGCTCGCCTACGGGCAGTCCTTCCCGTCGGCCTATGGCACGTTCGCCGCCGACCCCACCACGCCCGTCGGTTCGGTGACCGGCATCCTCAACAAGAATGTGCTGGACACGACCGGCTTCACCTACACGATCGATGGCGATGCCGCCGCCTCGACCGCGCTGAACGCATCGGCACAGAAGATCACGCCCGCGGCGGATGCGAACCGCCTGCGCACCGATGGCCTGCGCTGGATTCCCAAGGCGAATGGCGAGTTCAAGATCCCGGTGGTGTCGATCCACACGCTGGGTGACTTGTTCGTGCCCTTCAGCATGGAGCAGGTCTACCAAAGGCGTGTCGCCGCCAAGGGCAACAGCGCCTACCTGGTGCAGCGTGCCATCCGCGGCATCAGCCACTGCGACTTCACCGTGGCCGAGCAGGTGCAGGCCTTCTCCGACATGGTCGCGTGGGAAGCCGGTGGCGCGAAGCCGGCGGGCGACGATGTCGTGACCGCGGCGACCGTGGCGGCGCCCACCTACGGCTGCACCTTCACGGTGAACACGCCGGGGGCGGACGACTCCGCCGGCACGCTTGGCCTGCGGCAGATCATCGCTGCGACCACGGCGGCGTGCCCGTGATGAGGCTGCGCCATTCGCGCTGATGTTCGCGCTGATGTCTCAGGGGCCTTCGGGCCCCTTTTTCATGGCGGTCGATTCAGAGCCGCCCGAGCAGCTTGCTCTCCGCCAGCGACAAGGCCTCGGGCCGCCCCGACAGCACCAGGGTGTCGCCCGCCGCGAGCATCAAGCCCTCATCGGGCTTGGTGACGGCACCGGAGGCGCGCCGCACCGACACCACCGTCACGCCCACTGCGTGCAGGGCCAGGTCGGCGAGCGGCCGGCCCAGGCTGGCCGCAGCCGGCGGCAGGTTCACGCTCAGCAGGCGCGCCTGCTGCAGGTCGTCGATGGTGTCGTCGTCGGCGCCGTGGAAGTAGCCGCGCAGCAGGCTGTAGCGCGCATCTCGCTGGTCCTGCACCACGCGGATCACGCGCCGCATGGGCACGCCCACCAGCGCCAGCGCGTGGCTGGCCAGCATCAGCGAGCCTTCGATGGCTTCGGGCACCACCTCGGTGGCGCCGGCGGCCTGCAGGCGCTCGATGTCGGAGTCGTCGAGCGTGCGCACGATCACCGGCACCGTGGGCGCATGGGCCTGCACCAGGCGCAGGATCTTCAGCGCCGAGGGCGTGTCGTGGTAGCTCACCACCACCGCGCTGGCGCGCGCCAGGCCGGCGGCCATCAGGCTTTGCAGGCGCGCGGCGTCGCCGAACACCACGCTCTGGCCGGCGGCCGCGGCCTGGCGCACGCGGTCGGGATCGAGGTCGAGCGCCATGTAGGGGATGCGCTCGCCGTCGAGCAGGCGTGCCAGGTTCTGGCCGCTGCGGCCGTAGCCGGCGATGATGATGTGGGCCTCGGTGTTGATCGCGCGCTTGGCGATGGTCGTCATGGCCACCGACTGCATCAGCCAGTCGTTGGCCGACAGGCGCATCACGATGCGGTTGCTGTACATCACGATCAGCGGCGTGGCCAGCATCGACAGCACCATGCTCGCCAGCACCGGGCTTTGCAGCGAGGCCGGCAGCAGCTGCTGCTGCGTCGCCAAGTTCACCAGCACGAAGCCGAACTCACCGGCCTGCGCGAGGTACAGGCCGGTACGCAGCGCCACGCCGGGTGCGGCGCCGAAGAGCCGCGCGAGCGCCGCCACCAGCACGAACTTGAACAGCACCGGCAGCAGGCACAAGAGCAGCACCAGCGGCCACTGGGCGAGCAGGATCTCGCCGTCGAGCTTCATGCCGATGGTGATGAAGAACAGGCCCAGCAGCACATCGTGGAAGGGCCGGATGTCGGTCTCCACCTGGTGCTTGTACTCGGTCTCGGCGATCAGCATGCCGGCCACGAAGGCGCCCAGCGCCAGCGACAGCCCGGCGTGCTCGGTGAGCCAGGCCAGGCCCAGCGTGACCAGCAGCAGGTTGAGGACGAACAGTTCCTCGCTCTTGCGACGTGCCACCAGGGTCAGCCACCAGCGCATCACGCGCTGGCCGCCCACCAGCAGCACCGTCAGCAGCGCGCCGGCCTTCAGGGCGGCAAGGGCCAGCGCCTGCGCGAGCGCCTCGGGCGATGAGCCCAGTGCGGGGATCAGCACCAGCAGCGGCACCACCGCCAAGTCCTGGAACAGCAGCACGCCCATCACGCGCCGGCCGTGCTCGCTTTCCAGCTCCAGCCGCTCGGCCATCAGCTTGACGACGATGGCTGTGCTGCTCATCGCGAGCGCGCCGCCGAGCGCCACCGCGCTCTGCCAGTTCAGCCCCCACTGCCGCCCGGCCAGTGCGAACGCCCAGGCCAGCAGCGCGTTGCCGGCCACCGCCACCAGCATAGTCAGTGCCACCTGGCTCAGGCCGAGTCCGAACACCACCTTGCGCATGCTCTTGAGCTTGGGCAGGTTGAACTCCAGCCCGATCACGAACATCAGGAACACCACGCCGAACTCGGCCAGGTAGGTGATGCCCGAGGAGTCCTTGGCCAGCGCCAGCGCGTTGGGGCCGATCAGCACGCCCACCGCCAGGTAGCCCAGCATGGGCGGCAGGCGCAGCATGCGGCAGGCCACCACGCCGCCGACCGCGGCCACGAGGTAGAGCAGGATCAGTTCGAGGGTGGAGACCATGGAAGCGCGTTGGCGCAAGCGGCGTGCCTACAATCGCCGCATCCTACTGGACGCCCTCTCAGCGGGCCGATTTGCGCCGTGTCTGATCAAGCTGCTCCCACCTCTTCTTTCGATGCCGAACGTGCGCTGAAACTCGCGCGCGACACCTTCGACATCGAAGCCAAGGCCTTGCTCGGCCTGAAGGCGCGCCAGGGCACCGAATTCGCGCAGGCCGTGAAGGCCATGCTCGACTGCCGCGGCCGCGTGGTCGTGATGGGCATGGGCAAGAGCGGGCACGTGGGGAACAAGATCGCCGCCACGCTCGCTTCCACCGGCACGCCGGCGTTCTTCGTGCACCCGGCCGAGGCCAGCCACGGCGACCTCGGCATGGTCACACCCCATGACGTGGTGCTGGCGCTGTCCAACTCGGGCGAGGTCGACGAACTCACCGCCATCCTGCCTGCACTCAAGCGCGTGGGGGTGACACTCGTGGCCATTACCGGCCGTGCCGAATCGACGCTCGCGCAGCACGCCGACCTCACGCTCAGCAGCGCGGTCGACGAAGAAGCCTGCCCGCTCAACCTCGCGCCCACCGCGAGCACCACCGCGCAGATGGCGCTCGGCGACGCGCTCGCCGTGGCCCTGCTCGACGCGCGCGGCTTCCGCGAAGAGGACTTCGCCCGCTCGCACCCCGGCGGCAGCCTGGGCCGCAAGCTGCTCACCCACGTGCGCGACGTGATGCGCTGTGGCGATGCCGTGCCGCGGGTCGCGCCCGACACCCCCTTCGTTCAGATGATGCGCGAGATGACGCAAAAAGGCCTGGGTGCCACCGCCATCACCGACGCGCAGGGGCGCGTGCAGGGCATCTTCACCGCCGGCGACCTGCGCCGCTGCATCGAACAGGGCCGCGACCTGCGCGACCTGGTGGCCGCCGACGTGATGCACCCGCGGCCGCGCACCATTCGCCCCGAGGTGCTGGCGGTGGAGGCGGCCGACCTGATGGAAGCCCACCGCATCACCAGCGTGCTGGTCGTCGACGCCGATGGCACGCTGGTCGGTGCGCTCAACTCCAACGACCTGATGCGCGCCAAGGTCATCTGATGCGCGAGCCGATGCGTCAGATCACCCCGGTGCTTCAGTTCCCACCCGAACTGCTGCTGAAAGCGCAGCCTGTTCGCGCGGCCATCTTCGACGTCGACGGCGTGCTGACCGATGGCCGCATCTACCTCAGCGAGCGCGGCGAAGAGTTCAAGGCCTACAGCACGCTCGACGGCCATGGCCTCAAGCTGTTGGCGCAGGGCGGCATCACGCCGGTGGTGATCACAGGGCGCGATTCGCCGGCCGTGCGCCGCCGCGTGGCCGACCTCGGCATCGCGCACGCCATCTATGGGGCACACGACAAGCTGGCCGCTGCCGAGACCGTGCTCCAGACACTGCAGCTGGGGTGGGAGTCGCTCGCCGCGATGGGCGACGACTGGCCCGACCTGCCCCTGCTGGTGCGCGCCGGCTTCGCCTGTGCCCCCGCCAACGCCCATGCCGAGGCCAAGGCCGCCGCGCACCATGTGACCACGGCCCCAGGTGGCCATGGCGCGGCGCGTGAATGCTGCGACCTGCTGCTCACCGCCGCCGGCCGCTATGCGCCGCTGCTGCGCGGCCATCTGGTCACGCTCGATGGACGTTCCTGAGGTTCTCGGCCTCGACGACCCGGTGGTCCTTGCGCCGCCGGCCCCCGCCGCCTCGCACTACGTGACCCAGCCCTGGCGCTGGCGTCTGTTGGAATGGGTGTCGTCCTACCTGCCCCTGCTGCTGATGGCGTTGCTTGCCCTCGGCACCTGGTGGCTGGTGAAGAGCACGCCGCTGGCCGGCGAGGCGCGCACCGCCGCCGCTCCGCGGCACGAACCTGACTACGAGATGCGCAACTTCGCGGTGCAGCGCTTCACACCTGAAGGCCCGCTGCGGGCGCAGATCGAAGGCGATGCGCTGCGCCACTATCCCGACACCGACACGGTCGAGATCGACAACGTGCGCCTGCGCGCCGTGGCTCCCGATGGCCGCGTGACGCGCGCCACCGCGCGGCGTGCCATCGCCAACGGGGCGGCCACCGAAGTGCAGCTGTTCGGGGTGGCCGAGATCATCCGGGACGGCCAGGGGGACGGCGATGCGCCCATCCATTTCCGCAGCGAATTCCTGCACGCCTTTCTCGACACCGAACGCGTGCGCTCGCACCTGCCGGTGACCGTCACGCGCGGTGACACCGAGGTGCGTGCCGATGGCGGCATGGAGTACGACCACCTGGCACGCCTGATCCAGTTCGGCGGACGCATGCGCGCGAGCTTTCCGCCCAAGGGGCAGCCATGACGATGGCTCCGCTGCTGTTCGTGACGGGCGCCTCCAGCGGCATCGGACAGGCCTTGGCCGCGCGCTTCTACCGCGCCGGCTACCGGCTCGCACTGGTGGCACGCCGCGCGAACGAGGTGCAGGCCTGGGCTCAGTCGCAAGGCCTCGATGCGGCGCGCTACGCCGTCTACGCCGCCGACGTGCGCGACATCGCCAGCATCACCGGCGCCGGCCAGGCCTGCCTCGCGGCCCAGGGCCTGCCCGATGTGGTGATTGCCAATGCCGGCATCAGCATCGGCATGGACACCGCGGTGTACAGCGACCTGGAGGTCATGCGTGCCACCTACGAGACCAACAACCTCGGCATGGCCGCGACCTTCCAGCCGTTCATCACGCCGATGCGCGCACGACGCGCCGGCACGCTGGTGGGCATCGCCAGCGTGGCCGGCATCCGCGGCCTGCCGGGCCATGGGGCCTACTGTTCCAGCAAGGCGGCCGTCATCAGCTACTGCGAAAGCCTGCGGGGGGAGTTGCGGCCCGACGGCGTGAAGGTGGTGACCGTCGGCCCCGGCTACGTGGCCACGCCGCTCACGAGCAAGAACCGCTATGGCATGCCCTTCCTGATGCAGCCCGACGCGTTCGCCGACAAGGCCTACCAAGCCATCGCGTCCGGGGTGAGTTACCGCGTCATCCCTTGGCAGATGGGTGTCGTGGCCAGGCTGCTGCGCGCCTTGCCGAACCCTCTGTTCGACCTCGTGCTGGCCGGGCGGCCGCGCAAGCACCGACAGGGCGAGTAACCCGCGGCAGCGCTTGCCTGAGTGAGCGCCCATGAAAAAAGCGGTGGGGCTTGTCGCACCACCGCTTCTTGTTTGCTGCTGAACCCGGTTTCGTGAAGCAGCTCAGCGCATCGGATCAGTAACCGCCGCGGCCACCGCCGCCGCCGCCGTAGCCGCCGCCACCACCGGAGCGGCCACCGCCGCCACCGCCGGAGCCGCCACCACCACCGGAGCGGCCACCGCCGCCGCCACCGTAGCCGCCGCCACCACCGCCGCCGTAACCACCGCCACCGCCGCCGTAGCCGCCGCCACCACCAGAGCGGCCACCGCCGCCGTAGCCACCGCCGCCACCGGAGCGACCACCGCCACCGAAGCCACCCGGGCGCTCTTCGCGGGGGCGTGCCTCGTTGACCACGACCGCGCGGCCATCGAGGGCCTGGCCGTTCATGCCGTTGATGGCCGATTGGGCCTCGGCATCAGAACCCATTTCGACGAAACCGAAGCCCTTGGAGCGGCCGGTGTCGCGGTCCATCATCACCTTGGCCGATGAGACGGTGCCGAATTGGGCGAATGCTTGTTGAAGATCGTCGTCGCGAACGCTGTATGCGAGGTTACCGACGTAGAGTTTATTGCCCATGAAGAGCGCCTTTCTTTCCTGATGACACAGAGAACAAATGTGGAGCTTCTACCTATCCTGAACCATTCAAGCGAAGGCGCTGCATCCAAACCGGGAAATTCCATTATCAAGTAATAGCGCAAAGCGTTGCAAATAGTGGTAAGCCCTGCGATTCACCTGCCCTGAAAGTGTTGTTTTCGGGGCAGGTGGCATTGGACAGGCCGGCTCCGGTATGTGCCATCCCTATGATGGCGAGGCCCCACTTGCACGCCTGCCCCCATGAACGTGCGCATCGCCAGCCTGGTTCCCAGCCTCACCGAATTGGTGGTGCAACTGGGTTTGGGCGATCGACTGGTGGCACGCACGGGGTTTTGCATTCACCCGGCCGACCAATTGCAGGCGGTGCCCAAAGTCGGCGGCACCAAGGACGTGAATCTCGCCAAACTGCAGCAGCTGGCCCCCACCCATGTGCTGCTGAACGTGGATGAAAACCGCCGCGATACCGCCGAGGCACTGCAGTCGCTCGGCGCGCAACTCATCGTCACCCACCCGTGCGGCCCTGAAGACAACCTGAACCTGGTCGATCAGCTGGCCCGCGCCTTTGCCGGCCTGCCCGGGGTGGCCGAGCGTGCGCAGGCGCTGCGTGATTCGATCGGCGACGAACTGCGCCAGACGGCTGCGGTGGGCCGACCGCCGTGCCGTGTGCTGTACCTGATCTGGCACGGGCCGTGGATGACGGTCGCGCGCGACACCTACATCTCGCGCATGCTGGCCCGCGTGAACTGGCTGACCGAGCCCGCGCGCGATGGCGGCGAGCGCGGTGCGGCGCGCTATCCCGCGCTGCGTGGCGACGAGCCCTGGCTCGCCGATGTCGAGCGCGTGTTGCTCAGCTCCGAGCCCTTCAGCTTCAGCGACGAGCACCAGCGGCAGGCCCAGGCGCTGTGCCCCCACGCCCAAGTGCAACGCGTCGACGGCGAGCTGCTCAGCTGGTACGGCCCGCGCGCGGTGCCGGGTTTGCGCTATCTGCGCGAACTCGCCGCCACCTAACAGAATGCGGCGATGGACATCTACAAGCCGCTGATCGCCCTGCTCGCCATCGTCAACCCGATCGGCGTGATCCCCTTCTACATCCACTTCACCGAAGGCTTCACGCGCGAACAACGCCGGCGCACGGTGCGCGTGGCGGCCTTCAGCGCCTTCATGGTGATCTCGGTGAGCGCGCTGGCAGGCCTGAAGATCATCGAGTTCTTCGGCATTTCGCTGGCGTCGTTCCAGGTTGGCGGCGGCACATTGCTGCTGATCTCGGCGCTGCAGATGCTCAACGCTCAGCCGGCCGAGACGCGCAAGGAAGACGTGAGCGAAGGCGACGACAAGGTCGACGCCGGCGACAGCATCGCCGTGGTGCCGCTCACCATCCCGCTGCTGACCGGGCCGGCCACCATTTCGACCATGGTCATCTATGCCGACAAGACGCGCCACTGGTGGGAGCTGGCCTTTCTGGTCGGCTATGGCGTGGTGATCGGCATCGCCGTGTGGCTCGCCTTCAGTGCGGCCGGGCGCATCGCCCGCGTGCTGGGCAAGACCGGCATCAACGTGATGACGCGGCTGATGGGGCTGATCCTGGCCGCGCTCGCGGTCGAGGTGATGTCGGACGGGCTGATCAAGCTCTTCCCTGTGCTGGCGGGTGCCGTGCGCTGAGACAACACCTGTGGTTGTCGAGCACGCGCTGGCGTGCATTCGACGGCTAGACTCCGCGACGAACTGCCCGGCAGCTTTCGTGACCCCTTCCACCTACGACTACATCATCTGCGGCGCCGGCACCGCCGGCTGCCTGCTGGCCAACCGGCTCTCGGCCGACCCAGCCAAGCGGGTGCTGCTGATCGAAGCCGGCGGCAACGACGACTACCTCTGGATCCACATCCCGGTCGGCTACCTGTACTGCATCGGCAACCCGCGCACCGACTGGCTCTACTTCACCGACGAAGACCCCGGCCTCAACGGCCGCAAGCTGCGCTACCCGCGCGGCAAGGTGATGGGCGGCTGCTCCAGCATCAACGGCATGATCTACATGCGCGGCCAGGCGCGTGACTACGACCACTGGGGCGCGCTCGGCAACGAGGGCTGGAGCTGGCGCGAATGCCTGCCCGCCTTCATGAAGCACGAAGACTTCCACAAGGGCGCCGACGAGGTGCACGCCGCGCCCGGCTTCGACCCCACCGGCGCGCGCCCCGGCGGCGAGTGGCGCGTCGAGAAGCAGCGCCTGCGCTGGGACGTGCTCGACGCCTTCGCGCAGGCCGCGCAAGAGGCCGGCATCCCGCACAGCAGCGACTTCAACCGCGGCGACAACGAAGGCGTGGGCTACTTCGACGTGAACCAGCGCCGCGGCATCCGCTGGAACGCGGCCAAGGCCTTTCTGCGGCCGGTCCAGCACCGCGAGAACCTGCAGGTGTGGATGGGTGCGCACATCTCGCGCGTGCTGCTGGACAACGAACGACGTGCCACCGGCGTCGAGGTGCTGCCGCAGGGCGGCGGTGCGCCGCTCCAGGTGAAGGCGCGCGCCGAGGTGATCCTCGCCACCGGGGCG
>NZ_DASSRA010000302.1:0-13907 GCF_035702065.1 Rhizobacter sp.
GACAAGGCGCTCTTGCCCAGCACGCCGTTGCCCAGACCCAGGTGCGTGCGCGCCGACGGCGGCAAGGCATACCAGCGGCCACAGAACTGCTCGATGCTCACCGGCACCCGCAGGTAGCGCGCAAGCAGCTGTTGCAGCTGCGGCGCTGACAGGGCTCGCTGCTGCAAGGCGCCGGCGAAGAAGGCCAGGCTCTCGTCGTCGACACCTCCCGCGCGCGGCAGCAGCCGGTCGTTCAGCGACTTCTGCCCCACGCCTGCCAGCGCCAGCACCATGGGGGCGAAGCGGTTGCTGCGGTCGGCCTCGTACTGCAGGTGCAAGCGGCTCTTCTTCCAGGCAGCGTAGAAAAGGCTGATGGCACGATGGCTGAAAAGATCGAGGAAGCTGCGAGCGGCTGAGTCCTTGTGGGTCTGCTCGTGCTGGACGATCTGCTCGGTGTAGACCAGCGGCAAGGTGCCCGTCAGGCCCAGCAGGCCCATGAAGGCTGGTGTGATCTCGATCCGCTCGATGGCGGCCTCGCCCTCTTCTATCGATGCCTCACCGCGGTGCACCTGCAGTGCCTCGATCTCGCTGGCCGGGAACGAGAGTGCCATCGAGTTGCGAAAACGCAGCTCGTTGGGCAACACCTCACCGCTCGCCCGTGGCGTGTCGTCCTCCGCGAGCCAGCGCTCCAGCAAGCGCACGGCCTGGAAGAACTCGAAGCGCTGCGGCGCTTCGAACAGCTGGTCGATCAGATCAGCTGGGTGGCGCCGTTGCGGGGTGGGCATTGGAACAGGGTCTGTTGGGTGCGTGCCGACACCACGGTCAGCTGGGTGAAGCTGTTGATGTGCACGTACAAGCCGAAGAAGCGGTCGAGCACTGCGGCAAACAGGCTCAGGCCCGTGCCCACGTAGCTGTCTTCGTCGACCACCAGGCGCACCTCGGTGCCACGGACGAAGCTGGCAAAGGGCTTGCCGTCGAGCCAGGCGGTGGCGGGCAGGCAGTCCACCGACACGACGCCGTCGACCTGGCGGCGGTTGGTGGCGCTGCGCGGCAGGTCGTACAGGCGCAGCATCTCCTTCAGGGCATCGACCCCACGCCCGCTCAACGACAGGTGGTTGAGCGACAGGTGCGAGACGAGCCGCCACAGGCTGCCGCGTCCGCGCTCGAAGCGGTGGCTGGCCGTGGGCTTGTGCAGCAGCCGGATCTCGCGTGCGATGCTGCCGCCTTCGATGAACAAGTCGCCTCCGGCGTTGCCAAAGCTCAGCAAGGACGGCAGATCGCGGTTGGTGGCCGTCACTTGAAGGGAGAGCGTGTCGGTCTGCGGGACGGCGGGATCGAAGTCGATGTCGACGATGGACAAGGCCGTCTCGTAGCCCGGGCTGGCGATGGCGACGGTCTCGTCCACATGGGCGTGCCAGTAGCGGCCAGGCGGGCCTTCTCCGGGCGCACCGCCTTCGTCGAGCAGGTCGTCATGGTGCAGCGAAAAGAACGGGCGGAACTCGTCGATCGAGTCGCCCTGCAGCGTCTGTTTGACCCGGAACACCTTGTCGATGGAATACACCTCGTAGCCGAATGCCCGGCGCGCATCGACAACCACCGGGTACTGGGTGCTGGCGTGGGTGACCCGGATCGGATCGGCGTTCTGCTTGAACAGGTTCACCACCGGCGTGGCACCCAGCGCGAAGTTGCGCGCCGAGATGCTTTCGAGCGTGCGGGCCTGGTCGGAGTCGGCGCGCAGGCCCGCCAGGACGAAATGCAGGGTGATGCTGCGCGGGCCGGCGGCTCCAGGGCCGTCGACCGAAGCCAGCCCGCGAAGCTGGGCCTGCGGCAGGGGCAGGTCGACGAAGTTGAACTTCTCGGGGAAGGCGAAGTATTCGGTCAGCAGGCGATAGGCCGGGTGCGAACGTTCGTCGTAGTCGATCAGGGCCTGGTCGTCGTCGAAGCCAACCAGAGACGGCAGCGGCTTGAACGGGCCGGCCCAGCGGCCATGGGCCGATGTCTGCAGCATCACCGCAGTGACGCGGTTGCACAGGGCTTCGCGCAGCACGCTCACCTGCGAGGCCTCGCCATCGAGGTAGACGCGCAGTGTGTCGCCCAAGGCTGCCCACGAGAATTGCGCGGAAAGCAACTCGATCTGCACCGAGATGACAGACGTGGCCGCCGCTGGGATGCGGGTGCCTTCAGGCGCCATGACGGCATTGCGGTAGCCCACCGAGCGCAACCTGACGGGCACCAGCGGCACGTCGAAGGCCGTGCGGAATTTGCAGGCCACGCCGCGCACCGGGCGCGAACTCAGCATCGTGCCCCGCTCCACCACCACCGGAGCGCTCATCTGCCCGGCAACGCCGCTCACATCGAACTGAGCGATGGAGCACGACGGGAACGGCCGCAGGTAGTGCGGGTACAGAACGCTGAGCAATGACTCGGTGACCAACGGGAAGTCGTCATCGAGTCGCTTGTGAACCCGTGCGCTCAGCAGCGCGAACGACTGGATCAGGCGCTCGACGTGGGGGTCTTCGGCAACATCCGCCCCCAGTTGAAGCCGGCCGGCGATCTTGGGGTAGTCACCGGCGAACTGCTGGGCCGAGCCCCGCAGGCGCGACAGCTCGGCTTCAAAGTAAGGAAGCAGGTCTCTCATGGCAGGGCGAAGCGAACTGATCCGCCGGAACGCTGGCGTGCCACCGAGTAGCGCTGCACACTGGGCTCGAAGCGGGCATCGAAGCTCACCTGCTCGCCCACGTCGGACACGCGCAAGGTCGCGCGGATGGTGAAGTTCAGGCGATTGAAGGCCTGGCCTTGCGATTCGAGCGAGACGTTCACGGCGCGCAGGCGGCCGTCTTGCCGCTCGATGGCGTGCTGGATGGCCTGGCAGATGAAGTCGCGGTCCAGGCCGCTCGACAGGCTTCTGGAGGCAAAGTCCGCCACGCCATAGTTGGCGACCGAGCGCGCACTCAGCGGAAACTGCTTCTGCTCGTCGTCGGCCAATGCACTGCGGGTATTGAGCAGCGCCTCCAGATCGGCCGCCACCGAGTCCTTCAGTTCATCGAGCGAAAGCCCCGGCAAGACTTCGCCCGGCCGTTCGTTCAACGACTTGTGAAGCAACTTGTCGAGCAAACTGGGCGCGTAGCGCATGCGTAGGCGGGTGGCAGGCAAAGCAGGGAGCAAAGCAAAGGGCCAAGCAAGAAAAAGGGCCGCGACGCACGCGGCCCAGGCACTCAACCTGAAAGGATCAGGCCGCAGCCTTGTTGGAGGCGAGATCCCAGCCACCAACGTCATTGCCGACATTGGCGGAGCCGTCGGTCTTGGAGCCCTTGTGCAGCCAGGTGATCTTGGCGTACTTCAGGGAGAAGGTTTCCACCGGCAGGCCAGTGGACGGCACGCTCATTTCGCTCTTGGCGATGATGGCGTTGCTCAGCTTGATGGTCAGGTAATTGGTGCGGACGCTGCCGGTGGCGCGGAAGAACTGGATCTCCACGTCGTAGGCGTAGGCGGCCGAGGCGGCTTCCCACAGGTAGACGCTCGCCTTGTCGATGTCCTTGGTGAAAGTCATCAGGCCATGTTCGCAGCGCTCGGCGGTATGGCCGCCTGCCGACGACGCCGTGGCCGACTTCGGCTGCACGATGTCGTGGGACCACGAGGTCACTTCCAGCCAGTCCTTGTGGTCCGCGTCGAGCGACTCACCCGGAATGTCCTTGGAGTTGGTCTTCTTCGTAAACTTGACGTAGATGTCTTTCATTCGTTCTATTCCCTTAGTTGAGATGGAAACCAGGATCGCTGACTAACGACCCCAATGCTCAGCCGCCGGCCCCTTGGGGCAGCTCGGCCACCAACCGCAACGAGACAGAGAGCTCGTCGAGTTGAAAGTGCGGGCGCAGGAATGCGACCGCTCGATAGGCACCCGGCTTGCCCGGAACTTCAGACACTTGGACGGATCCTTCACGCAGCGGGTACTTGGCCTTCTGCTCGTGCGACGCGTCATCCGAGCTCAGGATGTACTGCCCCAGCCACTGGTTGAGATAGGTTTGCACGTTCTCGACGCTGGCGAAGCTGCCGACCTTGTCGCGCATCATGGCCTTCATGTAGTGCGAGATGCGCGAAACGGCGAACATGTACTGCAGCTGGCCCGACAACGACGCATTGGCGTTGGCCGCATCGGAGTCGTACTTCTTGGCCTTCTGCGCCGACTGGGCGCCGAAGAAAGCGGCGTAGTCGGTGTTCTTGCAATGGACCAGCGGGATGAAGCCGAGGTCGCTCAGCTCCTTCTCGCGCCGGTCGGTGATGGCGATCTCGGTCGGGCACTTGAGGGCGACTTCGCCGTCGTCGGTCTTGAAGGTATGGGTGGGCAGGTCTTCGACCAGGCCACCGCCTTCCACACCGCGGATGGCGGCACACCAACCGTAGGCTTCGAAGGCGGCCGTCAGGCGCGCAGCGAACGCATACGACGCGTTCACCCACAGGTACTTGGAGTGGTCGGAGCCATTGACGTCTTCGACGAAGTTGAAGCCTTCGGTGGCCGTGCCGTCCTTGGGGTTGAAGGGCAGGCGGCCCAGGAAGCGCGGCAGGGTGAGACCAACGTAGCGGGAGTCTTCGGACTCGCGGAACGACTTCCACTTGGCGTATTCGACGGTGTCGAACACCTTGGACAGGTCGCGCGGGCGGCCCAGGTCGGTGTACGTCTCCAGGCCGAACAGCTCGGGCGAAGCCGCCGAGATGAACGGTGCATGCGCGGCTGCGGCCACATGCGCCATCTGTTCGGTGAAGTACATGTCTTCGGCCTGGCGACCGATGTCGAAGTCGCCGATCAGGGCGCCGAAGGGCGCGCCACCAAAGGTGCCGAACTCTTCTTCGTAGACCTTCTTGAACAGCGCGCTCTGGTCGAAGTCGATGGCGGTCTTGAAGTCACGCACCAGTTCTTTCTTGGTGGTGTTGAAGACCTTGATCTTGATCTGCTCGCCGGTGCTGGTGTGCTTGCACAGGTAGTGCAGGCCGCGCCACGACGACTCGAGCTTCTGGAACTCGGCACCGTGCATGACTTCGCTCAGCTGGGCCGAGATGAGCTGGTCCAGTTCGGCAACGCGCGCATCCAGCGTCGCCGACAGGTTGTCGGACATCACCACCGTGCCCTGGAGAACTTCTTTGACAAGCTCGCCGATGATGTCTTTGGCGCGGTTGTGCTCGGTCGTCGTCTTGGCGACCTTGCTTTGCGCAACGATGTCGTCGAGCAGCCCGGCTTCCGCCACATCGGCGGCCAGGGCAGAGGATTGCAGTGCTGCGTTCATGGCTTACTCCTGGACTTGCCCGGCTTCCTGGCCGAGCTGCTTGAGCTTTTCGGTGTTGCTGAGGACATCGCTCAGCACGTCTTCGAGCTTGTCGTTGCCAGCCAGCTTGTTGCGCAGGTCGGAGAGCTTGGTGCGCGCCTCCAGCAGCCTGCGCAGCGGTTCGACCTGTTGCACCACGGCCTCGGGGGTGAAGTCGTCGAGTGACTTGAACTGCAGGTTGACTGCGAACTCTCCGCCTTCGGGGCTGAGCTTGTTCTTGACGCGGTAGCTGGCCCTGGGGGCCATGCCGTCGAGCACTTCGTCGAAGTTGTCGAGGTCGACGCTGACGAACTTGCGCTCCTTCAGCTTGGGCAGCGGCTTGTTGGGGTCTTGCTGGCCGGTGAAGTCGCCCATCACGCCCATCACGAAGGGCAGCTCCTTGTTCTCGATGGCGTCGCCGATCTCGACGTCGTAGGAGAGCTGAACACGCGGGGGACGAACGCGCTCCAGGCGCTTCTGAACACTGTCTTTCTTGGCCATGGGGTCCTCTCTGAATGCAGGTACGTGAATCTCAGCCCTTCAGGGCATCGAAGGGGTTGCGCTTGGGTTCGGCAGTGGCCGGCGGGGCTGCAGGCGAGGCGACGGGAGGAGCAGCCGGCGGGACGGCGGTACGGCGCACCGGCGGGCGCGCAACCGGCTTGTCGCTCCCAGTCGGGCCGGCCGTGGCGGCATTGGGCGTCGGAAGGATCGACTCGCCCAGCGCGTCGCGCATGATGCGAGCGAGGGCCTGGGCCTCTTCACGTGTGCCGCCACCAAGGGCATTGGCGAATCGCAACTGCTCCAGCGCGCCCGCAGAAACACGCAGACCACTCACGGCCATGATGCTCTTCGCGGTGACGTCAGTGGTGTCGCGCTGGAGAACTTCTTGCGCGGCGGTGATGGCAGAGCCGTAGTTGCGGGCGTCGAATTGGGCCTGGGCGATGCGAGCCCAAGGCTCCTTCTTTGCAGGGTCGGCCTTGGCGGCCTTCTCGTAGAGGCCCATGGCCTCGACAACGCCGCCTTTCTTGTGAGCCTCGTCCGCCGACGCCATCAACTCGGAGTAGGTGGGCGGCGTTGCAGGGTTCAGCTGAGCAGGCGCGACGACGCATGCACTCAGAACGAGAACCGTGCCTGCAAGCGCGAACGCGGCCACACATCGCGGCAAGAACCGGACGAAACAATTCACCAACCAACCCCCTGAACATCTCGTTGAACGAGCTTTTGAATACGCAAGAAAGCAGACGATGAATCCGTGCGCCTGATGCGGTAGGGCCGCATTAAATCGCAAAAAAACGTTGCTCTCTGCAAGGCTTACCTGATGTTACTGAGCCGCCTGTGCAGCGGCATCCCTCTCATGGGGGCGACAAAAGAAACCGAGTGTTCACGCGCTTGTGCGCCCTTAAACTGCGCCCTCTTTCGGCACCCACCATCAGGGCATCGAAGGGTCATGAAGCGCGATTGATGTCGAAGATGAACCAGCGATGCAGCTCACGAGAATGCTCCGTTCGCATGAGCGGCGTTCTCCTTCTGGCCGCGCTCGTGTTGTCGGGTTGCGAGACCGCTAACAAGTTGGGTGATGGGTTCGGCAACATGGGCAACAAGGCGCTGGAGACGATCGGTTTCAAGAAGCCCGAAGCGCCACCCGTGCCCGAGCTGCCCGAATCCGCCAAGCCAGCCCGTCACCTCAAGCTCCGGCTGGCCGCCAGCGATTCATTGAATGTCGACGCCAATGGAAGATCGCTCTCGCTGGTCGTGCGTGTCTACAAGCTGCGCAGCCCGGCGGCCTTTCTGAACGCGCCGTACGACACCTTCGGCAATGGCGGCAAAGAGAAGCAGGCTCTGGCCGACGAGCTGATCGAAGGCCGGGAGATCGTGCTCCTTCCGGGCCAGCTGCAAGAGATCAACGAGCGTTGGGCGCGCGAAGCGCCCTACGTGGGTGTGGTGGCGCTGTTCCGTGCCCCGGCACCGCAGCGGTGGCGCTATGCCTTCGAGCTCGAAGCAGCCCAGGCCGATGCCGGCCTGGTGCTGGGAGCACATGCCTGCACCCTGAGCGTGGCCTCAGGCGAGCCGGTGGGCGTCTCCAGCGCCGCATTGAAGTTCAGCAGTTCGGCGTGTGCCGTCAGATAACCAAAGCAGGAAGATCGAACTTGATTCCGACATCCAAGGTCTTGTGGGGCGAAGGCCTGTTCCTGAGGCCGCAACACTTTCAGCAGCAGGACGCGTATCACGAGTGGCGGCTTGCGCAAGCCGTCCGCGGCTTGCACCCTTACGCCTGGGGCGTGCACAGCATCAAGGTGGATACGGACGCGCTTCAGGCGGGCCGCCTGCGCCTGCTCGAACTGCAGATGGTGCTGCCCGATGGCGAGTTCTACAACGCACCTGCCGAAGACGAGCTGCCAGCACCGCTGGCCCTCGACACCGCCTTCGCGCAAGGCAATGAACTCGTGCTCCATGCCGCTGCCGCGCCGCTGCGCTCCAACGGCAGCAACTTCTCGCCCAGCCGCGAGCAGGCCGACACCGCCACCCGCTACTACCAGGTGCAGAGAGACATCGAAGACCAGTTCACCGATGCCACCGCGGCGCAGCTGAGCGTGCTCGGCAAGTCGGTCAAGCTGCTCCCTGAGCATGAGCCACGCAGCCACCTCGTCACCCTGCCGGTGTTGCGCGTGCGGCGCAATGCCACTGGCGGCTTCGAACTCGATCCGCGCTACGTGCCGCCCTCGCTGTCCATCCAGGCGTCGCCAGTGGTGTTTCTGCATCTGCGCCGCCTGCTTGACGTGCTGCAGGCCAAGGTCGACGCCCTCTACGGCTTTCACCGCGAGCCGGCAAAGAACGTCATCGAGTTCCGCTCCGGCGACGTGGCCTCGTTCTGGCTGCTGCACACCGCCAGCGCCGCCTACGCCTCGCTATCTCACCTGATGCGGCACCCGGGCCTGCACCCCGAGCGCCTGTTCCAGCGCCTGCTCGAACTGGCCGGTGCACTGATGACCTTTTCCAAGGGCTTCACGCTGACCGACCTGCCCGCCTACGACCACGCCAACCCCGGGCCGTCGCTCTTCCGGCTCGACCACATCATCCGCGAGCTGCTGGAAACGGTGATCTCGACGCGCTACTTCGCCATCGCGCTGTCGGAGGTGCGCCCCTCGTTCCACCAGGGCCGGCTCGACGCGCAGCAGGTCTCCGGTACCACCAAGCTCTACCTCGGCGTCAGTGCCGCCATGCCACCAGCCGAGCTGGTGGAGGCGGTGCCGCTGCGCTTCAAGGTCGGCGCACCCGAAGACGTGGAGAAGCTGGTCCTGTCCGCCATGGCCGGCGTGCCGCTCATCCACGCACCGCAGGTGCCCGCCGCCATCCCGGTGCGCCCCGGCAGCTACTACTTCGCCGTGGAGCCGCGCGGCGCGCTCTATGAACGAATGATGCAGGCGCAAGCCGTGTCGCTCTACGTGCCCAGCGGCATTGCCGATCTCCAACTCGAACTGATCGCCATCAACACATGAACGCGCCTGCCCCACACGCTCCTTCGCTCTTCAACGCGGGCACAGCCGTGCCGGTGGCGGGCACCAGCGGCAGCACGCCGCGCGAGGCGCGCACCCTGCTCGACCTCATGTACGACGGGTTCTACCTGCTCTTTCTGCTGCGCGCCAAGCAGGGCCCGAGCGACGCCGACTCGTTCCGCTCGCACGTCAAGGAGTTCCTGACCAGCGTGGAGCGAGGCGCCACCAAGCTCGGCAGCTCGGCCGAAGACGTGCACCTGTGCAAGTACGCGTTCTGTGCCACGGTCGACGAGCTGATCCTGATGTCACAGTTCAAAGTGCGCGACGCCTGGCAGCGCCAGCCACTGCAACTGCAGTTCTTCGGCGAGCAGCTCGCGGGCGAGCAGTTCTTCGCCAAGCTGGAGGCGCTGCGGCGCGAGGGCGCGCAGCGCATCCAGATCCTGGAGGTGTTCCACATGTGCCTGCTGATGGGCTTCCAGGGCAAGTACCTCATCGAAGGCAGCGAGAAGCTCAACTACCTCACGGCTCGCCTGGGCGACGAGATCGCGCACCTCAAGGGTTCGCGCGCCGCGTTTGCGCCGCACTGGGCGCCGCCCGACCAGGTGAGCAACCGTCTCAAGAACGAGGTGCCGCTGTGGGTGATTGCCTCGGTGTTCGCCTTGCTGGGCGCGCTGGCCTTCACCGGCCTGCGCTGGCAGCTCTCGCGCAGCACGGACGCCGATCTCGCCGCCTACCAGGAGGTGGTGAAGCTCGCACCCCAAGCGGCCCACGTGACCATCACCTTGCCATGAGCGGCTGACCATCGAGCGGCCCGGCTGAAGCGGCCAGGCCTGCAGCCCGCACCGGCGGTGGTGCCTGCTGCACACGCGACAGGGAGATAAAAGAATGAACCTCACCGCATTGACCTCCAGCCTGGATGAGGGTTTCAGCCGCCTCAAGGCGTTGCTGAGCATCAGCCAGAACAAGCGCCTCCTGCAACTGGAGACGGCCCTGCCCAGCGCCACGCTGGTGGTCGAGCGTGCCCAGTGGCAAGAGAACGCGAGTGGCCACGGCAACGGGGCCCAACCGCTGGCGCCGCTGCTCGCCACGGTCGACTGCCTCAGCACCAACGCCCACCTCGAGCTGAAGGCCCTCATCGGCGAACAGATGAGCCTGCGCCTGATGCGCGCCGACGGCGGCTACCGCACCTGGCATGGCTACGTGGTGCAAGCCGCGCAACTGGGCAGCGACGGCGGCCTGGCACGCTACCGCCTGCACCTGGCCGCCTTCACCCACCTGCTGGGTTTGCGCACAGACAGCCGCGTGTTCCTCTCTCAACGGGCCGACCAGATCATCAGCCTCGTCTTGGGTGCCTACCCACAGGCCAACTTCAGGCTCGAACTCAGCGCCGAGGCGCTGGAGGCCGCACCGCGCCGCGGCACCACCACGCAGTACCGCGAGACCGATGCCGCCTTCGTTCAGCGGCTGATGTCCGAGGAGGGCTGGAACTGGCGGCTCGAACACAGCGACGACGACAAGCCGCTCAGCGAGGCCAAGACGGCCAGGCACTGCCTGGTGATCAGCGACAGCTTGGCCCAGCGACCCGACCTCGGTGCACTGCGCTTCGGCAAGGCGGAAGTGCGCCAATCGTCGTTTCTGAACGCAGGCTTCGTCGAAGACACCATCACCGCCGTCGCTATCGAGCGCAGTGTTCAGCCCAACGCCGTGACCGAAGCCGCGTGGGACGCGAGCCAGCTCGCCGGCGTGAGCGCCGAGGCGGGCAGCAGCCTCAGAGCGGGAGATCTCCCCAGCCTGGAGGTCTACGACGGCCGCGGCGAGCGCCGCTTCGCGCATCACCCCTCCGACGATGACCAGGCCCACGGCCCGCTCGCCGATCGGTACGCGGCCTTGGCCCTGGCGCGACATGAGCTGCGCTACAAGCGCCTGAGCGGCGACAGCGCCGTGCGCAGCCTGGCGCCCGGAGCCAACTTCGAGCTCACCGGGCACAGCCTGTACGGCCCGCTGAGCACTCGCAGCGACAGTCAGTTTCTCGTGCTCAACGTGCAGCACGAAGCGGCCAACAACCTGGGCAGCGAGGCCGCCCAGATCCTCAAGCGCACCGAGCTCGACGCCGGTGCCTATTGCAATCACTTCATCGCCGTGCCCGCCGCGGCCACACAAGTGCCTGCTGCCGTCGCCAAGCCTCGCGCTCCCGGTGTTCAAACCGCCCTGGTGGTGGGCCATGCGGACGACACCGTCACCACCGAGCGCGACCTGCGGGTGCGCATCCAGTTTCCCTGGCAACGCGGCCACGCTCCACTGGCCGGTGGCTTTGGCAGCCCGCTCACAGCCGGCCAGCAAGAGACCGGCCACGCCCCCGGCGACGCGGCCGCCTCGCAGTGGGTGCGCGTGGCCCAGCCGAGCGCTGGTGCCAACTGGGGCGCGGTGTTCGTGCCGCGCATTGGCACCGAGGTGCTGGTGGACTTCATCGATGGCGACATAGACCGCCCTCTCATCGTCGGCCAACTCCACAACGGCCAGGACGCCCTGCCCTGGCCGGCGGGCGTGGACTCCGGCGCCAACCACCCCGGCACGCTCTCGGGCTGGCACAGCCACACGCTCGACCGCGAGGGCTTCAACCAGTGGGTGATCGACGACGCCACCCAGCAACTGCGCATGCGCCTGGCCAGCCAGAGCCAAGGCAGCCCCTGGAGCGAGCTGAGCCTGGGCCACCTCATCGGCCAGGGCGCGCAAAGCAGCCAGCGCGGCGCCTGGCTGGGCTCGGGCTTCTACGCCCACACCGAAGGCTGGGCCAGCCTGCGTGCCGCCGATGGGCTGTTCATCAGCACGACCACACGCACCGGAACCTACGGCAGCGCACAGAGCACGCAGATGGATGCGCAAGAGGCCGCCGCGCAACTCAAGGGCGCGCAGCAACTGGGCAAGGCGCTGGGCGATGCGGCAGAGGCGCAGGGTGCGCTCTCGCTGGCGAGCCACGATGCCGACGACAAGCAGGCGCTGCAAGCGGTGATCCAATCCATCGACCCGCACCTCGATGGCAAGCACGCCAGCGAAAAGAAGGCCAACGGCCGCGAGCCGGGTGACCCGGTCGAGCAGTTCGCCAAGCCGCACGTGGTGCTGGACACGCCCAGCACCGCGATCTTCACCAGCCCCGCCACCCTGGCGAGCTATGCGGGCCAGGACGTGAGCCTCACCGCACAGGGTGACATCCACGCCACTGCGGCCCACACCCTGAGCCTGGTCTCCGGCGAGACGACCAGCCTGTACACCCACCAGGGCGAGCTGCAAGCCATCGCCGCCAACGGCAACCTGAGCCTGCGCGCACACACCGACCAGATGGAGATCCTGGCCGACAAGGACATCACCGTCATCTCGGTCAACGATGAGATCCGCATCACGGCCAGCCAGCGCATCGAAATGGTGGGTGGGGACTCGAAGGTGGTGCTCGATGGGGGGAACATCGAGTTCGTCACGCCGGGGGCGTTCACCGTGAAGGCGGCGACGCATGAGTGGGCGGGAGGTGGGAGCGGGAGTGCGGTGTTGCCGAGCCTGCCCACCGACATCACCAAGCCCGAGCCCGACGACCTCGCGCTCGACTACCGCCACAGCGACGGAACGCCGGTCCAAGGGGCGACCTACGAGGTGTCCTTTCCGGACGGCAGCAAACGCAACGGCAGGCTCGACAGCGCGGGTCGCGCCCTCTTGTCCGGCGTGCCCAAGGGATATGCCCGGGTTCACTACGGCGAAGACACCCGCAAGGCACCTCTTGGTGAAGACGAACCCAATCCCTTGGCCGACTGGCTCTGAGCGGAGCGCGATACATGAGCACCTCCACTGCAGCCGGACAAGCCAGCGCTGACAACCAGCGCTTCTGGCAAGGCATTGCCAAACTGCCTGAGCCGGCACAGCGATCATTCTGGGATGCCGGCACGAGCCTCAGCCAGTACATCGGCGAGAGCCCGAACCCGCGCGCCCTCACCTTCGACACCAGCAAGCCACCCGCCAACGCACAGTGGTGGGAGAGGATGCTCTTCTATGCAGGGCAAGGTCAGTACAACCAGGCGCTTGCCAACACCTACACCGGCCAGGCACTGGTGGATGGCGGCAAGTGGCTGTGGGGCGCGCTGCAAGGCGACTTCAACAAGAGCCCGACGACCGGCCAAGTGATCACTGGCGGGATCATCAGCATGATCCCCATCGTCGACCAGGTCTGCGACGTACGCGACGTCGTTGCCAACTGTCTGGATCTGAGCGACGAACAAGCTCGTCGAGACCCTGGCAAATGGATGGCGCTGGGGCTCACCTGCGTCGGCTTCGTGCCGGAGTTCGGCAGCGCGGTCAAGACGGTGGCCAAAGTCGGCGTCAAGGAAGGCACGCACCTGCTCGGCCTGCTCAAGCACATGGAGTGGATCGAGAAGAACTTTCAGAGACTCAAGATGGCTTGCCCTTGGGGCTACGCCCCGATCGAATGGCTGCGCAAGTACGACTGGATCGGGCAACTACAGAAAGCCGGCCTCAAGGCTCAGAAGGCATTCCAGAACGCGCTGCAGAAGGCGGAGGCCGCCCTGGCCCTCGCATTCGGGGCAGTCAAGGCGAAGCTGCAGCAACTGGTGGATCTGTTCAAAGCCATCGTCGCCAAGATCGTGTCCGTCATGGTCGAGCTCGGCCAGAAGCTCAAGACCAAGATCGCCGAGATGACGGGTACGGCCAAGAAGCAGGCCGGAAACTACGACGCCACGCCCGGCAAGGCCACCAACACGCACACACAGAGCGACAACCCACCGCCCAAGGGGCCGACCAAGCCACCCCGGATGGACCCGCACAAGCCCAAGTGTTTCAAGCCGGGAGATGACCTCAAGAAGAACTGGAAGGGTGACCCGAACAAGCTGGAGAAGGAGTTCTACGAGCAGCTCAAGGGGCAGGAGAAGGGAATCAATGAGCTGACGGTTGGCGAGTATCTTGAGAACCGCGCCAAGTTCCAGCAGCTAGGGCGAGGAAGTGCTGGCCCACAAGAGGCGGCGAGAGAAGCATTGGCCGAGGACATCGAACGCTCGGTGTTCGAGAGCGCCACCAGGAATGGGATGTCCCCCAAGCAAGCCGCACAGCACGCCAGTAGCAAAGCCCAGGACATCATGAG
>NZ_DASSRA010000303.1:0-6669 GCF_035702065.1 Rhizobacter sp.
GTGATCCAGCGCCACTCCAGCCAGTTGTCGGGGCGGTGAACAGCATCCACGTTGGCGCGAGCCGCCCAGGGAATTACCTGGCGGTGCAGCGGAATGTTGAGCACCAGCTCGTTGTGCCGCTTGAGCGCGGCCTTGATGAGCTGCTCGCGCTTCTTCGGGTCGGCTTCCTTGCTCGACGCAGCGGCCAGCTCCTCGAACTTGGCATCCTTGGCGCCACCGAAGTTCCATGAGCCGATGCCGCCTTCACCACGACCGCGCAGCACCGGGGTGAAGATGGTCTCGGCATCGGTGATGGCGCCGCCCCAGCCCAGCATGTACATCGAGGTGTCGTACTTCTGCACCTTGGGGAAGTAGTTGGCGCGCGGCATCGCGTTGACGCGGATCTTCATGTTCAGGCGCGCCCACATGGCGGCCAGCGCCTGGCAGATCTCTTCGTCGTTGATGTAGCGGTTGTTCGGGCAGTCGAGCGTGACCTCGAAGCCCTGCGCGTAGCCGGCCTCGGCCATCAGCTTCTTGGCGGCCTCCAGGTCATAGGGCAGGCGCTTCTCGATCTCCGGGTCGTTGTAGCTGCCCAGCGGCGAGGGCGTGATGCTGCCGGTGGGCGCTGCCTGGCCGCGCATCAGCTTGGTCTTGATGGTCTCGATGTCGATGGCCTGGTACAGCGCCTGGCGCACGCGCTGGTCCTTGAAGGGGTTCTTGCCCTTCACGTTGCTGTAAAGCAGCTCGTCGCGCAGCTGGTCCATGCCGATGAAGAGCATGCGGTTCTCGGGTCCGTCGATCACCTTCAGTCCGGCCGTGTTGCGCAGCCGCGGCAGGTCTTGCGGGGCCGGGTCGATGACCAGATCAATCTCGCCCGAGATGAGTGCAGCCACGCGCGTGGCGTCGCTCTTGATGGGCGTGTAGACCACCTCCTGCACGTTGCCGTCGAACTTGCCCCACCACGCGGTGTTGCGCTTGTAGACCGTCTTCACGTCGGGCTGGCGCGACACCAGCACGTAGGGCCCGGTGCCGTTGGCGTGGAAGGAGGCATAGCCCTCTTCCTTGTTCTTGAAGTCGAGCGGCTTGGTGGCCTTGTTCTTCTCGGCCCAGTCCTTGCTCATGATGGGCAGCAGGCTGATGTGCTGCAGGAAGATCGGGTTCACGCTCGCGAGGTTGAACTCGACGGTGAGCTTGTCGACCTTCTTCGGCGTGCCCACCGCATTGGCGTAGACGGCGATGTCGGAGGTGCCGGCCGCGGCGCGCTGGATGGAGAACAGCACGTCGTCGGCCGTGAACGGCGTGCCGTCGTGGAACTTCACGCCCGGGCGCAGCTTGAAGCGCCACTGCGTGGGCGAGGTCTGCTGCCACTCGGTGGCCAGCGCGGCTTCGAGCGCCATGGTCTTGCCGCGGCTGACCAGGGTCTCATAGACCTGGCCGTTCATGGCGTTGGTGAGCAGCTCGTTCTGCGATTGCGGGTCCATGGTCTGCGCATCGCCCTGGGTTGCCCAGCGCAGGGTCTGGGCAGAGGCCAGGCTGCTCAGCGCAACGGCCACACAAAGGACGGACAAGCTGCGTTTCATGCGCACTCCTGCAAACGGAAAGCGCCGAGTTTATGGGGCGGGGGCGTATCCCTCCTCGGCCAGGGCCGAACGGATCTCGCTGGCCGGCCGGCTCGATTCGATCTTCACGGTGTGGCTTGGCAGGTCGATGTTCACCTGGGCGTTGGCGTCCAGCTTGCGTACGGTTTCGGTCACGGTGCGCACGCAATGGCCGCAGGTCATGGTGGGCAGGGTCAGTTCAATCATGAAGGCTCCTTCTAGGGTGGAGCAGAGCATCCACCTTGCCATGGTGTCAAGGTCAAGTACACGGTCTTTCTTTGATCTGTGCTTGACCTTCCCATGATGGCAAGGTTTAAGCTCCCTTCCCATGGCATCCCCCACCCTCACCCTGCAGCTGCCCATCGAGGGCATGACCTGCGCCTCGTGCGTGACCCGCGTCGAGAAGGCCCTGGCCCGCGTGCCCGGCGTGCAATCGGTCAGCGTCAACCTGGCCACCGAGCAGGCCACCGTGGTGCGCGACAAGAACAGCGGCCCCACGGCCGACCTGCTGGCCGCAGTCGAGCGCGCCGGCTACACGGCCCGCGAGATCACCGCCCCCGAGCCGCCTTCGCACGCGGGCGGCTGGCAGGTGGCGATCGGCGCGCTGCTGTCGGCCCCGCTGGTGCTGCCCATGCTGGGCGACGCCTTCGGCCAGCACTGGATGCTGCCCGGCTGGGTGCAATTGCTGCTGGCCACGCCGGTGCAGTTCTGGCTCGGTGCGCGCTTCTACGTGGCCGGCTGGAAGTCGGTGCGCGCCGGCAGCGGCAGCATGGACGTGCTGGTGGCCCTGGGCACCACCGCCGCCTACGGGCTGAGCGTGTGGCACCTGTGGCACGACAACTCGGCCATGCCGCCGCTGTACTTCGAGTCCTCGGCCGTGGTGATCACGCTGGTGCGCTTCGGCAAGTGGCTGGAGGCGCGAGCCAAGCGCCAGACCACCGAGGCCTTGCGCGCGCTGCAGGCCTTGCGGCCTGACACCGCGCGCGTGCGCCGCAACGGCGTCGAAGAAACCGTCCCGCTGGCCCAGGTGCGGGTGGGCGACGAGGTCGTGCTGCGCCCCGGTGAGCGCGCGCCGGTGGACGGCAGCGTGCTCGAAGGCGCGAGCCACATGGACGAATCACTGCTCACCGGCGAGAGCCTGCCGGTGGCCAAGGAGCCAGGCGACCGCGTCACCGGCGGAGCGATCAACGCCGAAGGCTTGCTGGTCATCCGCACCACCGCCGTGGGCGCGGAGACCGCGCTGGCGCGCATCGTGCGGCTGGTCGAGTCGGCCCAGGCGCGCAAGGCGCCGATCCAGCAGCTGGTGGACCGCGTGAGCGCCGTCTTCGTGCCCGCCGTGGTGGTGGCGGCGCTCATCACCTTCCTCGGCTGGTGGTGGTGGAACGGCGACGCCTCCACCGCCACGCTGCATGCGGTGGCCGTGCTGGTCATCGCCTGCCCTTGCGCGCTCGGCCTGGCCACGCCGGCCGCGCTGATGGTCGGCACCGGCAACGCGGCGCGCCACGGCATCCTGATCCAGGATGCGCTGGCGCTGGAGACCTTCCAGGCGGTGAAGGTCATCGCCTTCGACAAGACCGGCACGCTGACCGAAGGCAAGCCGGTGCTGGTGGAGTCGGTGCCGGCCGCGGTGGATGGGCCGGCCTTGCTCGCCCGCGCCGCCGCCCTGCAGGCCGGCAGCGAGCACCCGCTGGCGCGCGCCGTGCTGCAGGCGGCAGGTGCCGCTCTGCCGGCGCAGCAGGTGCAAGCCGTGGCCGGCCGCGGTGTGCGCGGCATCGTCGAAGGCGAACACCTGGCCCTGGGCAGTGGGCGCTGGATGGACGAACTCGGCGTCGCAACCCAGGCGTTTGCCGACACGGCGCAGCGCCTGCAATCGCAAGGCCGCACCGTCTCATGGCTGGCGCGCCTGGGCGGTACGCCGCAATTGCTGGGCCTCCTGGCATTCGGTGACCGCGTGAAGCCCGAAGCCGCCGCCGCGCTGTCTGCGCTCAAGGCGCACGGCGTGCGCACCGTGCTCGTGAGCGGCGACAACCGCGGCAGCGCCGAAGCCGTCGCCCGCGAGCTGGGCATTGCCGAGGTGCATGCCGAGGTGCTGCCGGGCGACAAGGCCGGCGTGGTCGCCGCGCTGCGCCAGGGCCTCCCGCATGGCGCCAAGGTGGCGATGGTGGGTGATGGCGTCAACGACGCGCCGGCCCTGGCCGCCGCCGACGTCGGCATCGCCATGAGCACCGGCACCGACGTGGCCATGGCCACCGCCGGCATCACGCTGATGCGCGGCGACCTGTCGCTGGTGACGGCGGCGCTCTCGATCTCGCAGCGCACCACCGCCAAGATCCGGCAGAACCTGTTCTGGGCCTTTGTCTACAACGTGGTCGGCATCCCGCTGGCGGCCCTGGGGTGGCTCAGCCCGGTGGTGGCGGGTGCGGCGATGGCGTTGTCCAGCGTCAGCGTGGTCGCCAATGCGCTTCTGCTCAAGAGATGGAAACCCAACAAATGAACATTGGTGAAGCCTCGAAGCAATCGGCCGTCTCGGCCAAGATGATCCGCCACTACGAGAGCCTTGGCCTGCTGCCCAAGCCGCCGCGCACCGAGGCCGGCTACCGGCTCTACGACGAGGCCAGCGTGCACACGCTGCGCTTCATCCGCCGCTCGCGTGACCTCGGCTTCAACATCAAGGAGATCGAGGCCCTGCTCGGCCTGTGGCGCAACCGCCGCCGCGCCAGCGCAGACGTGAAGCGCATCGCCAGCGCGCACGTGGCCGACCTGCAGCGGCGCATCGACGAGATGCAGGCCATGCAGCGCACGCTGTCGCACCTGGCGCACTGCTGCCAGGGCGATGCGCGACCGGATTGCCCGATCCTGGATGATTTGGCGGGCGAGGTGACAGGCTAGGCGGCCACCCCAGTGCGCTTCAACGCCTCTGGGCCTGCCCAGAGTTCATCGAGGTGGGGAAACTTCCACTGCGCATTGGATTCACGCGCCGCGATGCGGTCGCCGGCGCTGCCGCTCGACAAGTCGATCAGCTCCGGCGGAATGTGCAGCTGGGAGCGGGTGGAGAAGAACACCTTCACCTTGGGCGACACCAGCGATTCGGCGTTCTGCTCGCACACCACCGCCAGGCGGCCCGACTGCATGCGCACCAGTGAGCCCACGGGGTAGATGCCCACGCTCTTCACGAAGGCCTGGAACACGACGTCGTCGAAGTGGCCACCGCGCCATTCGGCCATCTTGCGGATGGATTCGGCCGGGTCCCAGCCGTTCTTGTAGGGGCGGTTGGAGGTGATGGCGTCGTACACGTCGCACACCGCGCCCATCTTGGCGAGCATGGAGATCTGCTCGCCCTTCAGGCCGTGCGGGTAGCCGCTGCCGTCCATCTTCTCGTGGTGGTGCAGGCAGACATCGAGCGCTCCCTCGGTGGCCGTGCCGCCCTCGCGCAGCATCTCGTAGCCGCGCATGGGGTGCGACTTCATGATCTTCCATTCGTCGTCGGTGAGCTTGGCCGGCTTGTTGAGCACGTCCGACGGCATCATCGCCTTGCCCAGGTCGTGCAGCAGGCCCGCCAGGCCGGCTTCGCGCGTGCGTGTCTCGTCCAGGCCCAGCTGCCTGGCCAGCGACACCATCAGCGCGCACACCGCCACCGAGTGCATGTAGGTGTAGTCGTCGTGGTTCTTGAGCCGGGCCAGGCTGACCAGCGCGCCCGGGTTGCGGTACACCGAGCCGGCGATCTCGTCGACCAGCGGCAGGCATTCGCTCGCGTCCAGGGCATTGCCCATGCGCGCCTCGGAGAAGAGCGCCATCACCGCCTGCTTGGACTTGGACATCAGCACCGCGGCGCGCTTCACTTCACCGGTGAGGCTCGTGGCCTGCTGCGAGATGAGGGCAGGCGCCACGGGCTCGGGCGCCGGCTCGGCAGCGGGAGCGGGGGCGGGTGCCACAGGTTCCGGCTCGGCCGGCGCGGCAAGCTGCACGTCCAGGCCCTTGCTGCTGTCGATGAGGCAGGCCTGCACGCCGCTGGCCAGGAGCTTCTCCAGGTCAGCGGGGTCGGTGAGGACGAACTTGGTCTTCCAGAAGGGGTGATCGAGCCAGGAGCCCTCCAACGCGTGCAGATGCATGCCCAGGCGAAGCTGTTGGATGGGGATCTTCTTCAGCATGGTGGAAGGTGCGTTCGAGAATGGCCGCTCCGGGTGCTATCGACACCCGGCGGCCAAACTTGATCGCCGGCGCACAAACAAAAACGCCGCTCGGAAAGAGCGGCGTTTTGTGTGAACTAAGTCCTGCCTGGCGGTCAGCGGAAGCGCGATTGCGGCACCGTGTGCAGGTCGCTGGGCAGCGTAGACAGGTACTGGGCGATCAGCTTGAGCTGCGCGTGGGTGAAGGGCTGGGCGGTCGCCGCCATGATGGGGTTGGCGCGGCCGACCTGCGGGTTCGCGGTGGTCTGGTAGGCCTTCAGCGCGGCATACAGGTAGTCGGCGTGCTGGCCGGCCAGCTTGGGGTAGCTGCCGTCGATGGGGGTGCTGAAGTTCGGCCCGTGGCAGGAATTGCACTTGCCTTGATCGAGCAGCTTGGCGACGGCCTCGCTCGGCTGCGGCGCGGTGGCCTTGGCGGCCTCGGGGTTGGCGCCATGCTGTTCGTAGAAAGCGGCCAGGTCGGCGATGTCCTGCTCGGTCAGCGAGGCGGCGATGCCCTTCATCGTCGGGTGCTTGCGCTCGCCCTTCTGGTAGGCGTGCAGGGCGGCGGAGATGTACTTCGCGCCCTGGCCCGAGATCATCGGCACCTTGTAGATCTCGGGGAAGCTGGCCTGGTAGCCCGGGATGCCGTGGCAGCCAATGCACATGGCAGCCTTCTTTTCGCCGGCCTGCGGGCTGGCTTTGACGTCCTGCGCCTGGGCGCTGAAAGTGACGCTGCCGAAAGCAGCCAGTGCAACGATCGTGGAGAGCAGTTTGTTCATGTTCCAGCGGGGCGGGTCTTCGAAGTAGCCGCGGATTATAGGGAAGGCCTGGAGCCTCCCCGGCAGGCTGCAAACCCTGTCATCTGGCGGACAGCGGCGCCTGGGGTCGCGCTTATATACTGGCCCGCCACCCCCCCCGTCCCCCGT
>NZ_DASSRA010000304.1:0-2249 GCF_035702065.1 Rhizobacter sp.
AGCTCGACAAGTTCAAGCTCGACAACGGCCGCGACCCCAGCGACGACGAGGCGCAGAAGATCACCACGTGGGTGAAGCAGAACGTGCGCGGCACGGTGCAGGCCGACATCCTGAAGGAAGACCAGGGCCAGAACACCTGCATCTTCTCGACCGAGTTCTCGCTCAAGGTGATGGGCGACATCGCCGAGCACTTCGTGCACCACGAGGTGCGCAACTTCTACTCGGTCTCGATCTCGGGCTACCACATCGCCGAGGCCGGCGCGAACCCGATCTCGCAACTGGCCTTCACGCTCAGCAACGGCTTCACCTTCGTCGAGGCGTACCTCGCACGGGGCATGCACATCGACGACTTCGCGCCCAACCTGAGCTTCTTCTTCAGCAACGGCATGGACCCGGAGTACACCGTGCTGGGCCGCGTGGCGCGCCGCATCTGGGCCGTGGCCATGCGCGACAAGTACGGCGCCAACGAACGCTCGCAGAAGCTCAAGTACCACGTGCAGACGAGCGGCCGGTCACTGCATGCGCAGGAGATCCAGTTCAACGACATCCGCACCACGCTGCAGGCGCTGATCGCGATCTACGACAACTGCAACTCGCTGCACACCAACGCCTTCGACGAGGCCATCACCACGCCCACCGAAGACAGCGTGCGCCGCGCCATGGCCATCCAGCTCATCATCAACCGCGAGTGGGGCCTGGCAAAGAACGAGAACCCGAACCAGGGCGCCTTCGTGATCGACGAGCTCACCGAGCTGGTGGAAGAAGCGGTGTTGAAGGAGTTCGAGAAGATCGCCGAGCGCGGCGGCGTGCTGGGCGCGATGGAGACCGGCTACCAGCGCGGCCAGATCCAGGAGGAGAGCATGCGCTACGAGATGCTCAAGCACACTGGCGAGTACCCCATCATCGGCGTCAACACCTTCCGCAACCCGCACGGTGACCCGGTGCCCGAGCACATCGAGCTGGCCCGCTCCACCGACGACGAGAAGCAGTCGCAGCTCCGGCGGCTGGCTGCGTTCCATGCCGAGCACGCGGCGGAGGCGCCGGCCATGCTCAAGCGGCTGCAGCAGGCCGTCATCGACAACCGCAACGTGTTCGAGGTACTGATGGACGCGGTGCGTGTGTGTTCGCTCGGGCAGATCACGTCAGCGTTGTTCGAGGTGGGCGGGCAGTACCGACGCAGCATGTAGTAGCTCCTGTGGGCCATCACGGGGGCAGCGAAAGCGGAGAGAATCCGCCTCATGAAGCCGCAGGACGCACCGCCTTCGCAATCGCAGCCGCAATCGCCCGCGCTGGGCCTGGCGCGCCGCGCATGGAAGCTGCTGTACCGCGATTCCAGTCGCTGCATCACGCTCGCCGACCAGGCGCTGGCGCGCGCGCTCGAGAGCGACGACACCGCCGCCGGCGGCTGGGCGCACCTGGTGCGCGGCTTTCACCTCATGTGGTACTCCACGCCGCAGGAGGCGGCCCGCGAGCTGGTGACGGCACAGGCCTGCTTCGCCACCGCACAAGACCGCGCCGGCCACCTGCTGGCCGAAGTGGGCATCGCACGCTGCCTGTGGCGCGAGGCGAGGTACCGCGAATCGCTGGAGCGCGTGCTGCCGCTGCGCGCCGAAGGCCTGCAGGTGCTCAAGCGCGACGAGCTGGGCATGCTGCTCAACGTGATCGCCGGCTGCTACTCGTCGCTGGGTGAATCGGAGCAGGCCTTTGCCTACATGTACCAGGCCCTGCACGAAGCCCGGCCGGTGCGCGGCAACGGCTTCGAGGTGGTGCTGTACTGCAATCTCGCGCACGAGCTGATCCAGCTCGGCGAGCACCAGCAGGCGCTCAGCTACATCGAGGAAGGCATCGCACGCGGCTCGCAGCTCAACAACCCGCGCCTGATGAGCGTGCTGCTGATCAACCGCGTGCACTGCCTCACCGACCTCGGCCGCTCGCAGGAGGCGCTGCCCGACATCCAGCGCCTGCTGGAGCTGCCGGCCGACGAAAGCGGGCGCGGCCGCACCAACGCCAACTTCGAGACCATGGGGCTGGCCGCCCTGCGCGCCGGCGACCTGACGCTCGGCCGCCAGTTGGTCGAGCGTGCGCGCAGCGAGAACCACGGCGTGCAGGTGCCCGACGAGCGCGTCACGCTGGTGGTCGCCATGGCCGAGATCCTCAGCGCCGAGCAACGCCGGGCCGAGGCCATCGCGCTGCTGGTTGAAGCCCAGCCGACGCTGCTCGGAGCCGGGCAAGAGGGCTTGAGCCTGCGC
>NZ_DASSRA010000305.1:0-10034 GCF_035702065.1 Rhizobacter sp.
TCGGAGTCTTGCGCCTGCAGGATCTGGAAGAACCAGTGCTGCAGCTCGACGTAGGGGTTGCCGAGCAGCTTGCAGAACACGGTGGCGCCTTCGATGGCCTTGTAGGCCAGCGGGTTGAGCTTGCCGAAGAGGGCGGCGCGACTGATTTCAGCCATGGTGAACTCCCTGGAATGCGTCATCCCGGCGTACGCCGGGATCCACTGGTGGTGATGCTTGGGCGGGTATGAGCTCTGGATCCCGGCGTGCGCCGGGATGACGGATGTCTTGCGGCCGCAGCCGCAGTTCGCCGCGGTCGGGGTGCGGAGTCTTGCGGCCCAACCAGGTGCTGCGGCCGAGGGCGGTCGTGCGGTTCATGCCCAGCGCCGGCACCTCGCTGCCCTGGAGCACGAGCTGCACGTCCCACAGCATGTCGAAGCCGAGCAGCTGGCGCATCCAGTCGCGCAACTCGGTCAGCGCCGGCTGGCCGGGCAGGAACTGCTGGTACTGCGCCAGCGTGAGCGGGCCGATGTGCAGGCGCAGCTTGTACTGCCGGTCCCACACCTTGGAGCCGGCCACGACCGACACGCCCAGCGGCGCGCTGCGGCGCGCGCCGGGTCTGCCGAGGCGGCTGCGGTCTTCGCTGCGCAGCGGCAGCCAGTGGCCCACATAGGGCTCGATGCGGATGGGCACCTGGAAGTACTGGCGCAACACCTTGACGATGGTCTCGGGGTTGCGCGTGGGCCGCGCCAGGTGGCCCGCTGCGAAGCGCTTGGCGGTGTCGGGGATCGAATCGGCCTGGCGAAGCGGTGCCGGCGCCTGGCCGAACAGCGCGCTCACCCATTTGGCGAACTGGTCGTCGGCGGGCCGGTCGGCCTGCACCGCGGGTTGGCTCTGCGCCCAGGCGCGGTAGAAGAGCAGCAGCGCGCGGTGGTGGAACACATCGGCAAAGCGCGCCAGCGTCGGGTCGGCATGGTTGCGCAGGCGGTCGCGTGCGTACTCGGTGATGTGCAGCGGCAGCGGGCCCATGGGGCCGAACAGGCCGAAGAAGCGGGCGCCCAGGCGCGGCGGCGTCTTGCCGGCAGGCTTGAACGACATCAGGCCCGCGGGGGCGAAGTCGAGCTCCGGGTCCTGCCCCAGGCGGATCGGTTCGGCACCGGGGCGCAGCGCGCTGCCCAGCCGTGGCGCATTGGGCGCGAGCGACTCGATCTCGCGCAGCACGGCAAAGAAGTCGTGCGCCCAGGGCTCGGCCTCCAGGCGCTGAAAGAGGCGCTCTCGGCGCTGGTGCAGGAGGGGTGAGTCGGCTTTCATGTGGATGCCGGCCCGTCAACAACCGTTCACCCTGAGGTATCGAAGGGCCGTGCGGGAGGTCGCGCGGGGCTTCGATACCTCAGCCTGAGCGGTCGGAGGTTCGCCATGAGGATCAGAGCACAGCATGGGCGCCGATGCGCGGTTTGCAGCGCATGATCTCGCCGCGCGAGGCGGAGCGCAGCACCGTTTCGCAGAAGCTGTTGGCCGCCGCGTGCCTTGCGAAGAAGCGGTCAAGCACCTGGCCGAGCAGGAAGGCACTCGACCCCTGGAAGCCGAGCTCGTCGACCAGCGCCGTCACCTCCACGCCGCAGCCGAAGGTCAGCGGGCCGGGGAAGGGCAGGCGGCGCACCACCGACTTGGCCTCCAGCCACTGGATGCTGTCGACCTGCTTGGACCAGGCCACGTCCTGCTCGGGGCCGTGCAGGGAGAGCAGGGTGCGCAGCGCCGAGGCGGCGCGCTTCGGGTCTTCACCGGCGATGCTCAGGTAGTTGAGCGTGAGCAGGCTCACCATGGACCAGCCCACGTCGCCACGCGCCAGGCGCTGTACCGGACGCGTGGGGCCGCGCAGCGTCTCGATGCGCCCGGCCGGCCCCGCGGCGTCGAGCACCCAGGTGGTGGCACTGCCGGGCAGCAGGGTGGGCAGGTCGCGGTTGGTCACCAGCGCGCTGAGTGACAGCTGGCGGATGTCTTCGCGGTAAGGCGCGTTCTGCGGGTCGACCAGCGAGACGAACACCTCCTGCCCGACGTAGGCAGAGCGCGGCCCGTCCTGCCGCTGGCGCGACGACAGCAGGCGCGGTTCGCGCCGCACGGTGAAGTAGGCGGCGTGGCTGCGCGGGGCGTCGTGGAAGCTCGCGTACAGGGGCAGGAAGCGCTGTTCCGCCACCTGGGCGATGCCGTAACCCGTCACCGATTCCAGGGTATGGACTTCATAGTCCATCGGCCGCGTGCGGTCGGGCACCACATGGTGCTCCCAACTGCCCGTGCCGAGCTGGATGCGATCCAGCCGCTTGGGAAACAGATTGACGGCGGGGGTACAAAAGAGCGCGAGGCTGCCGGCGTCCACCAGCGATTCAAGGGCGGCCTCCCCGCGCGAGAAAAGAAGAACGATCTCGGCCTCGGCGCCATCCACGGTGGCCAGGCGGCGTGCGAGATCGTTGACCTCGAAGAAGAGAAAGCGCTGCGGCATGGCCGACAGCTCCTGCAGCAGGCGGTGCCCGCTGAAGCCGCGCAGCGTCTCGGGCAGCAAGGCCTGATCGTCGTCGTAGCCCATGGGCTGCAGC
This sequence comes from Rhizobacter sp., assembly GCF_035702065.1. Lineage (GTDB taxonomy): Bacteria > Pseudomonadota > Gammaproteobacteria > Burkholderiales > Burkholderiaceae_C > Rhizobacter. Next base: position 2,568 of record NZ_DASSRA010000305.1, read on the forward strand.
GAGTCGCCGTCGGAGAAGGCCGCGGTGGGGCTGCGCTTGGTGTCTGCCGAGCCGGTTCCCAGCCAGGTGCCCAGTGTGTTGCCCAGCACCAGCTCGTGCAGGCGAAAGGCCACGTCGTCCGGTGCCGAGATGTGGAAGGCCAACCGGTCGAGCTTGAGCTGCTTGAACTTGAGCCCGCCGTGCAGCTTGAGCTTGATGCGCAGGCCGCCGCGCAGTTGCCGCGCCACCGGCAGGTGGGTCAGCGGCAGGTCGGGGGCGTGGGTGAAGTACTGCACCGACTCGATCTCGATCGGCCACAGCGTCACGTCGTGCGCGGTGCGGAACTCGCAGCGCGTGCCCTGGCCGCGCGTCAGCTCGCTGGTGAGCGCACTGCCGCGCTTGACGGTGAAGCCGCGGGCGAGGTTCGGGTCCAACGGGTCGGGCCGCATGCGCACGATCGTCATCGACGGCACGGGAGACAGGAAGCCGGGGTACACCGTTTCCAGCAGATGTTGAACGAAGCGCGGGTGCTCGGCCTCGATCTTGAGCTGCACCCGCGCAGCCAGGAAGGCAAAGCCTTCGAGCAGGCGCTCCACATACGGGTCGGTCACCTCCAGCCCGTCGAGCGAAAGGCGGGCTGCGATCTTGGGGAACTCGGCCGCGAACTCGGCGCCCACCTCGCGCAGGTGGGTCAGCTCGTCGTTGTAGTGGCGCAGGAGGTTCGGGTCCATGGGCGGCCTTGGGCGTCAGGGGTGACGGCGAACCGGGGTGCCGCTGCCCATGTCGCGCACTTCCACCTGGCCGGCTTCGAGGTCGAGCTGGGTGCGCAGCAGCAGTTCCAGCGGCACGGGCTGCGCCCACATGAAGCCGTGGATCTCGAACTCGATCACGTTGTGGGTGTCGAGCACGCTGGAGGCGTCGAGCGCCTTCACCTGCAGCGAGTCTTCCATCACGCGCGGCTCGAAGCGCAGGATGGCCTGCTTGATGGTGCGCTCCAGCTGGCTCACGTCCACGCGCGAGGCGAGCTGTCCCGACATGGCCGGCAGGCCGAAGTTGAGCACCGACTCGGCGGCCTGCGGGTAGAGCGTGGCGGCGATCTTGCCCAGCGGCTGCACGGAGTTGAGCAGCCAGGAGAGGTCGCGCAGCACCGCCTCGCGGATCTGTGCCTTGTTCATCACGCGGGCGTCTTCGGCTTCCACCTGGGAATGCGGTGCGAGATCGGTCAGCCGATCCAGCAAAGCCGGTTGCAGTCGATCACGCAGGTTCATGACGAGGGCGTGAGCTTGATCTCGCGCGCTTCCAGCAGCCCGAGTTCGGCGCTGCTGGTCGAGAGCACCCGCTGGCCAAGGCCGGCGTACTGGTCGGGGCCGCAAGGCAGCCACTCGGTGGCGCGGGCGAGCTTGAGCTTGCCGTCGGGCTGCTCGCGCGTGCCGGGGTAGCAGGTCGGCACCAGCGCCACGGAGTCGCCGCCATTGCCGAAGGTGAGGTGCACCGGGGCCCAGACCATGTCGCGCAGGTCTTCGGGCGCTTCGACCGTGATGGCCGAGAGCGCGTTGAAGGGCACCCAGGTGTAGCGGCCGTTGAGCACCACCTCCAGCACCGGGCCGAGGCGCGAGTCGGCGTCAGCGATCCAGTCGAAGGCCTCGCCGTTGAGGCTGCCGGCAGTGGCGGGCGCCTGCTCGAAGGCGTCGGCACGCAGGCGCTGGGCCTGCGCGGGCTGGCCCTGGCCGTCCTGGCTCAACGCCTCGATCAGCATGGCCATCCAGGCGGTGGGCTGGCCGAAGACGACCGGCGTGGTCTTGCCGGCGAACACCGCGCTGCGCACGGCTTCGCACTTGATGGCCTCGCTGTAGGTGTTGACCATGGCGAGCGTGAGGGGGTCGAGCTCGCCGCACACGACGAGCTGCGCCATGGCGCGCTCCCACTGGCCCAGCACCGACAGCAGCTGGAACAGGAAGACGCGCAGCTTGGCGTCACTGGGCTTCTCGCGCACCTGCTGCTGCAGGGCCTGCAGTGCGGCATGCGGGTCGCCGGCGGCGAGGAGTTCCTGGGCGCTGGCCATGGTGATCAGGCGGGAAGGATTTCGTCTTCGAAGGTGAGCGAGGCACCGCGCCCGCCCGCGGACTTCTGCGGTCGGTACTCGACCGAGACCTTCTGGAACTGCAGCGTCACGGTCTCCAGCGTGTTGCCGTGCTCGTCGGTGGCGTGGTCGACGGCGGTCACGCGGGCCTTCTGCAGCGTGATGAGGAAGTAATCGATCTGCTCGGAGCCGGCCTTGCGCATGGTGAGCTTGGCCTCCTTCACCTCGTCGTTGGTGGCGAGCGCCGCCATGAGCGCGGTGGTGGCCGCGTCGATCTGCTTGACGACCGTCAGCCCCTTGTAGGCACGCCGGCCGGTGGCCTGGGCCGAGCCCAGTGCGGCCGATGCCGCCACGCCCCAGTGCCAGCCCTTGAGGACGATGTCGTCTTCATGGCCGGGCGTGATCGCTTCGCCTTTCACCTTGCCGGCACGCTTGGTTTGGACGCTCAGGTAGATGTCGGCTGCGCCGGGCAGCGCGGAGGGCATGGAGGCTGGCATGGGAGACCTCGGCAAAGGCTAGGGGTGGGGCAGTCGGGCACGCGCCTCAGACGGTTTGCGCGCGTTTCCTGCCGGTGGCCAGCGCCGGGTTGAAGCTCCCCGGCGAGCCGTTGACGACCTTGGGGTCGCCCGGTTCGAGCGGCGTCATGATGTTCTCGACCTTGCCGGCCTGGAGGTTGTAGACCGCGATCTGCTCTTCCTTGATGGCGGCCTGGACGGCGCTTTCGCGGGTGATGTACTTCTTGACGCTGTCGTAGTAGGTGTCGGGGCCGGTGGTCCAGGCACCGATGATTCCCGAGCCGCTTGGGCCCAGGGCGTGCTGCATGCTGAGCTGCAACCCGGTGAAGTTGTGGTTGTCCTGCGTGGCGGCGTAGGCGACGCAGAAACCCGTGCCCGTCAGGATGCGGCCGGTGTTCAGGTCGATGCTCACGCCATCGGGGTGAAGCTTGGCAATGCCCTGCACGGTCTCGGCGGTGATGGCCATGGGTGTCTCTCCTCAACCTGCAGGATGGGGGCCGTTCGGGGTGTCCCCGAACGGTGTTGTGGTGATGGACGAAGCGGCGTGGGGCGAAAGATCAGGTGATCTCGGTGGTGGCGTTGTTCCACCCGAACTTCACCTCGCCGGTGAGGCCACCCTTGTCGTCTTGCGCCTTGTAGGCGAAGTCGATCTGCTTGTAGGCGAAGGTCACGCTCTCGACGATGTCGCCGCCGGAGCTGCCCGAGGGCTGCACCGACTTGATGAACACCTCCTTGAACTTGATCACCAGGAAGTCTTTCTGGCCTTCGCCGGCCTTGCGAGACGTCATGGTCACTTCGGGGAAGTGCTTGCCCGAGGCGCAGTACTTGGCGAGCACGGGCGAGCCCTTGTCGTACAGGTGGGTGATGTGGAAGTCGCCCGGCTGGGCCTTGCCCTTGCCGGAGCCGCCACCGGCGCCGATGGAATCGTTGGCGACGCCCCAGGTCCAGGACAAGACCTCGATCTCGCCTTTGTGGTCCTTGTGGGTCGACTCGCCGTCCACGCCGGCAAACTTGATGTGGGTGTCGATGGATGACATGTGAATCTCTCCTTGAGCTCAGAGTTGTTGAACAGACTTGGTGCTGGTAAGGGGACGCGAAACGTGACGAAAGGGCGCAGTGAGCGACGTCGTTCAGGCCTGCTTCTGTGATGGCAGTTTGGACACCAGGCGCAGCGACACCGTCAGCCCTTCGAGCTGGTAGTGCGGCCGCAAGAAGAACTTGGAGCTGTAGTAGCCGGGGTTGCCGGGGATCTCTTCGACGGTCACCTCGGCGGCGGCCAGGGGCTTTTGCGCCTTGGTGGTCTCGGACGAGTTGGCGGGGTCGCCGTCGACGTAGTTCATGATCCAGCCGTTGAGCCACTTGGCCATGTCGTCGCGCTCCTTGAAGGAGCCCACCTTGTCGCGCACGATGCACTTGAGGTAGTGCGCGAAGCGGCAGGTGGCGAACAGGTAGGGCAGTCGGGCCGCCAGGTTGGCATTGGCGGTGGCGTCGGGGTCGTCGTACTCGAAGGGCTTTTGCAGCGACTGGGCGCCGATGAAGGCCGCGAAGTCGGAGTTCTTTCGGTGCACCAGCGGCATGAAGCCGTTCTTGGCGAGTTCGGCCTCGCGGCGGTCGCTGATGGCGATCTCGGTGGGGCACTTCATGTCGACGCCACCGTCGTCGGTGGGGAAGGTGTGCGTGGGCAGGCCTTCGACCGCACCGCCGGATTCGATGCCGCGGATGCGCGAGCACCAGCCGTACAGCTTGAACGAGCGGTTGATGTTGACCGCCATCGCGTAGGCCGAGTTGGCCCAGGTGTACTTGGTGTGGTCGGCGTTGGCGGTGTCTTCCTCGAAGTTGAACTCTTCGACCGGGCTGGTCTTCGCGCCGTAGGGCAGGCGTGCCAGGAAGCGCGGCATGGCCAGGCCGATGTAGCGCGCGTCGTCGGACTCGCGCAGCGAGCGCCACGAGGCGTACTCGGGCGTGGTGAAGATCTTGGTCAGGTCGCGCGGGTTGGCGAGTTCCTGCCACGACTCCATCTGCATCAGCGTGGGCGCGCCGGCGGCGATGAAGGGCGTGTGGGCCGCTGCGGCCACCTTGGACATCTCGCCCAGCAGCTCCACGTCGGGCGGGCTGTGGTCGAAGTAGTAGTCGCCGACCAGGCAGCCGAAGGGCTCGCCGCCGAACTGGCCGAACTCTTCTTCGTAGACCTTCTTGAAGATCGGGCTCTGGTCCCAGGCGGTGCCCTTGTAGCGCTTGAGGGTCTTGCCGAGTTCGTTCTTGCTGATGTTCATCACGCGGATCTTCAGCATCTCGTCGGTTTCGGTGTTGTTGACGAGGTGGTGCAGGCCGCGCCAGGCGCTCTCGATCTGCTGGAAGTCGGCGTGGTGCAGGATCTGGTTGATCTGCGCGCTGAGCTTCTGGTCGAGCTCGGCGATCATGGCCTCGATCGAGGCGACCACGTCGCTGCCGATCACGGCGGTGTTGGCCAGCGCCTGTTGCGCCAGCGTGAGCACGGCGTTCTCGACGGCCGACTTGGCTTCGTCGCTCTTGGGCTTGAACTCTTTCTTGAGCAGGCTGGCGAAATCGCCACCCTGGAATTCGACGCCTTGCAGTGCGGAAGATTGACCTTGTGTTTCTGCCATCTTGGTTCTCCGTCAGGTTCTTGTTCCGGCTTACTCGGCCTTGGGTTCGTCGGTGGTCTTCTTGGCGCTGGCGAGGCTGGCGAGCAGTGCCGGGTCCTTCACCACCTTGGCCAGCAGCTCCTCGGCGCCGGTCTTGCCATCCATGTAGGTGATGAGGTTGGAGAGCTGCTGGCGGGCCGTGAGCAGCTGGTTCAGCGAATCGACCTTGCGCGCCACGGCGGCGGGCGAGAAGTCGTCCATGCTCTCGAAGGTGATGTCGACCGAGAGGTTGCCTTCGCCAGTGAGCGTGTTGGGCACCTGGAAGGCCACGCGCGGCTTCATGGACTTCATGCGGCTGTCGAAGTTGTCGACGTCGAAATCGAGCAGCTTGCGCTCGGCCACCGGGGGCAGCGGTTCGGTCGGCTTGCCCGACAGGTCAGACAGCACGCCCATCACGAAGGGCAGCTGCACCTTCTTTTCGGCGCCGTAGAGCTCCACGTCGTACTCGATCTGGACGCGCGGCGCGCGGTTGCGGGCGATGAACTTCTGACTGCTGGTGGCCATGGTGTAACTCCTCTGCGCTGGATGAAGGAATGACGACTACTGGTTGCTGTTGCCGGCGATGTTTTCGATCTGGTCGATGCCGGCAGGCGCCAGGTCTCTGATGATCTCGAGGAAGCTCTTGCCCATCAGCCGCTGCGCGCGGCGGATCAGCAAGGGTGCGGGGTTGGTGGGCTCGTTGCGTTCCAGCCACTCGCAGGCGCGGTCGAGCAGGCGGTTCACGTCTTCGCGGCTTTGCAGGGCGCCGGGCGTGCTGCGTGCGGCTGCGCTGCCGGCGGCGGTGTTGTCGTTGGCATCGTTGGCCGCTTCGCCGCTGCCATCGGCCTGAGCGGCCACGCTGGCCAGCGCCTGGGTCAGCACGCGCAGGGGCCGCAGTTCGGGGCCCTGGGCACCACCGACCTTGTCGATGAGCAGGGCTTCGATGCGCTTTACCTCGGCCTGGGCTTGTTTGAGGGCGGCCAGCGTGCCGGCGTCTTGCGCTTCGGCCGCCTGCAGGCCTTGCAGCACGCCTTCGAGGGTGGGCACCGATTCGCTGGGCAGGGGCTCGGCCTTGCCGGAGGCCAGCTCGACCTGCCGCACGGTCAATGCCGGGCGGCCGGAGCCGATGGCCGCGGCGCGCAGGTCAGCCAGGCCGGCGTCGGCATCGACCAGCGGGGCCAGCGCATTCAGGCGCATGGTGGGATCGTTGTTGTCGTCGGCGTCGAGCTGGGGGTAGACGCGCTCCCAGTGGCGTTCGAGCAGCCCGGCCACCAGCGACAAGGAGCTGGTGTAGGCCACCACGCCTTGCAGCCGGGCGCTGGCGCGGGCCAGCAGCACGGCCACGCGCAGGTCGCGGGTGCGGCCGGCCAGCGCCATGGCTTGCTCGTGCACCACGCGCCAGTCGGGCTCTTGGGCCGCGACCACGGTGTCGCCGAACTGCTGCTCGGGCTTGCCGCGGGAGGCTTCTTCGAGCGCCAGGAAGGCCGGGTCGTAGGCCAGGTCGGCACCGCAAGGGGAATCGTCGCCGAGAGGGGCCAGCAGATCCTCGACGGGAAGGGCGTTCATGCGGTGCGCTCGGTGGGGCGTTGGGTCACGATGAGCGGACTGTATGGAGCGGGGCGCCCGCTTACATCAGCCGAAAGTCATCTGGCCGTCCACCCGCTTGATGACCCGCCCGCCAGCCCTTACGGCACGCTGCGCAGCACCGCGTGCAGCTCGCGCGTGCGCACGGGCTTGAACAGCACCTGGTGGCCGCTGCTGTGCACGCGTTTCACCTCGTCGGGTGAGGTGTCGCCGGTGATCAGCAGGGCGGGCAGCGGGGCGCCGTAGACAGCCCGCACGCGCTCGATGGCGTCAATGCCGTCTTCTTCGTTGGCCAGGCGCAGGTCGGAGAGCACCATGTCGATCACGCCGGCGTGGCGCCGCACCTCGGTGCAGGCCTCCTGGATCGTGGCGGCGGTGAGCACGTGGTAGCCCCAGGTCTGCAGCAGCTCGCTCATGCCCACGCGGATGCTCTCCTCGTCGTCGATGAGCAGCAGGGTGCGGGTGGAGTCGATGGGCGAGGGCACGGTGTCGGCCGCCACGAGCAGGTTGTCCATCTCGTCGAACTCGGTCGCCTTGATGAGGATGCGAAACACCGTGCCACGCCCCGGCTTGGAGGCCACTTCGAGCTGGTGCCCCATCAGCAGCACCAGGCGCTTGACGATGGCCAGGCCCATGCCCAGGCCGCGCGAGCGGTCGCGGCCGGGGT
>NZ_DASSRA010000306.1:0-19123 GCF_035702065.1 Rhizobacter sp.
CTTCGGGCCTCTTCACGATCAGCGTCATCGTCCCGTCTCCAGGCTCGATCTATAGCACAAACTCCCGGGAGGCCCGAGCCGCCGTTCGCTTGCCGGCGACTGCGCGGGTTGCCGCGGCGGGCCGGCTCCGCTAGACACCCGCCCATGTCCGATCTCCAGGCCGAAGTGGCGCGGCGGCGCACCTTCGCCATTATCTCCCACCCCGACGCCGGCAAGACCACGCTCACCGAGAAGCTGCTGCTGTTCTCGGGCGCGATCCAGATCGCGGGCAGCGTGAAGGCGCGCAAGGCCTCGCGGCATGCCACGTCGGACTGGATGGAGATCGAGAAGCAGCGCGGCATCTCGGTGGCGTCATCCGTGATGCAGATGGAGTACCGCGACTGCGTCATCAACCTGCTCGACACCCCGGGCCACCAGGACTTCTCCGAAGACACCTACCGCGTGCTCACCGCGGTGGACGCGGCGCTGATGGTGATCGACGCCGCCAACGGCGTGGAGCCGCAGACGCGGCGCCTGCTGCAGGTCTGCCGCGCGCGCAACACGCCCATCCTCACCTTCGTCAACAAGATGGACCGCGAGGTGCAGGAGCCGCTCACGCTGATGGACGAGATCGAGCGCGAGCTGGGCATGGGCGTGGTGCCCTTCACCTGGCCGGTGGGCATGGGCAAGCAGTTCCACGGCGTGATGGACCTGCGCGAGAAGCAGATGCGCGTGTTCAGCCCCGGCGAGGACCGAGTCACCGGCAAGAGTGACAACGGCGACGAGATCCTCGCCGGGCTCGACAACCCGGCGTATGCCGAACGCTTCGGCATGCAGTTCGAGCAGGCGCGCGGTGAGATCGAGCTCGTGCAGGAGGCCGCGCCGCAGTTCGACCACGAGGCCTTCCTCGCGGGCCACCAGACGCCGATGTTCTTCGGCTCGGCCGTCAACAACTTCGGCGTTCGCGAGGTGCTGGATGCGCTGGTTGACCTCGCTCCCCCGCCCGGCGAACGCGCCGCCATCCAGCGCACGGTGCACCCGGACGAAAAGAAGTTCACCGGCGTCGTCTTCAAGATCCAGGCCAACATGGACCCGGCGCACCGCGACCGCATCGCCTTCGTGCGCGTGGCCTCGGGCCGTTTCGAGCGCGGCATGAACCTGAAGGTGGTGCGTTCGGGCAAGACGCTGAGGCCGAACACGGTCGTCACCTTCATGAGCCAGAAGCGCGAGCTGCTCGACGAAGCCTTCGCCGGCGACATCATCGGCATCCCCAACCACGGCGTGCTGCAGCTGGGCGACACCATCACCGAAGGCGAGGCCCTGCAGTACACCGGCCTGCCTTTCTTCGCGCCGGAAATGTTCAGAAGCGTCGAAGTGGCCGACCCGCTCAAGACCAAGCAGCTGCGCGCCGGCCTCACCCAGCTCGGTGAAGAGGGCGCGATCCAGGTCTTTCGCCCGGTGGCCGGCAGCGTGCTGCTGCTGGGCGCGGTCGGGCAGCTGCAGTTCGAGGTGGTGGCGCACCGCCTGGAGCACGAGTACGGCGTGAAGGCGCGCATCATGCCGGCGCGCTACAACGTGGCGCGCTGGGTGACCTGCGACGAGGCCGATGGCGGCGAGAAGGAGCTCAAGCGCTTCATCGACGCCAATGACCACCGCGTGGCGCTCGATGCGGTCGATGCGGCCTGCGTGCTGCTGGAGTACGCAGGCGAGCTGCGGGCGATGCAGGAGAACTGGCCCAAGATCAAGTTCCATGCGTTGCGCGAGCATGCGGGCCTGGTCTTCCAGAAGCAGTTGGATGGCTGAGGTGGTGCGCGGCGAGTTACCGGGCGGGCATTTTTAGGGTCAAACCGCTCGCCACTGCCTGAAAATTACCTTTCAGTAATTTTCTCTTGCCGTCCGGATGGATTGCAGGATAAAGTGACCGATAGGTAATTCAGGAGCCTGCCAATGCATCCCAGTGCTGAAAAATTCCCGGTCGGTAACGGCGTTGCGCGAGAGGCGGTGGTCCGGTCCACGGCATCCCTGGGCGAGCTGATCAAGCGGCAGCGCAAGCAGCTCGCGCTGAAGCAGTTGGACGTGGCGGGCCTGGGCAACACCGGCAACCGCTTCATCGTGGAGCTGGAGCGTGGCAAGCCCACGGTGCAGCTGCAGAAGGTGCTGCAGGTGCTGGACCTGCTCGGGCTCGAACTGGTGGTGCGGCCCAAGTCGGTGCAGGGCCTGTGATGGAGCGGCCGGTACAGCTCGACGTCTACTTCGGCGACGAACTGGTGGGTGTGCTGCACGACGCATCGCCTCCCGCCTTCGAGTACGCCGCAAGCTGGCTGGTACGCGCCGAACCCATGCCCCTGGCCGCCATTCCCCTGGCGCCCGGGCGCAGCAGCGCGCCGGCGGTGCAGGCCTTCTTCGAGAACCTGCTGCCCGAAGGCGAGCTGCGCACCTACATCGCAGAGCAGAAGAAGGCCTCGACCCTGTTCTCGCTGCTGCTGGAGGTGGCGGGCGATACCGCCGGCGGCTTCATCATCCTGCCTGCGGGACAGCGCCCGCAGCCCCCCTCGTACAAGCCCACCACCTGGGCCGAGCTGCGTGCCACGCTCGACGCCGCCTCGGCCATCGACATCAAGAGCGAAGGCGCGCGCATTTCGCTGGCCGGCGCACAGGACAAGGCCTCCATTGCCCTCTTTGACGATGGTGTGCCGCAGCTGCCACAAGGCACCTCGCCGTCCACCCACATCCTCAAGCCGGACATCAAGCGCCTGGCCAAGGTGTGGGAGTCGGCCGCCAACGAGGCGCTCACCATGCTCGTCGCCGAGCGGTGCGGGTTGCCGACCGCACAGGTGTTCTATGAGCCGACCACCCGCGCCTGCATCGTCAAGCGTTTCGACCGCCAGCCGGCGGCCGGCGGCCGGCTGACGCGCCTGGTGCAGTACGACCTGTGCCAACTCAGCGGCACCGTGTCGGAGAAGAAGTACGAAAAGGAAGGCGGCCCGGGCATCGAGGCCTGCGCTGCGCTCATCCGCACCTACAGCACGCAGCCGGCGGTGGACCTGCGCCACTTTCTGCAGTGGATCTTCTTCAACCTCTACACCGGCAACAACGACAGCCATGCCAAGAACCTGTCGATGTACCGCATGCCGGGGCGAGGTGTGCTGCTCACGCCGTTCTACGACTTGATGTGCACCCGCATCTACCCCGGCCTGTCGCAGGAGTTCGCCTTCAGCATCGGCGGCGAGGTGATGCCCGGCCAGGTGACGCAGGCTCACGTGCGTGAAATGGCCCGGGTGATCCAGGTGAAGCCGTCCTTCGTGCTCCAGCTGGCGCAGGAGCTGGCGCGCAAGATGCCCGCCGCCGTGGACGAGGCTGTGCAGTCGTTGAAGCCCGCGCTGCCGCACAGCGCCGCGCTGCTGGTGGAGCGCGTGCACGACTTCGTGCTGACGACCACGCGCAAGACCGCCGCCCGGCTCGAATGACGGGTGGCACTGCGGGGCGGTGCTTCATCGGCCCGCGGTTGCAGGGCTGCGGCTTCGCCGGCACAGTCGGGCCCACCCCGACACCGGAGCCCGCCTCATGCTTGCCAAGTCGCTGATCGCCTACCTCCACTTCATCGCGGCCTTCGGCATCGCGGCCACGCTCTTCTTCGAGTGGTTCACCTACAGCCGCACGCCCACCGTGGCCGAGGCGCGGCGCCTGGCGGTGGCCGACCGCCTGTATGGCCTCTTCGCGATGGGGCTGCTGGTGGTGGGCTTCGTGCGGGCCTACAGCTTCGAGAAGGGCTGGGCCTTCTACCTGCACAGCCCCTTCTTCCACGCCAAGCTCACGCTCTTCGTCCTGATCGGGCTGATCTCGATCTACCCCACCGTCCGCTTCATCCGCTGGGCGCCTGAGCTCAAGGCCGGTCGTGCACCGCAAGTCAGCGAGGCACAGCACAAGCTGATCTCGCGCAGCCTGGTGGCCGAAATGCTTCTGTTGCTGGGCCTGCTCTTGTCGGCCTCGCTGATGGCCAATGGCGTGGGGGTGTCCGGGTGAAGGCCTGGCTGCTCGCCCTGGCCGTCGCGCTGTCCATGCCGGCAGCGGCTGCGGAACCGGCGCCGCGCCGCTGCCTCAGCGAGTGCACGCCGCGCATCGGCATCGTCTCGGCCTTCGGCGCCGAGGCCGACATCCTGCTCGCGCAGACCACGGCCAAGCGCGTGTGGACCATCCACGGCAAGCGCTACACCACCGGCACGCTGCGCGGCAACCGCGTGGTGATCGTGCTCAGCGGCGTGAGCATGATCAACGCGGCCATGACGACGCAGCAGCTGCTCGACCACTTCCGCATCGAGCGGCTGGTGATGAGTGGCATCGCCGGCGGCATCAACCCGGCGCACCGTGTGGGCGACGTGACCGTGCCCGACCGCTGGGCCATGCCGATGGAGGTGTACTGGAACGCGGACGGCCAGACCCCCAGCCCGTGCGGCAGTGCGGGTGACGTGGGTTGTCTCGGCCTCAAGCTCGCCGCCCAGCCGCCCTACCAGGGCTGGTTCGTCCGCGAGAACCATGTGCTGAACGATGCGAGCGCACCGCAGGGCGAGTTCCGCCTCGACTACCCCGCCGATGCCGAGATGCTGCAGGTGGCACGCACGCTCAAGCCGCCGCTCGAACGCTGCGGCCCGCGCGGCGCCTGCGTGGGCGAGACACCGCGCCTGCTGGTCGGCGGGCGGGGCGTGTCGGGCACGGCCTTCCTCGCCAACGCGGAGTACCGCCGCTACCTGGCCGACACGCTGCAGGCCGAGACCGTCGACATGGAGACCGCCGCGCTGGCCCACGTCGCGCGCAGCAACGGCGTGCCCTACATCGCCTTCCGCAGCCTGAGCGACCTGGCCGGCGCCACCGAGTTCAACGCCGACGTGGGCGCGCTCTTCTCCAGCGGCCTGGCCGAGGCCAATGAAGCGGCGGTCACGCTCGCCTTCCTGGAGGCCTGGAAGCGCCGTCCGAAACCCTAGACTTGCGGCATGACCGCCCCGACTGCCGCTGCACCGTCACGCCTCGCGCTCTACCTTGACCTGATCCGCTGGGACCGCCCGGCCGGCAGCTACCTGCTGCTCTGGCCTACCTTGTCGGCGCTGTGGATCGCGGCCGGCGGCTTCCCCGGCTGGCACCTGCTGGCGGTCTTCGTGCTCGGCACCTTCCTCATGCGCAGCGCCGGCTGCGCCGTCAACGACGTGGCCGACCGCGACTTCGACAAGCACGTGAAGCGCACCGCCCAGCGCCCCGTCACCAGCGGCGCCATCAGCCCGAAGGCGGCGCTCGTCTTCGGCGCGGTGCTCGCCTTCATCGCCTTTCTGCTGGTGCTCACCACCAACGCGGTCACCATTGCGTGGAGCTTCGCGGCGCTGGCGGTGAGCATCTTCTACCCCTTCACCAAGCGCTTCTTCTCCATGCCGCAGGCGGTGCTGGGCGTGGCTTTCAGCTTCGGCATCCCGATGGCGTTTGCGGCGGTGCGCGGCGAGGTGCCGGCGCTGGCCTGGGTGCTGCTGTTGGGCAACCTCTTCTGGGTGCTGGCCTACGACACCGAGTACGCCATGGTCGACCGCGACGACGACCTGAAGATCGGCATCCGCACCTCGGCCATCACGCTGGGCCGGTTCGACGTGGCGGGCGTGATGGCCTTCTATGCGATCTTCGTTGCGGTGTGGGCGGCGGTCGGCGTGCAGCTGGCCCTGGGCTGGCCGTACTTTGCCGGCTTGGCGGTGGCCGCCGGCATCGCGGCGTGGCACTACACGCTGATCCGCGGGCGCACGCGCGAAGGCTGCTTTCGCGCCTTCCGGCTCAACCACTGGCTGGGCTTCGCGGTCTTCGCAGGCGTGGCGCTGCAGTACGCGTTGATGCGTTGAAAGCCACAGGGCGCGCGTTTGCGCGGCTTGTGTGCAATTGGTCGCGCTGCGGGTGTGCGGCAGTTGGCACTCGGCGCCGGGGCGCGGCCGCATAAGGCAGGGGGCGGACGAGAATTCGGCCATGTCTGCGTCGTCCCCGGCCACACGCCCGCCTGTCTTCGGTGAAGAGGCCGCGCTGCCTGTGGCCGACAGGCACAGTGGCCGCTCCTATTGGCAGGCTCTGACGCGCGCTGCGCTGGCCGCCGCGCTGGTGCATGGGGCCTTCAGCGTGGTCTTCCTGCTGCTGGGTGCGCCGCTGCTCGTGTGGGCCAACCTCGTCAGCATCGGCATGTACGCGGCGGCCTACCGCCTGCTCAGGGCGCACCGCAACGTCGCCGCGACCCTGCTGATGTGGGCCGAGCTGCTGCTGCATGCCTGGGCCGCCACGGCGGTGGTCGGCTGGGACAGCGGCTTCCACTACTACATCCTGCTGATGATGCCGCTGGTGTTCGTGAGCCCGGGCCGCCGCTTGCATCGCAAGGTGGTGCTGGGCTTGGCCGTGGCGGGCTTCTACATCGGGCTCGATGCGTTCGCGCACCGGCACCAGCCGCTCAGCCCCATCTCCGCCGTGGCACTCGACGCGGTGCGCTACTTCAACATTGCGGCCACGCTCACCTTGCTGGCCCACCTCGCGCACTACTACTTCGGCGCGGTGGTGCGCGCCGAGAGCCGCCTGCGCGACCTCGCGTCCACGGACGTGCTCACCGGCCTGGCCAATCGCCGCCACATGCTGCAGGTGGCGCAACACCAGCTGGGCCGCCGCCGCCGCGACGGCACGCCGCTGTGCCTGATGCTGGGCGACGTGGACCACTTCAAGGCCATCAACGACCGCCTGGGCCACGACGTCGGTGACCGCGCGCTGGCCCGCGTGGCGCGCGCCATCAAGTCGGCCACGCGTGAGAGCGACATCGTCGGCCGCTGGGGTGGCGAGGAGTTCCTGGTCGTGCTGCCCGAGACCGAGCTGGACGCCGCCCTGCGCGTGGCCGAGCGGGTGCGCGTGGCGGTGCAGCAGATCAGCGTGGCGGCGCACGTGCCGGCGCTGAGCGTCACGCTGGGCGTGAGCAGCCTGCGCGACGGCGAATCGCTCGAAGACGCCATCGCGCGCGCCGATGCCGCCATGTACCGCGGCAAGACGGAAGGGCGCAACCGCTGCGTGGTGGAAGCGCCCCTCGCCGCGTCAGCTCAAGGGTAGAGGCCTCGCTCCTCGCGAGCGATGAGAATGCGCTCGCAGGCCACCGCGAAGGTCGCGGTGCGCAAGGTGATCTTGTGCCTGTCGGCCGTGTCCCAGATGTGGCGCAGCGCGTCGACCATGATCTTGTCGAGCCGCACGTTGATCTCGTCCTCGCTCCAGAAGAAGCTGGAGAAGTCCTGCACCCACTCGAAGTAGCTCACCGTCACGCCGCCGGCGTTGCAGATCACGTCGGGCACCACCAGGACGCCGCGCTCGCGCAGCACGTCGTCGGCCTCGGGCAGCGTGGGGCCGTTGGCGCCCTCGAGCACCAGCTTGGCCTTGATGCGCTGGGCGCGCTCCACCGTGATCTGGCCTTCGAGCGCGGCCGGGATCAGGATGTCGCAGTCGGTGCTCCAGAAGTCTTCGTTGTCGACGCGCTCGGCGTCCTTGTAGCCGGCGATGCCGCCCTCGCGCTTGAGCACCTCCATGGTCGTCGCCATGTCGAAGCCCTTGGGGTTGACGAGCGTGCCGGTGTGGTCCTGCACCGCCACCAGCGTGGCACCGGCGCCGACGAACAGCTCGGCCGCCGCGCTGCCCACGTTGCCCATGCCCTGCACCGCGATGCGCGCGCCGTCGAGCTTGAGGCCCAGCCGCCGCGCGGCCTCGCGGCCGGTGACGAAGACGCCGCGGCCGGTGGCCTTCACGCGGCCCAGCGAGCCGCCCAGGTGCAGCGGCTTGCCGGTGACGACACCGGTGGCCGTGGTGCCGGTGTTCATCGAGTAGGTGTCCATCATCCAGGCCATGATCTGCCCGTTGGTGTTGACGTCGGGCGCGGGGATGTCGCGCTGCGGGCCGATGATGATGCCGATCTCGCTGGTGTAGCGCCGCGTCATGCGCTCCAGCTCCTTGTGCGAGAGCTTCTTGGGGTCGACGCGGATGCCGCCCTTGGCGCCGCCGTAGGGCAGGTTCACCGCGGCGCACTTGACCGTCATCCAGGCCGAGAGCGCCATCACTTCTTCCAGCGTCACGTCGGGGTGGTAGCGCACGCCGCCCTTGCCGGGGCCGCGCGAGAGGTTGTGCTGCACCCGGTAGCCCTCGAAGTGGGCCACGCTGCCGTCGTCCATCTCGATGGGCACGTCGACGATGAGCGCGCGCTTGGGGCGCTTCAGGGTTTCGGCCCAGCGCGCCAGATGGCCGATGTAGGGCAGCACGCGGTCGACCTGCGACAGGTAGGTGTGCCAGGGGCTGGTGGCGCTGGGGGTGACGTAGGACAGGTAGCTCATGGGAACAGTCTCCGTGATTGGGTTCATGCGTGACGTGGCGCAACGCACTCGTGATGCGCGGCCTCGGGACGTGGCGCGACTGTAGGCTTGTCCGTGGCCGATTTGAAGACGAGGCCATGCCACCTGTGCATGACCTCGCGCATATGGATCTCAGCCGCCCAGGGCGCCGTCCACGGCCTGCAGCACCTCGACCACCTTGATCGGTTTGGTGAGGTAGGTGCGCACGCCCCGGTCGAGCGCGCTGGCCATCTGGGAGCGCGTGGCGTCGGCCGAGATGGCGATCACGGGGATGCCGGCGCAGGCCGGCTCGTCCGCCAGTTGCTTCAGCACGGCAAAGCCGTCGGCGTCGGGCAGGTGCATGTCGAGCAGAACCAGGTCGGGCCGCCGCTGGCGGGCCAGCGCCACGCCCTCGCTGGCCGTGCCGGCCTCGATCAGCTCGATGGTGGGGCGCTGGCGCATGATCTCGCGCATCAGCCGGGCGTTGACGGTGTTGTCTTCGATGTAGAGCACCAGGCCGCGCGGCCCGGGCTGGTGCGGCAGGGGGAGCGGCGCCGCCTCGGTCGGCAGCTCGATGGGGCCGCGCGACTGCTGCGGCAGCACCACGGTGAACACGCTGCCTTCGCCCGCCGTGCTGCTCACGCTGATGCTGCCGTGCATCTGCTCCAGCAGGCGGCGCGTGATCACCAGGCCGATGCCGGTGCCTTCGATCGCATCGGCCTCGCGCCCCAGGCGGTTGAAAGGCTGGTACAGCTGGGCGAGCTGGGCTTCGTCCATGCCCAGCCCGGTGTCGATGATGCGGAAGGCCAGGCCGCGCTGCTGGGGCAGGGCCTCGCATTCGAGCCGCACGCTGCCGCCGGGCCGGTTGTACTTGGCCGCATTGCTCAGCAGGTTGACCAGCACCTGCGTCAGGCGGGTCATGTCGGCCATCACCGGCGCCAGCTGGCGGCCTTCGTGGCCGTCGAGCCAGGCCAGGCTGAAGTGGATGCCCAGCTTGCGCATCTGCGGCTCGGCGATCTCGAGCGCACGCGCCACGGCCTGCACCGGGTCGACCGGCTCCAGCGACACCCGCAGCTGCCCCGACTCGATGCGCGCGAGGTCGAGCACGTCGTCGATCAGCTGCACCAGGTGCCAGCCCGAGCGCTGGATCTGCACCAGGTGCGTGTGCTGCGCTGCGGTCGGCGGCTCGGCGACGCTCAGGTCCATCAGCTGCGCGTAGCCCAGCACGGCGTTGAGCGGCGTGCGCAGTTCGTGGCTCATGCGCGAGAGGAACTCGGTCTTGGCTTGGCTGGCCGCCTCGGCAATGCGCCGCGCCACCTCAAGCTCGGCCGAGCGGCGGCGCTGCGAGACGTCGATGGCGACGCCCAGGAAGCCGGTGATCTCGCCCTCGGCATTGCGCATGGCGGTGACGGCGAGCGAGACGTCCAGGCGCACGCCGTCGCTGCGGATGAAGACCCAGTCGCGCACCTCGTAGCCGGCGTGGCGGGCCGAGTGCACGAAGATCTCGAAGCCATCGATGTGCTGGCCGAACTGCCGGCTGAGCTCGTCGCTGCGCCGGCGCACTTCATCGGCGTCGTGCCACAGAGAGGGCGTGTGCCGGCCGACCACGTCGGCCGCGTTGAGCAGCAGCATCTTCTGGGCGCCGAGGCTGAAGACGGTCACGAGGCCGCGGGTGTCGGTGGCGATGATGGCGACTTCGGTGGCGGCGTCGAGCACGGCCTGCAGCTCGCGCCGCGCCGAATCGGTCTGGCGGTCACGCTGGTGGAGCTCGGCGAACAGGGCGCGCAGGCGCGCCCAGACGGCACGGAACTCGGCGATCTCGAACTCGAGCGCCGGCGCCTGCTCGCCGGTGCTCAAGGCGGCAGCGGTGCCATCGGCCAGGCGGGCCACTTCGCGGCCGCTGCGTCGCGCCAGCAGCCACGACATCCACGCCGCGGCCAGCACGGTGAGCAGCAGCGCGGCGCCCAGGAGCACGCCCAGGCCGATCAGCGGGCCCAGCACTGCGCGCGTGGGCTGCATGACGAGAATCGTCCAGCCCACCGGCAGCACCGGCAGCGCCTGGCTCAGGTAGTCGACGCCGCCCACGGTGAGGCGGGCCGAGCCCGGGTTGCCGTCGATGGCGCGGCGCACCGGGTCGATGTTGCGCAGGTTCTCCTGCTGCAGCGCCAGGCTCGCGTCGGGGTGGCCGATCACGCGCCCGGAATGGTCGATCACGATGGGCCGGGTGTCGGCGGCGCGGCCGATGTCGGCCAGCGATTGCGACAGGCTGTCGAGTGCCAGCTCGACCATCAGCATGTGCGAGCCGGCCGGCACCACCAGCACGGCGGTGATGCGGCCAGTGAGCAGCGACAGGTAGGTCTGCGACCACACCGGCTGGCCGCTGCGCCGCGCCGTGCCGAAGTGCGGCTGGGCCGATTGGTCCAGGCCGATCATGTCGGCCTCGTTCAGCCCGCTGCCCTGGGGCAAGGCCACCTGCTCCACCACGCCCTGGCTGTCGGTGAGGTAGGCGGCGAGCAGCAGGCTGTCGTGGTCGATCAGGGCATGCAGCGTGTCGGGCACGGCCGCCGGGGCCACCCGGCCGGCACCGATCTCGCCGGCCACCAGCAGCGCCGCGCGCTGGCGCGAGGCGAGCTGCTGCTGCACCTGGTCGCGCACGGCGGTGGCCAGCTCGAGGTTGCGCGCCTCGCCTTGTGCCAGCAGGGCGGGCACGAGCAGGAGCACGGCCACAGTGGTCGCCGCCAGCAGGGGCAGCAGGCCCACCCACAGGAACTGCCGGAGCAGGCGCTGCTGCAGGCTGTCGTGCCCCAGGCTCATGTGCGCTCGATCGGCTCGAACTGCCCGTTGCGCACCCGTGTCAGGAACAGCGGGCCGGTGGAGTCGCCGAACTCGTTCAGGCTGAGCGGGCGCTGCAAGCCCTTGAAGCTGTGCAGACGGCGCATCACGTCGACGAGCGCTTCACCGCGGCGCTGCAGGCGCAGGGCCTCGGCGCCCAGCAGGGTGGCGTCGTAGGCGTTGACGCTCGGGTAGCCCGGGTGCTCGCTGAAGCGCTGGCGAAAGCGCGCCAGGAAGTCGAGGTAGCTCTGGGCACGGCTGCTGCGGTCGTAGTACTGCGGCACCAGCGCACCTTCGACGGCCCGGCCGCCCATCTGCAGCAGCTGCTCGGTGCCGGCCCAGGGTGAGGTGGCCAGCTGCACGAACTCGTTGCGCTGCCGGATGTGCTGGCTCAGCAGCGCGGTGTCGGCCGCGCTGGCGGCGATCTCGATCACGTCGGCCTGTGCGGCGAGCAGCGTCTGGGCGAGCGCGCTGTACGAGATGCCGGGCGCCGAGGCGTAGGTGGTGTCGAGCAGCGTGCGCCCGCCCAGAGCGCTGAAGCGCTGCTGCACGCCTTGCACCCAGCTGACCGAGAAGGCCCTGTTCTGCAGGTCGGCAATGCAGGCCAGGGTGCGCGGGCCCTTGGCGTAGAGGTGCTCGGCGTTCTGCGCGCCGCCGGTCTGGGTGTCGGACACCACACGAAAGAAGGCATCGGCCTGGCCGGTGAGCTCGTGGGTGGTCGAGGTGGGGCTCACCAGCACCATGCCGCGCTCCTGGGCCAGCGGCGCCACAGCCACGGCAATGGCGCTGGTCATGGGGCCCACCACCAGATGCACGCCGGCGGTTGCCATGGTCTGCAGGTGGCGGCGTGCCACGTCGGGGTTCTGTTCGTCGTCGAAGGGCAGCAGCTCGACCGGGTGGCCGTTGATGCCGCCGGCGGCGTTGAGGTCGTCCACCGCCAGCCGTGCGCCGTTGCGCCCGCCCACACCCAGGTCGGCCACCCGGCCCGACATGCCGCCCAGAAAGCCGATGCGCAGCGGACCGGCCGGCGCGCAGCCCGCGAGGCCCAGCAGGGCCGGTGCACCGAGCCAGGCGGCGCAGGCCGCGACGCTGCGGCGGCGCCGGCTGTCGACGGGCGAGGGGGCGGTGAGCAATCCGTGAACCGATGGGGGGAGGGGTGCGAACGATTCTGCCGGAGAAGCCCCCGCCGGCAGGCCCATGCCGACGCCGTGTTTACCCGGGCCGGTGTGTGCTTGTCGGTGCGGGTGTCGGCGTCGGTGGCGCCGTAGTTTGCGCCGTAGTTGGCGCCATCAGCGGCCGAACTCGTCGCCCAGTTCGCCCGCGCGGCGCTGCGCGGCCTTCAGCGCCTTGACGATGGCCGGCTTCACGCCGCTCGCTTCCATCGAGGTGAGCGCGGCGTAGGTGGTGCCGCCCTTGGAGGTGACGCGCTCGCGCAGCACGGCCGGCGTCTCCGGCGAGGCCTGCGCCAGGGCCGAGGCACCGGAGAAGGTCGCCAGCGCGAGCTGCTTGCCTTGCTCTTCGCTCAGCCCCATCTCGGCGGCGGCCTGCACCATGGCTTCGACGAAGTAGAAGACGTAGGCCGGGCCCGAGCCCGAGAGCGCGGTGACGGCGTCGAGATCAGCCTCGGCGTTCACCCACAGCGTGCGGCCGGTGGGCGCCATCAGCTTGTCGATCTGCTTGCGTTCGTCGGCCGTGACGGCGTCGCGCGCATACAGCCCGGCGATGCCCTGGCCGATGAGTGCCGGCGTGTTGGGCATCGAGCGCACGATGCGCTGCGTGGCCAGCGCCTTGGCCATGTCGCTGCTGCGGATGCCGGCCATCACGCTGAACTGCAGGGCCGTGTTCGTGTGCGGCAGGTTGGCCGCGGCCGCTTCCTTGAAGCTTTGCGGCTTGATCGCCCACACCACGATGCCCGCGCGCTGCAGCACCGAGCCGGGCGCTTCGAGCGTGATGACCTGCAGCTCGCGCTGCAACCGCGAACGCTGCTCGGCATTGGGCTCCAGCACCAGGATGTCGCCCGGTGCGCGGCCGCTCTTGAGCAGGCCGCCGATGATGGCGCTGGCCATGTTGCCGCCGCCGATGAATGCAATGGTGTTCATGTGTGTTCTTCAGGCTTGGGCCCAGCGCCGCAGCTCACGTTCGGTGGTTTGCAGGGCAGGGCGGGTCAGGGAATAGAAGGATAGTCGGCCGGGTGCGGGCCAGCGGTGCGAGGCCGACAGGGGCACCAGGTCGCCGGGCACCGCCGACTGGTTGAGGCAGCCAATGCCCCAGCCGGCGCGCAGCGCGGCCATCGCGCCGTGCGCGCCGGTGCAGCTGAGGCGCAGGTGGTGGGCACGGCCGGCGCCGGCCAACGCATCGAGCGCCATGCGCCGCACGGGGCACTCGGGCCCGAGCAGCACCAGCGGCGCGGGGCCGCGCTCGGGCACGGCATAGCGTTCGGCATGCACCCAGGCGAGTGGCTCGCGCTTGATGAGCCTGGCGTCGGGCAAGGGCTCGTTGCTGGTGACGACGGCGAGGTCCATGGTGCCGGCCTGCCACAGCTGCAACAGGGCTGCCGAGCTGGTCCACAGCAGCTCGAATCGCCTGCCCGGGGTGCTCTCGTGCAGCAGCGCCAGCATCTCGCCCAGCCGGGCCGGCATGAAGTACTCGCTGATGCCGACGCGGCAGACGGGCTCCGCCACGGCCGGCTGCACGGCGGCGCGGGCATCCATCTGCCAGTCGAGCAGGCGGCGTGCGTGCGGCAGGAAGCGTTCGCCCTCCGCGGTGAGCGCGAGCGAGCGCGTGCTGCGCTCGGCCAGGCGCACGCCGAGCGAGGCTTCGAGCTGCTGCAGGTGCGTGCTGACGGCAGACTGCGTGCGGTGCACCTTCTGCGCGGCGCGGGTCACCGAGCCGGTGTCGGCCACGGCGACGAAGCTGCGCAGCCAGAGCGGGTCCAGGTCGTTCATCTGATGTTCTGATGAATATCAACAAATCAAACTGCTTATCAGATGAATGCTCGGTGCCTAGAGTGGCGCTGTCAAGTTCAACCCAGGAGCGATCCATGCCCTACCTGCACATCCAGATCTCCGGCCCGCAAGACGAAGCGCTGGCCCGGCGTGTGGCCGAGACCGGCACCGAACTCACCGCGCGCCTGCTCGGCAAGCAGCGCGAGCACACCGCGGTGGTGGTCGACTTCATCGCCCCCGCGCACTGGTTCATCGCCGGCCGGCCGCTTGCCGGGGCGCCGAATCGCAGCTACCACTGGATGGTCAGCATCACCGACGAGACCAACACCAAGCGCGAGAAGGCCGACTACCTCGCTGCCGTGCACCAGGCGATGGACGAGCTGCTGGGCGGCGTGGCCGAACACTCGTATGCCCATGTGGCCGACCTGCGCGGCAGTGCCTACGGCTTTGGCGGGCGCACACAGGAATACCGCTACCAGCACGCCGGCTAGTTCTTGAGGCCCACCAGCAGGGCCGCATTGCCGCCGGCCGCCGCGGTGTTGATGGTGATGACCTGCTCGGCGCAGAAGCGGTAGAGGTAGTGCGGGCCGCCGGCCTTGGGGCCGGTGCCGGAGAGGCCTTCGCCGCCGAAGGGCTGCACGCCCACCACCGCGCCGATCATGTTGCGGTTGACGTAGACGTTGCCGATGCGTGCGGCATGCGCCAGGCGCAGGGCGCGGCTGTCGATGCGCGTCTGCAGGCCGAGCGTGAGGCCGTAGCCGAGTGCGTTGATCTGCGCGATCACGTCATCGGCCTCGCCGCTCCAGCGCACCACGTGCAGCACGGGGCCGAAGATCTCCTGCTTCACGTCGGCGATGCGCTCGATCTCGAAGGCGATGGGGGCAATCAGGCGCGGCACCTCGCTGCCGGCCGAGGCCTCGCCGATCAGACGTGCCTCGCGGTGCAGGCGGGCGATCTCGCGGGTGATGTGGTGGTAGGCCTCGTCGTCGATCACCGGGCCCAGGTCGGTGGCGAGCACAGACGGGTCGCCAACGCGCAGTTCCTTCAATGCGCCGCGGATCATCTCGATCACGCCGTCGGCCACGCTCTCGTGCACGCACAGGAGGCGCAGCGCCGAGCAGCGCTGCCCGGCCGAGCGGAAGGCGCTTTGCACCACCGCGTCGACCACCTGCTCGGGCAGCGCGGTGCTGTCGACCAGCATGGCGTTGATGCCGCCGGTCTCGGCGATCAGCGGGACGATGGGGCCGTCCTTGGCGGCCAGCGTGCGGTTGATGAGCTTGGCCACCGCCGTCGAGCCGGTGAAGCACACGCCGGCGGTGCGTGCATCGGCCACCAGCGCGGCGCCGGTGCTCTCGCCCGGGCCGTGCAGCAGGGCGAGCGCGTCAGTCGGCACACCGGCTTCGTGCAGCAGGGCGACGAAACGCTGTGCCACCGCGGGCGTCTGCTCGGCGGGCTTGGCTGCCACGGCGTTGCCGGCCACGAGGGCGGCCACCACCTGCCCCGCGAAGATGGCGAGCGGGAAGTTCCAGGGGCTGATGCACACGAACACGCCGCGGCCGTGCAGCTGCAGCTCGTTGCTCTCGCCGGTGGGGCCGGGCAGGGCGTGCGGCGCGAGGCGCTCCTCGGCCTGTTCGGCGTAGTAGCGGCAGAAGTCGATGGCCTCGCGCACCTCGGCCACGCAGTCGCCCAGGGTCTTGTGCGCCTCCTTCACCAGCAGGCCGCAGAACTCGGGCAGGCGCGCTTCGAGCGCATCGGCGGCGCGGTGCAGCGTGGCGGCGCGTTCGGCCAGCGGGGTGGTGTTCCAGGCGGCGAATCCACGTTGCAGGCGGGCCATGACGTGTGACACGTCGTCGGCGGTGGCCAGCGGCACCGTCTCGACACGCGTGCTGGCCACCGCCTGCTCCAGCGGTGCGCGCTCGGCCAGGCAGGCGAGGTCCACGCCCTTGGAGTTGGCGCGGCCCGGGCCGTAGAGCGCGATCGGGCGCGGCAACGCGGCGAAGGCGGCGGGTATGAGCGGCGAGGCGAGCAGGGTGTCGATGTCGACATCGCCGTCGGTGAGCTGGTGCACGAAGGACGAGTTGGCGCCGTTTTCCAGCAGGCGGCGCACCAGGTAAGCCAGCAGGTCGCGGTGCTCGCCGACCGGTGCGTAGACGCGCACCGACAGGCCCGGCTGCTGCTTCATCACCTCGCGGTACACACCCTCGCCCATGCCGTGCAGGCGCTGCATCTCGAAAGCTGCGCCTTGCTGGCGCGCCATCTGCAGGATGGCGGCGATGGTGCCGGCGTTGTGGGTGGCGAACTGCGGGTAGATCACGTCGGCATGCGAGATCAGCGCGCCTGCGCAGGCCAGGTAGGAGATGTCGGTGTGGTGCTTGTGCGTGAACACCGGGTAGCCGGCCAGGCCCAGCTCCTGGGCGCGCTTGATCTCGCCGTCCCAGTAGGCGCCCTTGACCAGTCGGACCATGAAGCGCAGGCCGTGCTGGCGTGCGATGCGGGCCACTTCGTGCACCACCTGCAAGGCGCGCGTCTGGTAGGCCTGCACCGCGAGGCCGAAGCCGCGCCACTGCGGATGGCTCTGCGCGATACGCGCGGCGAGCGCGTCCAGCACGTCGAGCGAAAGCTCCAGGCGATCGCTCTCTTCGGCGTCGATGGTCAGGTTGATGTTGGCGTGCGCGGCGCGCTCGATCAGCAGCCACACGCGCGGCAGCAGCTCGGCGAACACGCGCTCGCGCTGCGCGTCTTCGTAGCGCGAGAAGAGGGCGCTCAGCTTGATCGAGATGCCGTCGGCGGCGGCCGGGTCGCTGGCCGTGCGGGCCCCGGCGATCGCCTCGATGGCGTGCAGGTAGGACGCGAGGTAGCGCTGCGCATCGGC
The DNA here is from genome assembly GCF_035702065.1 of Rhizobacter sp. Taxonomy (GTDB): domain Bacteria; phylum Pseudomonadota; class Gammaproteobacteria; order Burkholderiales; family Burkholderiaceae_C; genus Rhizobacter. The sequence continues at coordinate 16,989 of NZ_DASSRA010000306.1, forward strand.
CTCGGTGCGCGCGCCTTCGCCCAGCATGTCGTAGCTGAAGCGCAGGCCGGGCTGGTCGTTGCGCGCGGCGTGGGCTTCCTTCATCGCTTCTTGAATCGACCGGCCGAGCACGAACTGCCGGCCCAGCAGCTGGATGGCGCGCACCGTGGCGGCCACCACCGTCTGCGCGCCCAGGCGCTTGATGAGGCCACCCTCGCCCTGCGCATCGGGCAGGAACTTCTTCGACAGCGCGATCGCGCTGGCCGAGAGCGCGGCCAGCATCTTGTGCGGGCCGCCGCTGCTGCTGTCGAACGAGGCCTTGCCCAGTTGGTCGGCGGTGAGCGCGACCGCGGTCTCGGTGTCGGGCACGCGCAGCAGCGCTTCGGCCAGGCGCATCAGCGCCAGGCCCTCGGCGCTGGAGATGGGGTACTCGTGCAGCAGCGACTCCATCGCCCAGAACGGCGCCGGCTTGTCGCGCACGGCCTGCACCCAGGGCTTGGCGACGGCCGCAGCCTCCGGCCAGGTGAGGGCGCCCGAGAGCGTGGGGAGCAGGTCGGCAAGCACCTCGGCCTCAGGCCTGTAGGGCTGGGGCAGGCGGGCGCGGCGCGGGGGAGGAGGGAACATGGCGGCAACTTGTGCTGAACAAGTCGCCAAGTTATCTGTTTGTGCGCCGGATATTTATCTAAATCTGGATTTAAAAACTGGATTAAGGTCAGCGGCTGCCAAAAATGGCCGTGCCCACCCGCACCAGGGTGGCGCCCTCGGCGATGGCCACCTCCAGGTCGGCGCTCATGCCCATCGACAAGGTGTCGAGCGCGAGGCCCTGGCCTTGCAGCTGGAGCAGCAACTGGCGCAACGCACGGTGCGGTGCGGCGCCCGCCTCGGGCTCGGGGATGGCCATCAGCCCGCGCAACCGAAGCCGCGGCAGCGCCGCCACGGCCTGCGCGAGCGCGGGCGCTTCGTCCACCGACACGCCGCTCTTGCTGGCCTCGCCGCTGATGTTGACCTGCAGGCACACCTGCAGGGGCGCGAGATGCGGGGGGCGCTGTTCGCTCAAGCGCTCGGCGATCTTCAAGCGGTCGACGCTGTGCACCCAATCGAAGTGCTCGGCCACCGCGCGTGTCTTGTTGCTCTGCAAGGGGCCGATGAGGTGCCACGCGATCTGCGTGCGCAAGTCGGCGAGTGCGGCGATCTTCTCGATGCCTTCTTGCACATAGTTTTCGCCGAAGCTGCGCTCACCCGCAGCGAAGGCTTCTCGCACGGCTTCGGCGCTGAAAGTTTTGCTTACCGTTAGCAGCGTGACACTTTGCACGGGCCGTTGCGCAGCCGCACAGGCCTTGGCAATGCGGCTGCGCACTTGTTGTATGTTCGAAGCAATCGTCGCCATAATCCCGCGAGCCTATCTCAGCGGCGCCGGGCAAGGGCGCATGCAGGCTGCAACCCCTCCAAGAGACACATGGACATCACCCAACTGCTGGCGTTTTCGGTCAAGAACAAAGCGTCTGACTTGCACTTGTCCGCCGGCCTGCCGCCGATGATCCGTGTGCACGGCGACGTGCGCCGCATCAATGTCGATCCGCTCGAGCACAAGCAGGTGCACGAGATGGTCTACGACATCATGAACGACTCGCAGCGCAAGGCCTACGAAGAAACGCTGGAGTGCGACTTCTCCTTCGAGATCCAGGGCCTGGCTCGCTTTCGCGTCAACGCTTTCAACCAGAACCGCGGTGCCGGCGCGGTGTTCCGGACCATTCCGTCGAAGATCCTCACGCTGGAGCAGCTCAACGCCCCCAAGGTGTTTGCCGAACTCGCGCTCAAGCCGCGCGGCCTGGTGCTCGTGACCGGCCCCACCGGCTCGGGCAAGTCGACCACGCTGGCCGGCATGGTCAACCACCTCAACGAGAACGAGTACGGCCACGTGCTCACGGTCGAAGACCCGATCGAGTTCGTGCACGAATCCAAGAAGTGCCTGGTCAACCAGCGCGAGGTCGGCCCGCACACGCTGAGCTTCGCCAACGCACTGCGCTCCGCGCTGCGCGAAGACCCGGACTGCATCCTGGTGGGCGAAATGCGCGACCTGGAAACGATCCGCCTCGCGATGACCGCGGCGGAAACGGGCCACCTGGTGTTCGGAACGCTGCACACGTCGTCCGCCG
>NZ_DASSRA010000307.1:0-4722 GCF_035702065.1 Rhizobacter sp.
CCGACCGCAGCGACGCGCGCGTGCTCTACCTGCACGCCGAGCAGTTCATCACCGACGTGGTGAAGAACTACCAGCGCAAAACCTTCGATGAGCTGAAGGCCAAGTACCACCAGCTCGACCTGCTGCTGATCGACGACGTGCAGTTCTTCGCTGGCAAGGAGCGCACGCAGGAAGAGTTCTTCAACGCCTTCGAAGCCCTGCTGGCCAAGAAGGCCCACATCATCATGACCAGCGACACCTACCCCAAGGGGCTGGTGGACATCGACGAGCGCCTCACCTCGCGCTTCGACGCCGGGCTGACGGTGGCCATCGAGCCGCCAGAGCTCGAGATGCGCGTGGCCATCCTGATGCGCAAGGCCGACCTCGAAGGCACGCCCATGCCCGAGGACGTGGCCTTCTTCGTCGCCAAGAACGTGCGTGCCAATGTGCGCGAACTGGAAGGCGCGCTGCGCAAGATCCTCGCGTACTCGCGCTTCTCGCAGAAAGACATCAACATCCAGCTGGCCCGCGAGGCCTTGAAAGACCTGCTGTCGATCCAGAACCGCCAGGTGGGTGTCGAAAACATCCAGAAGACGGTGGCGGACTTCTACAAGATCAAGGTCGCCGACATGTACAGCAAGAAGCGCCCGGCCAGCATCGCCCGGCCGCGCCAGATCGCCATGTACATCGCCAAGGAGATGACGCAGAAGAGCCTGCCCGAGATCGGTGAGCTCTTCGGCGGGCGCGACCACACCACGGTGCTGCACGCGGTGCGCAAGATTGCCGCCGAGCGCCAGAAGAACACCGAGCTCAACCAGCAGCTGCACGTGCTGGAGCAGACCCTCAAGGGCTGAGCCGGATGAAATCGAGTCCTGTCAATTCACAACCCTGGGGACAACTTCATGACAACTTGCCAGCTGTCCACAGGCCTGGTGCATTGCGCAAAGTTGTTGTGTCCCGCTCCCGTGATTTCACAGCCTTCGCACACAGGGTTGCCGGCAAGATAAGCGGTTGAAAGAAAAGGGGAAAATGGCGTTCTCCACAGAAAACGTCGTTCCCTACTAAGACGACTAAATTAAGAGGTTCACATGATTGTCTTGAAGGCAGCACAAGAAAAAGTATTGAGTGCTTTGCAAGCCGTGTCGGGCATCGTCGAGCGGCGCCACACGCTGCCCATCCTGGCCAACGTGCTGATCCGCAAGACCGGGGCTCAGATCGAGTTCACCACCAGCGACCTGGAGATCCAGGTGCGCACCCTGGCCGACCTGGACGGCGACACCGCCAACTTCAGCACCACCGTCGGTGCGCGCAAGCTGATCGACATCCTGCGTTCGCTGCCGGCCGACCAGACCGTGACCCTCTCGGCCAACCAGAACAAGCTCACGCTGCAAGGCGGCAAGAGCCGCTTCACGTTGCAGACGCTGCCGGCCGACGACTTCCCGCTGGTGCAGGAGGCCGCCGACTTCGGCCCCATGTTCAGCGTGCCGCAGAAGACGCTCAAGTCGCTCATCAACCAGGTGCACTTCGCGATGGCGGTGCACGACATCCGCTACTACCTCAACGGCATCCTGTTCGTGGCCGAAGGCAAGAGCCTCACGCTCGTCGCCACCGACGGCCACCGCCTGGCGCTGGCCCAGGCCAACCTCGACGTCGAGATCCCCAAGCAGGAAGTCATCCTGCCGCGCAAGACCGTGCTCGAGCTGCAGCGCCTGCTCAAGGACGAAGAGACACCCATCGAGATGCGCTTCGCCGGCAACCAGGCCAAGTTCAGCTTCAGCGGCATGGAATTCGTCACCAAGCTGGTCGAGGGCAAGTTCCCCGACTACAACCGCGTCATCCCCAAGAACCACAAGAACCACGTGACGCTGGGCCGTGCGGCACTGCTGGCCAGCCTGCAGCGCGCCGCCATCCTGACCAGCGAGAAGTTCAAGGGCGTGCGCGTCAACATCGAACCCGGCAGCCTGCGCATCGCTTCCAGCAACGCCGAGCAGGAAGAGGCCAAGGAAGAACTCGAGATCGACTACGGTGGCGACGCCATCGAGATCGGCTTCAACGTCACCTACCTGATGGATGCGCTGGCCAACATGAGCGTCGAGATGGTCAAGCTCGAACTGCAAGACACCAACTCCAGCGTCTTGATCACCGTGCCCGAGCAGGCCGGCTTCAAGTACGTGGTGATGCCCATGCGCATCTGATCTCTACCGGCAGCGGCACTGCTTGCCGCTACCGCCAGCAAGCGGGCTTCGGCCCGCTTCACCGTTTCTAAGAAGGGGTGCAAGCCCCACTCAGCGAGTCACCACCGGCCATGACCGACGTTCAAAACCTTCCCGAAGAACCTGCCAAGAAGACGGCTGCCGAGATCAGCGCCGGCTATGGCGAAGGCAGCATCCAGATCCTCGAAGGCCTGGAGGCTGTGCGCAAGCGCCCCGGCATGTACATCGGTGACACCTCCGACGGCACGGGCCTGCACCACCTGGTGTTCGAGGTGGTCGACAACTCCATCGACGAGGCGCTGGCCGGCCACTGCGACGACATCGTCGTCACCATCCACACCGACAACTCCATCTCCGTCATCGACAACGGCCGCGGCATCCCCACCGGCGTGAAGATGGATGACAAGCACGAACCCAAGCGCAGTGCGGCCGAGATCGCGCTCACCGAACTGCACGCCGGCGGCAAGTTCAACCAGAACAGCTACAAGGTCTCGGGGGGCCTGCACGGCGTGGGCGTGTCGTGCGTGAACGCACTGTCCAAGTGGCTGCGCCTGACGGTGCGGCGCGACGGCAAGGTGCACTTCATCGAGTTCCGCAAGGGCATCCCGCAAGACCGCCAGCTCGAAATGCGCGGCGGCTTCGAGGTGAGCCCGATGAAGGTCACCGGCGAGACCGAGAAGCGCGGCACCGAGGTGCACTTCCTGCCGGACGAAGAGATCTTCCAGCAGAACGCCGACTTCCACTACGACATCCTGGCCAAGCGTCTGCGCGAGCTCTCGTTCCTCAACAATGGCGTGAAGATCCGCCTGGTCGACGAGCGCAACAACAAGGAAGACAACTTCGCCTTTGCCGGCGGCGTGAAGGGCTTCGTCGACTTCATCAACACCGGCAAGAAGGTGCTGCACCCGACCGTCTTCCACGCCACCGGCGAAAAGAACAGCGAGCAGGGCACCACCATCACCACCGAAGTGGCGATGCAGTGGAACGACGGCTACAGCGAGTCGGTGCTGTGCTTCACCAACAACATCCCGCAGCGCGACGGCGGCACCCACCTGACCGGCCTGCGCGCCGGCATGACGCGCGTCATCAACAAGTACATCGAAGACAACGAGCTGGCCAAGAAGGCCAAGGTCGAGATCACCGGTGACGACATGCGCGAAGGCCTGTGCTGCGTGCTGAGCGTGAAGGTGCCCGAGCCCAAGTTTTCGAGCCAGACCAAGGACAAGCTGGTCTCCAGCGAAGTGCGCGGCCCGGTCGAAGACGTGGTGAGCAAGGCCCTGACCGATTACCTGCTCGAGAACCCGAACGACGCCAAGATCATCTGCGGCAAGATCGTCGAGGCCGCCCGGGCCCGCGAAGCCGCCCGCAAGGCGCGCGAGATGACGCGCCGCAAAGGCGTGCTCGATGGCATGGGCCTGCCCGGCAAGCTGGCCGATTGCCAGGAGAAGGATCCGGCGCTGTGCGAGATCTACATCGTCGAGGGTGACTCCGCCGGCGGCTCCGCCAAGCAGGGCCGCGACCGCAAGTTCCAGGCGATCCTGCCGCTGCGCGGCAAGATCCTCAACGTGGAGCGCGCGCGCTTCGAGCGCCTGCTGACCAGCAACGAAATCCTCACGCTGATCACCGCACTCGGCACCAGCATCGGCAAGGAAGAGTTCAACCCCGACAAGCTGCGCTACCACCGCATCATCATCATGACCGACGCGGACGTGGACGGCGCGCACATCCGCACGCTGCTGCTGACCTTCTTCTACCGCCAGATGCCCGAGATCGTGGAGCGCGGCCACATCTACATCGCGCAGCCGCCGCTCTACAAGGTCAAGCTCGGCAAGGAAGAGCAGTACCTGAAAGATGGCCACGAGCTCGATGGCTACTTGCTCAGGGTGGCGCTGAAAGACGCCAAGCTTGAAACAGGGGTCGGTGGCGTGGTGCTGCAGGGCGACACGCTCGACGGGCTGGCCCGCCAGTACGTGCTGGCCAACAACGTAGTCGACCGCCTCAGCAAGTGGATGGACGTGGAAGCCCTGCGCGCCATGGCCAACGGCTTTGCGCTCAACCTCGACACGCTCGAAGCCGCCGAAGCCTCGGCGCTGGCGCTCAAGGGAGCGCTGCACAACGCCGAGGTCACGGCCGAGTTCGACGCTCGTACCGACAAGCACATCCTGCGCATCAGCCGCATGCACCACGGCAACGTGAAGAGCAGCGTGATCAGCGCCGACTTCGTGCATGGCGCCGACTACGAAGCCCTGAGCACCGCCGGCCTCACCTTCAAGGGCCTGGTGGGTGCCGATGCCGTGGTCAAGCGCGGCGAGGGCGAGAAGCAGAAGGAAGCCAAGGTGTCCGACTTCCGCCAGGCCATGGCCTGGCTGCTGCAGCAGGCCGAGTCCGCCGTCGGCCGCCAGCGCTACAAGGGCCTGGGCGAGATGAACCCCGAGCAGCTGTGGGAGACCACCCTGGACGTCGACGCGCGCACGCTTTTGCAGGTGAAGGTCTCGCACGCCGACGATGCTGACGACATGTTCTCGCGGCT
>NZ_DASSRA010000308.1:0-2192 GCF_035702065.1 Rhizobacter sp.
CGACGTGATCGCCGCCGGTCCTGGCGCCGATCACGCGGGCCAGGGCACGCACGCGTTCCACGCGCTCGCCCTGAGTGCCCAGCTTGTTGTGGTAGACGACCTTGGCCAGCTCCGGCACACGCGCGGCGAGCGGCTTCTTGCGGTCCTGGTCGAAGAAGAACTTCGCATCGGCCAGGCGCGGGCGCACCACGCGCTCGTTGCCGCCGACCACGGCGCTTGCATCCGCCGGGCGGATGTTGCTGACGATGAGGAACTTGTTGGTCAGCTTGCCGTGGGCGTCGAGCAACGGGAAGTACTTCTGGTTGGCCTTCATCGTGAGGATGAGGCATTCCTGCGGCACGTCGAGGAACTCAGGCTCGAACTGGCACAACAGCACGTTGGGCCGCTCGACCAGGGCCGTCACTTCATCGAGCAGCGCCGGGTCGTCGATCGGCGTGAGGCCGAGCTTGCCGGCCTCGTGCTGCAGCTGGCGCACGATCTCGGCATGGCGATGCTCGAAGCTCGCAATCACCGCGCCCTGCTCTTCGAGCTGGCGGGCGTAGTGGTCGGCGTCCTGCAGCACGACCGGGTCGACCTGGGCTTCAAAACGATGGCCATGCGTCTCGCGGCCGGCGGTGAGGCCGAGCACCGAGACCGGCACCACGTCGGCGCCATGCAAGGCCACCAGGCCGTGCGCCGGGCGCACGAAGTTCACGCTCTGCCAGCCGTCGGCGAGTTGGTACTGCATGACCTTGCGGATAGGCAGTTGCGCGAGCGCCTTGTCCAGCGCCTCCTGCAGGCCGGCGGCGAGGGTCGCGCCCTTGACGGTGCTGTCGTAGAACAGCGCTTCGGCCTTGCCATCGGGCTTGCGCTGGAGTTGCGGCAGCACCGAGGCATCGGCACCGACGCTGGCGAGCTTCTTCAGCAGGGCCGGCGTGGGCTGGCCATCGGCCGTGAGGCCCACGCTCACCGGCACGAGCTTGAGCAACACGGCCTTGTCGTCGGCCTGCGCCCGCACGCCGCTCACATGCACCGCCAGGCGGCGCGGCGTGGCGAACGAGGTGACGGCCGAATGCTCGCCGGCGAGGCCCTGGGCCTTGAGGCTGTCGGCCAGCACCGCGGCAAAAGCGGCATCGAACTTCTTCAGGTCCTTGGGTGGCAGCTCTTCGACGAACAGCTCGACCAGCAGGTTCTTCGTGGTCGTCGTCATCACGCGGCCTTCTTGTTGTTGAGTTGGGCGACGACCTCGTCGGCCCAGGCCTTGGGCGCCATCGGGAAGCCCAGGCGCGCTCGGCTTTCCAGGTAGCTCTGCGCCACGCTGCGCGAGATGTTGCGGATGCGGCCGATGTAGGCGGCGCGCTCGGTCACGCTGATGGCACCGCGCGCGTCGAGCAGGTTGAAGGTGTGGCCGGCCTTGAGCACCTGCTCGTAGGCGGGCAGCGCGAGCTGCTGTTCCATCAGGTACTTGGCCTGCTTCTCATGCGCAGCGAAGGCCTGCAGCAGGAAGTCGACATCGCTGTGCTCGAAGTTGTAGGTGCTCTGCTCGATCTCGTTCTGCAGGTACACGTCGCCATAACTCAGCGTGTCGGTCCACTTGAGGTTGTAGACGTTGTCCACGCCTTGCAGGTACATGGCCAGGCGTTCCAGGCCGTAGGTGATCTCGCCAGTGATGGGCTTGCACTCGATGCCACCCACCTGCTGGAAGTAGGTGAACTGCGTGACCTCCATGCCGTTGAGCCAGACCTCCCAGCCCAGGCCCCAGCAGCCGAGCGTGGGGTTCTCCCAGTCGTCCTCGACGAAGCGCACGTCGTTCTTCTTGAGGTCGAAGCCGAGCGCTTCGAGCGAGCCGAGGTACAGCTCGAGGATGTTGGACGGCGCGGGCTTCAGCACCACCTGGTACTGGTAGTAGTGCTGCAGCCGGTTGGGGTTCTCGCCGTAGCGGCCGTCCTTGGGGCGGCGCGAGGGCTGCACGTAGGCGGCCTTCCACGGCTCGGGGCCGAGCGCCCGCAGGAAGGTGGCGGTGTGGCTCGTGCCGGCCCCCACTTCCATGTCATAAGGCTGCAGCAGCGCGCAGCCCTGCTCGGCCCAGTAGGCCTGCAGGCGCAGGATGAGTTGCTGGAAGTTCAGCATGCGGTGGGGTGGCCGGCAGACGGTGCGGCGCGCGGATTCTAAGTGGCGGGCCGGCTCGCATGCGGCGCGCGCTGGGTCAGCAC
>NZ_DASSRA010000309.1:0-4560 GCF_035702065.1 Rhizobacter sp.
CGACAAGCAGGCGCCGATGTTCGTGCGCACCGGCGTGCTGGTCACCAACCTCGGCGTGCACTTCAAGCTCGGGCGCGAGAACAGCCTGGTGTGGGTGACCACGCTGGACAAGGGCAAGCCGGTGGCCGACGCGGAGGTGGCCGTCAACGATTGCCACGGCCAGCGCCTGTGGGCCGGCCGCACCGATGCGCAGGGCCTGGCGAAGGTGGAGAAGTCTTTGCCACCGCAGGGCGAGTGCCCCGGCGAAGGCGGCTTCTTCGTCAGCGCACGCAAGGCCCAGCCCAAGGGCCCGACCGACATTGCGTTCGTCTTCAGCAGCTGGCAGAAGGGCGTGGAGTCGTGGCGCTTCAACCTGCCCACCAACGGCGACCCGCAGCCCGACCTGCGCGCGCACACCGTGTTCGACCGCACGCTGCTGCGTGCCGGCGAGACGGTGTCCATGAAGCACTTCATCCGGCGCGAGACCTCCAGCGGCCTGGCCCACGTGAAGGCCGAGGAGCTGCCCACGCGCATGAAGATCGTGCACCAGGGCAGCGGCCAGGAGTTCGTGCAGCCGATCGCCTGGAACGGCACGCGCAGCGCCAGCGCGAACTGGAACATCCCCGCCGCAGCCAAGCTGGGCGTGTACGACGTGCTGCTCGAACGCGAGCCGGGCAAGGATGACGAGCGCCGCAGCAGCTGGAACAGCGGCAGCTTCCGCGTGGAGGAGTTCCGTCTGCCGCTGGTCGATGCGCGCATCAGCGGGCCGACGCAGGTGGCCATCGCCCCGGCCGAGCTGCCGCTCAGCGTGCAGCTCAGCTACCTCTCCGGCGGAGGCGTGGCCCAGGCCCCGGCGCGCGTGACAGCGCTGCTGCGCGAGCGTGCTGCCGGCATGGCGGGCTATGGCGACTTCAGCTTCGAGCCGCCGCGCGACAGCAGCGTCCGCGAGGCCGACGACGAGGAGGCGCGCAGCGACAACGGCCGCATCGTGGCCGACAAGCTGCCGCTCACGACCGACCGCAACGGCGCCGCCACGCTCGCCCTCAAGGGCCTGCCCAAGCTCACGCGCGCCAGTGAACTCGTCACCGAGCTCACCTTCAACGACCCCAACGGCGAGGTGCAGACCGCCTCCACCCGCATCACCCTGTGGCCGAGCGCGGTGGTGCTGGGCGTGAAGTCGGGCTCGTGGGCGAGCAACCGTGGGCAGGTGAAGTTCCAGGCGCTCGCGCTCGACACCGCCGGCAAGCCGCTCAAGGGCCAACGCGTCGAGGTGCGCGGCCGCGCCTCGCAGATCGTCAGCACGCGCAAGCGCATGGTCGGCGGCTTCTACGCCTACGACAACCGCACCGAGACGAAAGATCTGGGCACGCTGTGCAGCGGCAGCAGCGACGAGCGCGGCCTGCTGCTGTGCGAGTCGGCCATCGAGACCGCCGGCCAGATCGAGCTGATCGCGCAAGCCAAGGACGGCGAGGGCCGCCTGGCCCAGGCCGCGACCACGGTGTGGGTCACGCGCCAGGGCGAGCTCTGGTTCGCGCAGGACAACGACGACCGCATCGACGTGCTGCCCGAGAAGAAGGCCTACCAGCCCGGCGAGACCGCGCGCCTGCAGGTGCGCATGCCCTTCCGCGAAGCCACCGCGCTGGTGAGCGTGGAGCGCGAGGGGGTGATCGCCACCCAGGTGGTCACGCTGCGCGGCGACGACCCGACGGTGGAGCTCAAGATCGACAAAGCCTGGGGCCCCAACGTCTACGTGAGCGTGCTCGCGCTGCGCGGCCGCATCCGCGAGGTGCCGTGGTACTCGTTCTTCACCTGGGGCTGGAAGGAGCCGCTGAACTGGGTGCGCTCGTTCTGGTACGAGGGGCGCGAGTACCAGGCGCCGACCGCGATGGTCGACCTCTCCAAGCCGGCCTTCAAGCTCGGCGTGGCGGCGCTCAAGGTCGGCATCGCCGCGCACGAACTGCAGGTGAGCGTGACGGCCGACAAGCCGCAGTACGCAGTGCGCCAGAAGGCCACCGCGCGCATCAAGGTGCTGCACGAAGGCAAGCCGATGGCCGGTGCCGAGATCGCCTTCGCCGCCGTCGATGAGAGCCTGCTCGCGCTCAAGCCCAACGACTCGTGGGACCTGCTCAACGCGATGATCCAGCAGCGCGCCTGGGGCGTGGAGACCAGCACCGCGCAGAGCGAGATCATCGGTCGCCGCCACTACGGCCGCAAGGCCGTGGCGGCGGGCGGCGGCGGTGGCAAGAACGCCACGCGCGAGCTGTTCGACACCCTGCTGCTGTGGAAGGACCGCGTGGTGCTCGATGCGAAAGGCGAGGCGGTGATCGAGGTGCCGCTCAACGACTCGCTCACGAGCTTCCGGCTCGTCGCGATCGCCGATGCCGGCACGCAGCAGTTCGGCACCGGCGCCACCAGCATTCGCGTCACGCAGGACCTGCAGCTGCTCGCCGGCCTGCCGCCGCTGGTGCGCGAGGGCGACCAGTTCACCGCCCTGCTCACGCTGCGCAACACCACGGCGCGCGAGATGAAGGTGCGTGCCAGCCTGCAGGGCAGCGGCCAGAGTGGGACGGAGATCACGCGCACGCCGATTGCCTTCGCCCCGCAGGAGGTGGTGCTGCCGGCGGGGGCTGCGAAGGAGATCACCTGGGGTGTGGCCGTGCCGGCCGAGGCCTTCAGCATCACCTGGGAGGCGGCGGCCGAAGAACTCGGTGGAGAGAAGTCGAAGGACCGCGTGAAGATCACGCAGCTTGTCAGCCCGGCGGTCCCTCTCCGCGTGCTGCAGGCGACCTTGCAGCAGCTCGATGGCCCGGCTTCGATGCCCGTGGCACCGCCGGCCGATGCGCTTCCCGAGAGCGGCACCAAGCGCGGTGGCCTCAACGTGGCCGTACAACCCAAGCTCAGCGGCGCGCTGCCCGGCCTGCGGCGCTACTTCGAGACTTACCCCTTCGCCTGCCTGGAGCAGAAGACCTCCAAGGCCGTCGGCCTGAAGGACGCCAAGCTGTGGAGCGTGGTGGCCAACACGCTGCCGACCTACCTCGACAGCGACGGCCTGGCGAGCTACTTCCCGCCGCGCGCCGAAGACGGCGCACGCGGCAGCGACCGGCTCACCGCCTACGTGCTGGCGGCCACGCACGAGGCCGGCTTCGCCCTGCCCGGCCCGGCGCAGGCGCAGATGCTGGACGGCCTCACGGCCTTCGTCGAAGGGCGCATCGAGCGCCGGTTCTGGTCGCCGCGTGCGGATCTGGATGTGCGCAAGCTCGCCGCCATCGAGGCCCTCTCGCGCTACGGCCGTGCGCAGCCGAAGATGCTGGGCTCGATCAACCTCACGCCCAACCAGTGGCCCACGGCGGCGGTGATCGACTGGCTCAACATCCTCAAGCGCGTGAACGGCGTGCCCGACCAGGCCAAGCGCCTGGCCGATGCGCAGCAGATCCTGCGCAGCCGCCTCACCTACGCCGGCACCACGCTGCGTTTCAGCAACGAGGAAGGCGACTTCTGGTGGTGGCTGATGGACAGCGCCGACGCCAACGCGTCGCGCCTGATCCTGGCCGTGCTCGACGAGCCGGCGTGGAAGGATGATTTGCCCCGCATGGTGGTGGGCAGCCTCGCGCGCCAGCGCGGCGGCGCGTGGCTCACCACCACGGCCAACCTGTGGGGCTCGCTCGCGCTCGACAAGTTCTCGGCGAAGTTCGAGTCCACCAAGGTCGCGGGCAAGACGGTGGCGAGCGTGGGCGACAAGCCGCAGGCCATCGACTGGCTGCTGCAGCCCGAAGGCGGCAGCGTGCGGCTCGCGTGGCCGCAGCAGCCGGCCGCGCTCAACGTGGTGCAAGAGGGCGCCGGCAAGCCCTGGCTCACGGTGCAAAGCCTGGCCGCCATCCCGCTGAAGGCGCCGCTCGCAGCGGGCTACCAGCTCACGCGCAGCCTCAGCGCGGTCGAGCAGAAGGACAAGGGCAAGTGGTCGCGCGGCGACATCGTGCGCGTGCGCGTGGAGATCGACGCGCAAAGCGACATGACCTGGGTGGTGCTGAGCGACCCGGTGCCCGGCGGTGCCACGCTGCTCGGCTCGGGCCTGGGGCGCGATTCGGTCATCGCCACCGGCACCGAGCGGCGCGAAGGAACGGCCTGGCCGGCGTACGAGGAGCGCAGCTTTGAGGCCTTCCGCAGCTACTACGAGTACCTGCCGCGCGGCAAACATGTGGTGGAGTACACCGTGCGGCTGAACAACCCCGGCCGGTTCGCGCTGCCGCCGACGCGTGTGGAGGCCATGTACTCGCCCGAGACTTTCGGTGAGCTGCCGAATGCGGCGCTGGAGGTCGCGCCGTGACACCCACCCGTCGTCGTACCGGCGAAGGCCGGTATCCACTCGTGCCATGGCGCCGTGCGTGGCAGTGGATCCCGGCCCTCGCCGGGATGACGGTGTTCGTGTGCAGTGCCCAGGCGCTCCCCAGCTACACCGAGGTCAAGGCCGCCTACAAGCCCTCCGACATCACCCTGCTCGACCGCCACGGCACGCCGATCCAGACCGTGCGCGTCGACAAGAGCGTGCGCCGCCTGCCCTGGGTGCCGCTGCGCGAGGTGTCG
>NZ_DASSRA010000310.1:0-11211 GCF_035702065.1 Rhizobacter sp.
CCTTGGTGCGCGCCGACTGACTCTTGTTGCCGTGGATCGCCGCGGACGGGATGCCGTCGCCGGTCAGCTTCTCAGCCAACCGGTTCGCGCCGTGCTTGGTGCGGGTAAACACCAGTACCTGTTTCCAGTCGTTGTGCTTGATCAGGCGCTCGATGCTCTTCAGGTACGGGAACTCCTCGCTGTCCACCAGAGAGATCGCCGCGCCGTTGCTGCCCGCGCGGCCGGTGCGGCCGATGCGGTGCACGTAGTCTTCCGGCACGTTGGGCAGCTCAAAGTTCACCACGTGCGGCAACTGGTCGATGTCGATGCCGCGGGCCGCGATGTCGGTGGCTACCAGCACCTGCAGGTCGCCGCTCTTGAAGTCAGCCAGCGCCTTGGTCCGCGCGCTCTGGCTCTTGTTGCCGTGGATCGCCATGGCCGTGATGTCCTGCTTGTTCAGGAACTCGGTCAGGCGGTTGGCGCCGTGCTTCATGCGCGTGAACACCAGCACCTGGTGCCAGTTGCCGTCGTAGATCAGGTGCGCCAGCAGTTCCTTCTTCAGGTCGCGAGCGACCGGGTGCACCTTCTGCGCGATGGTGTCGGCGGTGGCGTTGCGGCGCGCCACCTCGATGTGCGCCGGGTTGTTGAGCAGGCGCTGCGCCAGGGCCTTGATCTCGTCGCTGAAGGTGGCCGAGAAGAGCAGGCTCTGCTTCTTGGCCGGCAGCATGGCCAGCACCTTCTTGATGTCGTGGATGAAGCCCATGTCCAGCATGCGGTCGGCCTCGTCGAGCACGAAGATTTGCACATGCGACAGGTCCAGCGTGCCTTGCTGGTGGTGGTCCAGCAGGCGGCCGGGCGTGGCGACGAGGATGTCCACGCCGCGCTTGAGCTTGTCCACCTGCGGTTGCATGCCCACGCCGCCGAACATGGCCATGCTTTGCAGCTTCAGGTGTTTGCCATAGGTGCGCACGCTTTCTTCAACTTGCGCCGCCAGCTCCCGTGTGGGCGTCAGGATCAACGCCCGGATCGCGATGCGGCCGCGCGCGTCGCGCTGCGGGGCTGCACTGCTGAGCCGGTGCAACATGGGGAGCGTGAAGCCCGCGGTCTTGCCGGTGCCGGTTTGTGCCCCGGCCATCAGGTCGCCGCCGGCCAGCACGGCCGGAATGGCTTGCGCCTGGATGGGGGTGGGGGTCTCGTAACCCTGTTCGTGCACGGCACGCAGGATCGGCTCGGCCAGGCCGAGGTCTGTGAATTTCATGGAATGGGAGGCCCGCTGCAATGCGGGTCGGTCGCGCCTGTTGCCGTCGCTGGGAGGCACCAGTCAGAGACGCCGAGGTGGGAGGTGTCGAAGACGACTGCGCCAGCGTGACTGGAAGTGCTGGTGCGCCTGCATTGTAGTTGGCGGCTGCGCCGGGCCTGTGGCCGGAGTGGGCACTGTTTCCGGGTCTTGATCCGCCGATAGTGCCGGCGGCAGGGGTTCAGACCAGCCCGTTGCGGATGGCGTACACCGTGAGCTCGGAGTTGTTGGCCAGGGCGAGCTTCTCCAGCACGCGGGCCCGGTACACGCTCACGGTCTTGGGGCTGAGCGTCAGTTCCTCGGCGATGTCGGACAGGCGCTTGCCGGAGGCGATCAGCACCAGGGTCTGCATCTCGCGGTCGGAGAGCTTGTCGTGCGCGGCCTCGGCGGTGGGGGTGGTGAGGTTCTCCACCAGCATCTGCGCCATCTCGGGCGTCACGTACTTGCGGCCCTGGGCCACCATGCGCACGGCCGCCACGATCTGGCTCGGGTCGCCGCCCTTGTTGACGTAGCCAAAGGCCCCGGCCCGCAATGCCCGCATGGCGTACTGGTCCTCGGGGTACATGGAGACCACCAGCACGCGCACCGGCGAGCCCTCTTCCTTGAGGGCGTGCAGCACGTCCAGGCCGCTGCGGCCGGGCATGTTGATGTCCAGCACCAGCACGTCGCACTCGGTGTTGCGCATCAGGGTGCGCAACTCGCCGTACTCGCCGGCTTCGCCGACGATCTGCAGGTCAGGCTGCTCGGCCAGGGTGTCACGGATGCCCCGCCGGATGAGCGCATGGTCGTCGCAGAGGATGACTCGGGTCATGCCGGATCTTACTTATTCTTCGATACCAGTTACAGCTCGCCCCAGACCGAAGGGTCGTGTTCCCGGGCGTCCGCGCGGGCTTCCTCGTGCTGAGTGGCGACTGCGCGCTGCTGCTCGCGGGTCAGCGGCACGGAGAGGATCAGCGAGGTGCCCGCGGCCGAACTGCTCAGGTCCACCCAGCCGCCCACGGTGCCGGCGCGCTCGTGCAGGCCGCGGATGCCAAACGAGCGGGCCTTGGCCAGGTCGGTCTGCGACAGGCCGCGGCCGTTGTCGCTGACCTCCAATGACAAGACCCCCGCGGCCACGGTGAGATCCACCTGCACGCGGGTGGCCTGGGCGTGCTTGGAGACATTGGTCAGGGCCTCCTGCGCGGTGCGGTAGGCCACCAGCGGCACGCCGGCGGGCAGCTGCAGTTGGTCGTGGCTGGTGCGGAACTGGGTGGGGATGTTGTTGCGCCGCTCGAAGCGCTGTGCCATCCACTGCAACGCAGCCACCAGTCCTTGCTCCAGGATGGCCGGGCGCAGGTTGTGCATGATGCGCTGGCTGGCCTCGATGGCGTGGTTCACGCTTTCCAGCGCCTGCTGGGCGCGTTCGGCGGTTTCCTTGTGCTCGGCGTGGCGCGCAATCCATGCCAGGTCGAACTTCACGGCCGTGAGCGAGCCCCCCACGTCGTCGTGGATCTCGCGCGCAATGGCGGCGCGCTCCATCTCCACGCTGGTCTGCAGGTGTTGCGCCAGCTCGGACAGTCGGGTGCGCGAGCGCGCCAGCTCTTCATCGGCCAGTTGTTTGGCGCGCCGGCTTTCGCTGGCCTCGATGGCGTGCATCAGCGCTGGCACCAGGCGCGTGAGGTTGTTCTTGAGCAGGTAGTCCTCGGCGCCCTGGCGCATGGCCTGCACCGCGGTGTCTTCGCCGATCTCGCCGGAGACCAGGATGAAGGGCAGCGAGGGTTTGTGCCGGCGCAGCAGCTCCAGCGCCTCCATGCCCGTGAACTCAGGCAGGTTGTAGTCGGACAGCACCACGTCCCAGCGTTCGCGCAGCGCGGCGATGAACGCGGCGCGTTCCTCCACCCGCAGCACCGTGGCGTTCACCCCGGCATGGCGCAGGTGGGCCACCAGCACGTGGTGGTCCACCTCGGAGTCTTCCAGGTGCAGCACCCGCAGCCGGCGTGGGCCCTTGGGGGCCGCGGCCGGGGCCGTCTCCGGCGCGCCTGGCACGGTCAGGCTGCCCAGGCGGCTGAGGGGGCGGGTGATGGAAGTGGATGACGCCATGGGAGATGAATGCTCAAGGGTCCCGGCCAACCGCGGCAGTGTGACGTATTTCGGCGCTTGTCCGGGCCATCCGGCTTCAGTTCCGGCCACGCTAGCCGAAAAGTTGTCCACAGCGTCACGCGAAGCAGGGAACAGCCGGGTCTTTTCCCGTGTGATTCGCGCAACGCCGCGGGACCGCGGCTTCGAAAATTCCTCTCATCCGAACCGGCGGGTGCGCGCAAGCGGGCCCGGCGGAAGGCTGTGACCGATGGACAAGGCCGACCTCATACAAGGACACCTCGGAGATCCAATGCAGACCGATCACGACACCTCGCAAGAGCCAGCGCCCGGCATGCCGCTATTGATTGCTGCGCACTTGCAGGATCACCTCATGTCGGCCTCCAACGATCTGGAGCGCCTGCAGCGCCTGCTGGCAGACGCCTGCGAGGTGCTGATGGCGCGCTTCCACGATGCGGCCACCAACGTGCGCGGCCTGCTGGCGGCGCAGGGCGACCCGCCCGCAGTCGAGCCCGAGGTGCTGAAGCGGGTGATGGACGACCTCGGCGTGGCGGTGACCGCGCTGCAGTTCCAGGACATGGCCAGCCAATTGATCCACCACACCCACCTGCGCCTGCGCAGCGTGGCCGACCAGTTGGCCCGCGAGGCCTTCGGCGACGACCCCGAGGGTGCTGCCATCGTCACGGAGGCACCGCTGCGTCCGAATCCTGTCACCCAGGACGAGATGGACGCCGGTTCCGTCGAGCTTTTTTAACCCACGGCCTGCGCCGAACACACGCCTACTACCCACTTCACCTCTCGGAGAGAGCAATGCATTCAATCCTCGCTGTGGACGACTCCGCCTCGATGCGCCAGATGGTGGCCTTCACGCTCAAGAGCGCAGGCTACAACGTCGTGGAAGCCGTGGACGGCCAGGACGCCTGGGAAAAAGCCAACGGCAAGACTTTCGACCTGGTACTGACCGACCAGAACATGCCCCGCATGGACGGCATCGGCCTGACCAGGAAGCTGCGCGAAACGCCCAGTTTCAAGAACACGCCCATCCTGGTGCTGACCACCGAGTCCAGCGACCAGATGAAGCAGGCTGGCCGCGCCGCGGGCGCCACCGGCTGGCTGGTCAAACCGTTCGACCCGAGCAAGCTGGTCGAGGTGATCCGCAAGGTGATCCGCTGAAGTCCAGGCACGCCGCACTGATACCCCCGCATTGCAAGAAAGAGACGAGCATGGCCGACACGAGCACACAGGGCGCAGGGATCGATCTGTCGCAGTTCTACCAGGTCTTCTTCGAGGAAGCCGGCGAGAACCTGGCGAACATGGAGCAGATGCTCCTGAGCATCGACATCGAAGCCGCCGAAGACGAGGACTTGAACGCGATCTTCCGTTGCGCGCATTCCGTCAAGGGCGGCGCCGCCACCTTCGGGTTCTCCGACGTGGCCGAGCTGACGCACCAGATGGAAACGCTGCTCGACAAGCTGCGCCGCCGCGAACTTGCCCCCAGCGCCGCCATGGTGGACGTGCTGCTGGCCGCGGGCGATGCGTTGCGCGCCCAGCTGGCCCGCCACCAGGGCGCCGGCGGCGATGCGATCGACACCGCCGAGCTGCTGTTCAACATTCGCGCGCTGGCCGAAGGCGGCGCGCCTGCCGCCGCTGCCGCGGCGGTCGCTGCCGTGCGGGCCGCTGCCGCACCGGTGGCCGCGCCGGCCCCCGCGGTCGCCGTGGCGCCGGGCCAGCGCCTGCTGGAACTCCAGATCGGTCCCCTGTCGGACCTGAAGCTGGCCGACAGCGTGGTCGAACTGTTCAAGGAAATCACCGGCCTGGGCAGCATCGAGCCGCTGGACGGTGGCCAGGCGGCCGACGGCATGCGCCGCTTCAAGATCGTCACGGCCAGTTCGGACAACGAACTGCTGGACCTGATGAGTTTTCATGTCGCGCGCGAACATGCCAAGCTGTCGCCGCTGGGGCCGGGCTATGGCTTCCACGCCGGTGCGCCCGGGGTGCCTGCGCCGGAGCCCGCCGTCCGCGAAGACGAGCCCGTGGCCGACCTGGGTTACGGCTTCTTCGATGGCGCGCCCGGCGCTCCGGGGTCCGTGGCACCGGCCGCGCCGGCGCCCGTGGCGGCACCGGCCGCGCCGGCGCCCCGTGCCGCCAAGGCAGAGAGCAAGGCCGCCGCGGCCCAGTTGGAATCGTCCACCCTGCGCGTCTCGGTGGAGAAGGTGGACCAGCTCATCAACCTGGTGGGCGAACTGGTCATCACGCAGGCCATGCTGGCGCAGACCAGCCGCACGCTCGACGCAGCGGCCAACCAGCAGCTGATCACCGGCCTGGCCGACCTGGAGCGCAACACGCGCGACCTGCAGGAAGCGGTGATGGGCGTGCGCATGATCCCCATGTCCATCGTGTTCAACCGCTACCCGCGCATGCTGCGCGACCTGGCGGCCCGGCTCGACAAGAAGGTCGAGCTGGTCATGCAGGGCGAGGCCACCGAGCTGGACAAGGGCCTGGTCGAGAAGATCACCGACCCCTTGACCCACCTGGTGCGCAACTCCTGCGACCACGGCATCGAGACCCCGGCCGAGCGCGTGGCGCGCGGCAAGCCCGAGACCGGCACCATCACGCTGGCGGCCTCGCACCAGGGCGGCTCCATCGTCATCGAGGTGCGCGACGACGGCCGCGGCCTGTCGCGCACCAAGCTGCTGAAGAAGGCCCGCGAGCGCGGCATCGAGGCGCCCGATTCAATGACCGATGCGGAGGTATGGAGCCTCATCTTCGCTCCCGGCTTCTCCACCGCCGAGGCCGTGACCGACGTGTCGGGCCGCGGCGTGGGCATGGACGTGGTGAAGAAGAACATCACCGCCATGAACGGCACGGTGGAGATCGATTCCGCCGACGGCTACGGCATGAGCGTGAAGGTGCGCCTGCCGCTGACCTTGGCCATCATGGACGGCATGAGCATCGGCGTGGGCGATGAGTGCTACATCCTGCCGCTGGCCTCGGTGGTGGAGAGCTTCCAGGTCAGCGACACCACGATCAAGAGCATCGGCGGCGGCGGCCGGGTGGTGCAGGTGCGCGACGAGTACATGCCGGTGATCGAACTCGAAAAGGTGTTCGATGTGCCGCGCTTCGACTTCGAGCACGTCAGTTCCATCATGGTGGTGGTCGAGGCCGAGGGCGGCCGCGTCGCCCTGCTGGTGGACGAACTGCTCGGCCAGCAGCAGGTGGTGGTCAAGAACCTCGAAGCCAACTATCGCAAGGTGCAGGACGTGTCGGGCGCCACCATCATGGGCGACGGCCGCGTGGCGCTGATCCTCGACGTCATCTCACTGGTGCGCCGTTCGCGCCAGTGATCGGATCCTTTCTCTCGGAACCAAGGTCTTCCATGAAGTCATTCAACAGCCTTCCGATCCGCGTGCGCCTTTACGCCGCTTCCGGCGTGATGGGTGCCGCGCTGCTCGGCCTGGCCGCCATTTCCTGGGTCGCACTGGGTGGCGTGCAAGATCAGGTCAATGTGCTCGCCACCAACCGGGCGACGCAGTTGAACCTGGTGTCCGACGCGCAGCGCGACCTGACCCGCCTGTCCATGCAACTGCGCCATGCCCTGCTGGTGAAGACGCCCGAAGAACAGGCCGCGGCCCTCAAGGACGTGGCCGAGACACGCCGGCGCGTCGACGCCGGCCTCAGTGCGTTTGAGGCCGGTGCATTCACGCCCGCCGGCAAGGCCGCGGCTCAGGCAGCGCGCGACAAGGACAAGGCGTTCTGGCCGGTCGGCGAGCAGACCGTGGCGCTGATCCGGGCCGGCAAGAACGACGATGCGTTCCAGATGCTGTCTGGCCGCCTCGTCCCGGTGCAGGCCGAACTGCTGGCCCTGCTGGAGGACGAGGTCAGGCGCCAGAACGTCGCGCTGGAGCAGGAGGCCACGGCCGCTGGCGTCGTGGCGGCCAGCTCGCGCCAGCAACTGGCCGGCGCCGCGGTGCTCATCGCGCTGGGCCTGGCCCTGCTGTCCTGGCACGTGGGCGGGGCGCTGCGGCAGCGCATTGACCTGGCCAAGCAGGTGGCCCGCCGCGTGGGTGAAGGCGACCTGGGCACAGCCATCGTGGATGACTCCAGCGACGAATTCAGCAGCCTGCTGGATGCCTTGCGCGACATGCAGGGCCGCTTGGCCGGCGTGGTGCAGCAGGTGCGCACCGGCGTGGATGGCATGGCCACCGCCAGCTCGCAGATCGCCCAGGGCAACAACGACCTGAGCTCCCGCACCGAGCAGCAGGCCAGCTCGCTGCAGCAGACCGCGGCGTCCATGCAGCAGATGACGGGCACGGTCAAGGCCAACGCCGACAGCGCCTCCCAGGCCAACCAGCTGGCCACCTCGGCCTCCGGCGTGGCCGCCAAGGGCGGGGAGGTGGTGACCCAGGTGGTGGCCACCATGAACGAGATCCAGGCCAGCTCGCGCAAGATCGCCGACATCATCGGCGTGATCGACGGCATCGCCTTCCAGACCAACATCCTGGCGCTGAATGCCGCGGTGGAGGCGGCCCGTGCCGGCGAACAGGGCCGGGGCTTCGCGGTGGTGGCCTCCGAAGTGCGCTCGCTGGCACAGCGCTCGGCTGAAGCGGCGCGCGAAATCAAGTCGCTGATCGGCACCTCGGTCGACAAGGTGGATGCCGGCAGCGTGCTGGTGGCCCAGGCCGGCCAGACCATGGGCGAGATCGTGGTGCAGGTCAAGAAGGTGGCCGATCTCATCGGTGAGATCACCGCCGCCAGCGGCGAGCAGACCGGCGGCATTGCCCAGGTCAACACCGCCGTGATGCAGCTGGACCAGATGACGCAGCAGAACGCCGCGCTGGTGGAACAGTCGGCCGCCGCGGCCGAAAGCCTCAAGACCCAGGCTGGCGTGCTCGCGCAGGCCGTGTCGGTGTTCCGCGTGAGCGGCGAACAGACCCGTGACGTGATCCAGGCCGCCCAGGCCAGCGCGGCGCGCAGCCTGCCGAAGAAGGCACCGGCGGCACCCGCGCCGCGGGCGGCCGCGGTCAAGAGGGACAGCGCGCCGCAGCGGCCGGCTGTCCGCTCTGCTGCAGCCCCGGCGCCGGCAGCCGCGGCGGCCACCCCCCCCGTGGCGCCGCCGGCCGATGGCGACTGGACCAGTTTCTGACCGGATGCCCAGGAGACCCCCATGCACATGCACGAAGCTGCACACATCGCCCGCCAGGACGGCGCGGGCACGCCCGAGTCGGCCCGGCTCGGCGAGTTCCTCACGTTCCGCCTGGGTGCCGAGGAATACGGCATCGACATCCTGCGCGTCCAGGAGATCCGCTCCTACGAGCCGCCCACCCGCATCGCCAACGTGGCCCCCTTCGTCAAGGGCGTGGTCAACCTGCGCGGCGTGATCGTGCCGATCGTGGACTTGCGCATGAAGTTCGGCTGCCCCAGCCATGAGTACAACAGCCTCACGGTGGTGGTGGTGCTCAACATCCGCGGGCGCGTCGTCGGCGTGGTGGTTGACTCGGTGTCTGACGTGCTGGAGCTGACACGCCAGCACGTCAAGCCCGCGCCCGAAATGAGCGGCTCGGTGGACACGCGCCACATCACCGGCATTGCCAACGTGGGCGAGCGCATGCTGATCCTCATGGACATCGAAACCCTCATGGCCAGCCCTGAAATGGGCTTGTGCGACCAGTAGTCCGGCAACCCCGCCGATCCCCGTGCCTGCCAGGACGGGGCCCCGCGAGGGGCCCGCCGGGCGGAGCCAATCACCCGAAGGAGACCTGACATGCATTGCAAGCGTTTTGGTGCCGCCGCTGCGGCCCTCCTCATGAGCCTGGGTTCCAGCGCCTTTGCCGGCGACAACGCCTCCAAGGATGACGCGGTGAAGATGGTCAAGGAGGGCATCAAATTCATCAAGGCGCACGGCAATGAGAAGGGCTATGCCGAGATCAGCCAGAAGGGCGGCAAGTTCACCGACCGCGACCTGTACCTGGTGGTCTACGGCCTGGATGGCACGGTGCATGCGCATGGCGCCAACGAAAAGATGATCGGCAAGAACCTCATCGAGCTCAAGGACGTGGACGGCAAGGCTTTCGTCAAGGAGCGGGTTGACCTGGCTCGGTCCAAGGGAGTGTTCTGGCAGGACTACAAGTTCACCAACCCCGTGACCAAGAAGGTCGAGCCCAAGAGCATGTACTGCGAGAAGCTCGACGAAGTGGCGGTGTGCGGCGGCGTCTACAAGGCGGCCGACTGACCCCCGTTGCCGCTCGCAGCGCGCGTGCGGCAGCGCCTCCTAATTCAGTTTCCAGGACGGCACCATGAGACTTCGCGCGAAATTGATGTTGGCACCGGTGTTGACGGCGGTGGCGCTGGTGCTGGCCTTGCTGGGCTCGGCCTGGGTGCTGGAGTCGTTCCAGGCCCGCAGCCTGAAGAGCCAGTCTGCCATGATGCAGGCGAATGAGCGTGCCGCCAGCGTGCAGGGCCGGCTCAGCGAACTGCACATGGAGCTCTACCGCAAGCTCGTCATCATCGGCTCGCTGGACGACAAGGCGGTGAAGGCGTTCCGCGCCCAGCATGCGCAGGCGCTGGGCGCGCTGTCCGACGACGTGCGCAAGGACGGCGCGGCCGCCGACGACCCGCTGGCGGCGCAGATCGCCCGCTACCGCAAGGCCGGAGACGATGCCATCGACGTGGCCAGCGTGGACCCCAACATGGGCGCCGCGGCCATGCAGACCGCAGACACGGTGTACAAGAAGATCAACCAGGCGCTGGCCGGCCGCGTGGAAGCGGCGCAGAACCAGGCGTCGGCAGACCAGGCCCAGATGCGGGCCGCAGGCCAGCGCAATGCCGTCGGCATCGGCGTGGCCGGGCTGCTGGTCGGGGTTCTGGCGATCGGCTTTGCCGGCTGGACGCAGCGCCGCATCGTGGCCGACATGCGGGCCGGCGTGCAGGCCGCCAGCGCCGTGGCCGAAGGCCGGCTGGACGTGCGTCCGCACAGCGATTCCCCCGACGAGGTGGGCGACCTGCTGCGCGCGCTCGGAGCCATGGTGGAGCGCCTGCACGGCTCGATCCACAGCGTGCGCCAGGCCACCGAGTCCATCGGCCTGGCTTCCGGCGAAATCGCCATGGGCAACCAGGACTTGTCGCAGCGCACCGAAAAGGCTGCCGGCAGCCTGCAGCAGACCGCCTCCAGCATGGACCAGCTCACCGGCACCGTGCGCCAGAGCGCTGACGCGGCCGCGCAGGCCAACCAGCTGGCCTCGTCCGCCTCGCAGGTGGCGCAGCGCGGCGGCACCGTGGTGGCGCAGGTGGTGGCGACCATGGACGAGATCAACTCCGCGTCCAAGAAGATCGCCGACATCATCGGCGTGATCGACAGCATCGCCTTCCAAACCAACATCCTGGCCCTCAACGCGGCCGTGGAGGCGGCGCGGGCGGGCGAACAAGGCCGCGGCTTCGCGGTGGTGGCGGCCGAGGTGCGCAGCCTGGCCGGGCGCAGCGCCGAAGCCGCCCGCGAGATCAAGACCCTGATCGGCGCCAGCGTCGACAAGGTCGAGACCGGCTCCAAGCTGGTCACCGACGCCGGCGCGACGATGAACGAGATCGTCGCCTCGGTGCAGCGCGTCAGCGACATCATCGGCGAGATCACCGCGGCCGCTTCCGAGCAGAGCGAAGGCATCGGCCAGGTCAATGGCGCCGTCACCCAGCTCGACCAGATGACGCAGCAGAACGCCGCGCTCGTCGAACAGTCCGCCGCCGCCGCCGAAAGCCTCAAGGACCAGGCGCACCGGCTGGCCAGCGCGGTGCAGGTCTTCCGCCTCGAGGGCGCGCACGTCTGAGCGAACGCCGCGCGGGCGGCATCGACACCCCACGGCCGGCCCGCC
>NZ_DASSRA010000311.1:0-3414 GCF_035702065.1 Rhizobacter sp.
GCCTGCTGCTTGCGGCGCTCCTTCAGGCGCGGGAAGTAGGTGAACATGCGCTCGTGGTCGAGCAGCACGTCGGCCTTGTCCTTGCGGGTGTAGGCACCGAGTGCGAGGTTCTCTTCCACCGTGAAGGTGAGGAAGGTGCCGCGCCCGTCGGGCACGTGGGCCACGCCCATGCGCACGATGTTCTCGGTGGCCTTGCCATCGATGCGTTCGCCACCGAGCAGCACCTCGCCCTGCGTCTTGACCATGCCGCACACGGCGCGCAGCGTGGTCGTCTTGCCGGCCCCGTTGGCGCCGAGGATGGTGGTGATGCCGCCGGTCTTCACCTCGAAGTCGAGGCCGTGCAGCACCTTGGTCGGGCCGTACTGGGCGTGCAGTCCTCGCACCTGAAGCAGCACGTCGCTCATGCCGCCTCCGCCCCAAGGTAGGCCTTGATCACCTCCGCATTGCCCTGCACCTCGGCCGGCGTCCCATCGGCGATCTTGCGGCCGAAGTTGAGCGCCACCACCTGGTCGGAGATGCGCATCACGAGGTTCATGTGGTGTTCCACCAGCAGGATGGTCAGCTGGAGCTGCTCGCGGATGTGGCGCAGCAGGTCCATCAGCGCGCCCACCTCCTCGTGGTTGAGCCCGCCGGCCGGCTCGTCGAGCAGCAGCAGCTTGGGCTGGGTGATCAGCGCACGCGCCAGCTCCACGCGCTTCTGGGTGCCGAAGGGCAGGTCGGCCACGGCGGTCTCGGCCACGCTGTTGAGGTCGAGCAGGTCGATCACCTGCTGCACGTGCTCGCGCAGGCGCTGCTCTTCGCGCCGCACCACGGGCAAGCGGAAGGCGTTGGCCAGGTAGCCGGTGTGGGTGCGGCTGTGGCCGCCCAGCATCACGTTCTGGCGCACGCTCATCGTGCGAAAGAGCGCGAGGTTCTGGAAGGTGCGCCCGATGCCCCGCGCGGCGATGCCGTGGGGCGGGGTGTCGGTGAGCGGCGTGCCTTCGAAGTCGATGCGCCCTTCGCTGAAGTTGTAGAGGCGCGAGAGGCAGTTGAACAGCGTGGTCTTGCCTGCGCCGTTGGGCCCGATGAGGCCGACGATCTTGCCGCCGTGGACGGAGAACGAGACCTTGTCCAGGGCCGTGATGCCGCCGAAGCGGACCGTCACGTCGGTGACGGCCAGGAGCGGCGTTGATGTGCGCGCGTCGATTCGAGCTCTCCCCGGTCAGCCCATGCAAGAACCTGCATGGTGGAACCAACATCCACCGCGAGCACGCCTGAGGGCGGCCAGCCGAGCGCAATGTAGAGAACTGCTGTGCGTTTGGAAGCGAGGTCTAACCCTATCCACGCCCAAGTGGGGGGCGCCAGTTCCGCAGCGTGGAAGCGAATGAACCGGGCCACGGCCGTCCGCCGGGCCGCCCCAAGGACCGGCCGGCGCCCCTTGGGGGCAGGAGCGCGAGCGACTGGGGGGCCGTTGCTAGTGCGCTTGGTCCCAGTTGGGACCGACGCCGACCTCGGCCAGGAGCGGCACCTTGAGGCTGGCCACGCCAGCCATCAGGCGCGGGATCTCGCTGCGCGCCCAGTCGAGCTCGGCCTCGGGCACTTCGAACACGAGTTCGTCGTGCACCTGCATCACCATCAGCGTGCGCAGCGCCTTGGCGTCGAGCTCGGCCTGCACCGCGATCATCGCGAGCTTGATGAGGTCGGCCGCCGTGCCCTGCATGGGCGCGTTGATGGCCTGGCGCTCGGCACCGGCCTTGCGCGGGCCGTTGCCGCCGTTGATCTCGGGCAGGTAGATGCGCCGGCCGAACAGGGTCTCGACGTAGCCCTTGGCCTTGGCGCTGGCCTTGGTGTCGTCCATGTACTGCTTCACGCCCGGGTAGCGCGCGAAGTAGCGGTCGATGTACTGCGAGGCGGCGGCGCGCTCGATGCCCAGGCTGGACGCGAGACCGAAGGCACCCATGCCGTAGATGAGGCCGAAGTTGATGGTCTTGGCGTAGCGGCGCTGCTCGCTCGTCACCGCCGCGGGCTCGATGCCGAACACCTCGCTCGCCGTGGCGCGGTGCACGTCCATGCCCTCGGCAAAGGCCTTGAGCAGGTTCGCGTCGCCGCTGATGTCGGCCATGATGCGCAGCTCGATCTGCGAGTAGTCGGCGCTGACGATCACATGCCCCGGCGGCGCAACGAACGCCTCGCGCACGCGCCGGCCTTCGGCGGTGCGGATGGGGATGTTCTGCAGGTTGGGGTCGTTGCTGGAGAGCCGCCCCGTCACCGCCACGGCCTGCGCGTAGTTGGTGTGCACGCGGCCGGTGTGCGGGTTGACCATCAGCGGCAGCTTGTCGGTGTAGGTGCCCTTGAGCTTGGACAGGCTGCGATGCTCCAACAGCTTGGCCGGCAGCGGGTAGTCCTCGGCCAGCTTGTCGAGCACTTCTTCGTCGGTGCTCGGCGCACCGCTGGCGGTCTTCTTGATGACGGGCAGGCCGAGCTTGCCGAACAGGATCTCGCCGATCTGCTTGGGGCTGCCCATGTTGAAGGGCTGGCCAGCAAGTTCGTGTGCCTCGCGTTCGAGCTGCAGCATGCGCTCGCCGAGCTGCTGGCTTTGCTGCGCGAGCAGCTGGGCGTCGATCAGCACGCCGTTGCGCTCGATGCGCTGCAGGATGGTCGCCACCGGCAGCTCGATCTGCTCGTACACGTAGC
This sequence comes from Rhizobacter sp., assembly GCF_035702065.1. GTDB lineage: Bacteria > Pseudomonadota > Gammaproteobacteria > Burkholderiales > Burkholderiaceae_C > Rhizobacter. The sequence goes on from NZ_DASSRA010000311.1 coordinate 2,674, forward strand.
GCAGGCCCTTGTCGGCCTCCACCTGCGGCCACAACGTCTGGTGCACCTGCAGCGTCATCTCGCTGTCTTCGCACGAGTACTCGGCCGCCTTCTCGATGTCGACCTGCGCGAAGGGGATCTGGTGCGCGCCCTTGCCGCACACGTCTTCGTAGCTCAGGCCGGCGCGGCCGAGGTGGCGCTGCGCCAGGCTGTCCAGGCTGTGCGGCTTGTGGGCTTCGAGCACATAGCTCTCGAGCAGGGTGTCGTGCACGTAGCCGCGCACCGTGATGCCGGCGTTGGCGAGCACGTGCGCGTCGTACTTGATGTTCTGGCCCAGCTTGGGCGCATCGGGGTTCTCCAGCCAGGGCTTGAGACGGGCCAGCACCGTCTCCACCGGCAGCTGGTCGGGCGCCCCCGCGTAACTGTGCCGCAGCGGAATGTAGGCCGCCTCGCCCGGGCTCACGCTGAGTGAGAAGCCGACGATCTGCGCCACCATGCCGTCGAGCGAATCGGTCTCGGTGTCGAAGGCGGTGAGCGGCGCCGATTCGGCCTTGTCGGCCCACAGCTCCAGCTCTTCGGGCGTGAGCACCGTGGTGTAGCTGCGGTTGATGGCGGTCGCCGCGGACATGGGCGCAGGGTTGTCGAGCATGGCCGGTGGCGGCGCAGCGGCAGTCGAGCCCATGGACTCTTCGAGCTCGCGCTTCATGGTCTTGAAGCCGTAGCGGTTGTAGAAGGCGAGCAGCGCCTCCTTGTCGACCGGCT
>NZ_DASSRA010000312.1:0-12024 GCF_035702065.1 Rhizobacter sp.
CGCACCAGCACCACGCGCACGTCGGGGCGGGTGGTGCCGATGATGAGCTTGCGCGACTTCTCCGGGTCTTCGAGAACCTCGATGCCGGCGGCCTTCAGGAGCGGCAGCGTTTCCTCGAAGATGCGTCCCTTGGACAGTGCCAATGTGATCATTTGATTCTCTGGATGTCCGCGCCGATGCCGCGCAGCTTGGTTTCCATCTGGTCGTAACCGCGATCAAGGTGGTAGATGCGGTCGACGATGGTCTCGCCGTCGGCCACCAGGCCGGCAATCACGAGGCTGGCCGAGGCACGCAGGTCGGTGGCCATCACGGTCGCGCCCGAGAGCTGCGGCACGCCGTGCACGATGGCGGTGTGGCCGTCGACCTCGATCTTCGCGCCCAGGCGAACGAGCTCGTTCACGTGCATGAAGCGGTTCTCGAAGATGGTCTCCGTGATCTTGGCTGTGCCCTCGGCAATGCAGTCGATGGCCATGAACTGCGCCTGCATGTCGGTCGGGAAGGCCGGGTACTCGCTGGTGCGGAAGCCCACGGCGCGCAGGCGCTTGTCGTTGCGCACGCGGATCCAGTCGGGCCCGGATTCGATGGTGGCCCCGGCCTCGCGCAGCTTGTCGATCACCGCGTCCAGGTGGTCGGCGCGCGCATGGCGCAGCACCACATCTCCGCCTGCCGCAGCCACCGCGCACAGGAAGGTGCCGGCCTCGATGCGGTCGGGCACGATGCGATGGCTCACGCCGCCCAGGCGCTCCACACCCTGGATGCGGATCTTGCTGGTGCCGTGGCCCTCGATCTTCGCGCCCATCTTGATGAGCATCTCGGCCAGGTCGGGGATCTCGGGCTCCTGCGCCGCGTTCTCCAGCACCGTCTCGCCCTCGGCCAGCACCGCAGCCATCATCAGGTTCTCGGTGCCGGTGACGGTGACCATGTCGGTCGTGATGCGTGCGCCCTTCAAACGCCTGGCGCGGGCGTGGATGTAGCCGTGCTCCACCGTGATCTCGGCGCCCATCGCCTGCATGCCCTTGATGTGCTGGTCGACCGGGCGCGAGCCAATCGCGCAACCACCGGGGAGCGAAACCTTGGCATCGCCGAATCGTGCAAGCAGCGGGCCCAGCACGAGGATGGACGCGCGCATGGTCTTCACCAGGTCGTAGGTCGCTTCGCGCGAGGCCACCTGCGCCGCGTTGATCGCCACCGTGTCGGGCTGCGACTCGCTGCGCTCGGCCTGCACGCCCATCATGCGCAGCAGCTTGAGCGTGGTGTTCACGTCCTGCAGGCGCGGCACGTTGGTCAGCGTGACCGGCTCGGCGCTCAGCAGGGCAGCACAGAGCTCCGGCAGGGCGGCGTTCTTGGCGCCCGAGATCGTGACTTCGCCCTGGAGCTGGCGGCCGCCGCGGATGAGGAGTTTGTCCATGAGGCTTAAGGCTTTCTCGCGCCATGCCCACCTCGGCCTTCGAACCCGCTGGCGCAGGCTCGCCAGCCGCAGTGAGCACTGCGGCAGGGTTCAGTGGTGGTGGGTGGAGGCCGGAGCCGGGCTGGCAGCCCACTCGGCCGGGGTGAGCGTCTTCATGGACAGGGCGTGGATTTGCTCACGCATTCTATCGCCCAGTGCCTGGTAGACACGCTGGTGGCGCGCCACGCGGCTCTTGCCCTGGAACTCCGCCGACACGATGGTGGCGAAGAAATGGCGGCCATCGCCCTCGACCTGCAGGTGCTCGCAGGCGAGGCCTTGCGCGATGTAGCGCTCGACTTCGGCGGGTGTTGGATCGGCCATAGGAGTCGGATTATCTCAGTGTCTGATCTTGTAGCCGATGCGGAGGAGATGCAGGCACAGACTGCAGATGACAGCCAGGCTGGCGATCACCACGGCCAGGCTCGTCCACGGCGACACGTCGCTCACGCCGAAGAAGCCATGGCGGAAGCCATCCACCATGTAGAAAAACGGGTTCAGGTGGCTCACGCCCTGCCAGAAGGCGGGCAGCGACTTGATCGAATAGAACACGCCCGACAGCATGGTCATGGGCATCACGATGAAGTTCTGGAAAGCGGCGATCTGGTCGAACTTCTCGGCCCACAAGCCGGCCACCAGGCCCAGCGCGCCCATCATCGCGGCGCCGGCCACGGCGAAGACGAGAACCCACAGCAGGTTGGCCACAGGCGGCGGCGCGAACCACACGGTCACCAGCAGCACACCGGTGCCGACCACGAGGCCGCGCACGATGGACGCCCCCACGTAGGCCACGAACCAGGCCCAGTGGCTGAGCGGCGTGACCAGCAGGAAGACGAGGTTGCCGGTGATCTTGCTCTGGATCAGCGAGGAGCTGCTGTTGGCGAACGCGTTCTGCAGCACGCTCATCATCACCAGACCCGGGATCAGGAAGCTGGTGTAGCCCACCTCGCCGAACACCGTGACGCGGCCTTCGAGCACGTGGCCGAAGATCAGCAAGTACAGCACCGCGGTGAGCACCGGTGCGGCCACGGTCTGGAAGCTGACCTTCCAGAAACGCAGCATCTCCTTGTAGAGCAGCGTCCGCGCCCCTTGCAAGGCGATCTTCATACGGCCACCTTCACCTGGTCGATGGTCCTCGGCGGGCCTTGCATGATCTCGAGGAACACGTCTTCCAGGTCGGCGCGGCCGATCTCCAGGTCTTCCGGCTGGCACCCTGCGGAGCGAAGAACCGACAGCACGCGCTCGACTTCCGCCGTGTCATGGGCCGTCACCTGCACGATCCGCCCGGTCACCCGCGCATGCGAAGCCAGTTCCGGCGGCAGGGCCTGGTCCATCTTGAACCGCATCATGGTGCTGGCCGTGCCGGCCAGCAGCGCTGAGGTGCGGTCGAGCGCGACCACGCGGCCCAGCTTGAGCATGGCGATGCGGCCGCACAGCGCCTCGGCTTCTTCGAGGTAGTGCGTGGTCAGCAGCACCGTATGACCTTCCTTGTTGAGGCGGGCGACGAACTGCCACAGCGTCTGACGCAACTCCACGTCGACGCCGGCGGTGGGCTCGTCGAGCACGATCACCGGCGGGCGGTGCACCAGGGCTTGCGCCACCAGCACGCGGCGTTTCATGCCGCCCGAGAGCTGGCGCATGTTGGCGTGGGCCTTGTCGGCCAGGCCCAGACCTTCGAGCAGCTCGTCGATCCACGCGCCGTTATGGCGCACACCGAAGTAGCCGCTCTGGATGACCAGCGATTCGCGCACGCTGAAGAAGGGGTCGAACACCAGCTCCTGCGGGACGATGCCCAGGCGTTTGCGCGCCTCGGCGTAGTCGGCCACCACGTCGTGCCCCAGCACCGACACCCGGCCGCTGCTGGCCCGCGTCAGGCCGGCGAGGATGCTGATCAGCGTCGTCTTGCCCGCCCCGTTGGGGCCGAGCAGGCCGAAGAACTCGCCGGGCTGGATGTCGAAGCTCACCCCGTCGAGGGCATGCACCTCGCGCCCGCCGCTCGAATAGCGCTTGCTGACGTTCTGGAAGGAGATGGCTGGCATGGAGGGCGGCATTGTAGGCAGCCGGCCCTTTTTTCGCTGAGGGCAAGGCGGGCGTCTGGTGCTAGATTCGCCCAAAGTCAAAAGACCCACACAAGAGGCAAGAGAGACAAGCATGGCCCCTCCCCCCAAGAAGCCGCGCCGCACGGCCGAGCGCATCCTCGAAGTAACGCTGGATCTGTTCAACCGCTTCGGGGAGCCCAATGTCTCGACCACGCTGATCTCGGCCGAGCTCAACATCAGCCCGGGCAACCTCTATTACCACTACCCTGCGAAGGACGAGCTCATCAACTCGCTCTTCACGCGCTACGAGGAAGCGCTCAACCAGCTGCTGCATGCCGCCGACGACGTGCGCAACGTCGAAGATGCCTGGCTCTTCTTCCACATGCTGTTCGAGCTGATCTGGCGCTACCGCTTCCTCTACCGCGACCTCAACGACCTGCTGAGCAAGAACCGCAAGCTCGAGACGCAGTTCCAGGGCGTGCTGCGCAACAAGTCGCAGGCGGTGCAAAGCATCCTCGGTGGGCTGGCACGCGGCAACGCCATCCACATCAGCCCGCGCGAGGCCGAGCCCACGGCCACCGCGATGGTGGTGGTGCTGACCTACTGGCTGAGCTACGAGTACGTGCGCGACCCGCGCAATGCACTGGAACCCGAGAGCGCCGGCGCGGCCCTGCTGCGCGGCGCCTTCCATGTGCTCAGCCTGTTGATGCCCTACCTCGAAGCCGGCCAGCGCGAGCACCTGCTCGGCCTGGTCGGCCCTTACCAGAAACCCGCCCCGAAGCTCTGACCCCCAAGGAGACGCCCCATGGCCAAGTGGACTGCCTTCCCCTACGACGCTGCCGAGTACACCTACGACGCCGCCACCTTGAAGAAGAAATGGGCGCGCCTGCATGCCGGCGACGCCGAGCCGCTGCCGAAGGACGAGAAGGTGCTGGCCGCCTGGGCACTGTTCCACGCTGGCGAGTTCCAGAAAGCCACCGAAGCCGGGCTGAAGGCCGGTGGTGCCGGCATCACGGTCGCGAACAAGGCGCAGTCCATCTACGCCAACTACCTGGAGAAGAACGAGAAGACCAAGTTCGCGCTCTTCCTCGAAGTGGTGGCGCGCGCCGAGGCCCAGGCCGCCGAAGACCCCAAGAACGCCAACGCGCATTACCAGATCGCCTACGCGCTGGGCCGCTACAGCCAGGGCATCAGCGTGGCCAAGGCGCTGGCGCAGGGCCTGGGCAGCAAGGTGAAGACAGCGTTGGAGACCGCCATCAAGCTGAGCCCCAAGCACGCCGACGCACACATCACGCTGGGCGCCTTCCATGCCGAGGTGATCGACAAGGTCGGCTCGCTGCTCGCCCGCACGCAAGGCGCGAGCAAGGACGCCGGCCTCACCCACTTCAAGACCGCGCTCAAGCTCAACCCCACGTCGGCCATCGCGATGGTCGAGTACGCCAACGGGCTGGTCATGCTCGAAGGCGAGAAGAAGATGAAAGAGGCCGAGAAGCTCTATGCCGACGCGGCGGCGAGCGAGCCGATGGACGCGATGGAGCGGCTCGACGTCGAGATGGCCAAGGCCGAACTCGAAGACTGAGCCCCATCGGCCCCAGGGCTTTCTTGCAAATGAGAACCATTCGCATTAAAGTCCACTCACCCTGACGCCAGGGCGCCGCATCGCCGGTGCCCTTGCTGCCAGGTTCGCGCATACGCCAGCCTGCCGCCAGCCGTGCCCCGCTCTGGAACACCCGGAGCCACTGGAACACGGATCGGACGAGACGGCACGCCATGCATTCCAACGAGATCGAGAACCACGGGCCCAGCCTGCCGCTGGCCCGCAGCGAAGTCGGCCATGTGTCCATCTGCCCCTGCGGCGTGGTCACCGTGACGCTGCACTACCTGAGCCTGCGCTTCGAGCCGGCCGCCTTTCGCGAGCTGCTGGGCATGCTGAATGTCGCGCAGGCGCGCATCGAGCGCGATGAAGCCACCATCGCGCCGCCCTCGCCCGTCACGCCGCACGACGCACCGCAGGTGCATTGAACGGGAGAGCGCCATGTGCCAGAAAGACCCGGACCAACTGGAGACTCTGGTCCGCCTGGCGGCGGCCGAGACCGGGGTGACCGTGCTCAACCCGCCGGCACCGGCCACCGGCTCGCGGCGCCGCCGCCTGTGGGAACTCGACAGCCACGCCCATTGCCCCATCGTCGGCGTGTGCCTGCCCATCGCGGCGCTGCGGCGCCTGGTCGACAAGGTGCTCGCCGGCCAGGCCGTGGCCGACGACTACGAACTGCACTGCGGCGTGATCGCCGAATGCCGGTTGCGCACGCCCATCGCCGAAGCGGTGCAGCGCGAGCTCGACCGCCGCTGCATGCTGCCGCTGCGCCAGGCCGCCAAGGCCAAGACCACCGAGGCGCTGGCCGCGTGGTGGCACGGGGCCTCGCAGGGCAAGGACCTGGCCGGCGCCTTCTGGGCCACGCTCACCCATGCGCGCTGCACGCCGGCGCTGGCGCACCAGGTGCTCGGCGAGGTGCACATGCTGCAGCACCAGGTGGGCATGGCGCGGCGCGTGGACCTGGAGCACTTCGAGAACCTGATCGACGAGAACGCGGTGCTCGCGCGTGAGCTGGGCGCCGCCCAGCAACGCTGCACGCGCCAAGCCGACGAACACCGCCTGCGCATCGACCAGCAGCAGGTGCAGATCGTGCAGCTGCGCGCGCAACTCATCGGCCGCGACACCGCCATCGCCACGCTGCGCGAGGATCTGCAGACGCTGGAGGCCGCCGCGCCCGGCCTGAAGAGCCGCTACGAGCTGGCGCGCGAAAGCGAGCACTACATGGAACGCATCCACCAGCTGGAACGCGCGCTGCTGCAGGCTCAGCAAGAAGCCGAACGGCAGCGCCGCCGCACCGAGGAACTCGCCAACGAACTGCAGCGCCGCGACGGCCCGGCCGACGACGCGCAAGCCACCGACACCGGACCCGCCACCCGCCTCGACGACCGCGCTGTGCTCTGCGTGGGCGGCCGCCCGGCCAGCGTGCCCGTCTACCGCCAACTGATCGAGCGCACCGGCGGGCGCTTTCTGCACCACGACGGCGGCGAGGAAGACAGCCCCGCCAAGCTCGACTCCACGCTCGCCGCAGCCGACCTCGTGATCTGCCAGACCGGCTGCATCAGCCACGACGTGTACTGGCGCGTGAAGGACCACTGCAAGCGCACCGGCAAGCGCTGCGTGTTCGTCGAAAGCCCCAGCACCGCCGGCCTCAAGCGCGCGCTGCTGGCGCTGGTGCCTGCTGCGCCCCCCACCGACGCATCGGTGCCCTGAGGCACCTGCTCGATCAGGGCGCGGTGGCCATGCGCACCGCGTGCTCCCACTGCCCCATCAGCTCCTCGGCGCGCGCGCGCGGCAGCGTGGGGCTGAAGGTGCGGTCGACCTGCCACTGCGCGCTCAACTCGTCGAGGCTTTTGTACACGCCGCCCGACAGGCCCGCCAGGTAAGCCGCCCCCAGCGCCGTGGTCTCGATGACCTTGGGCCGCACCACCGGGATGCCCAGCAGGTCGGCCTGGATCTGCATCAAGAGGTTGTTGACGCAGGCGCCGCCGTCCACCCGCAACTCGGCCACCGGCGAACCACCGGCTGCCACCGCATCGCGGCTCATGGCCTGCAGCAGCGCCGCGCTCTGGAAGGCGATGCTCTCCAGCGCCGCGCGTGCGATGTGGGCCACGGTGGTGCCGCGCGTGAGGCCGACGATGGCGCCGCGCGCCTCGGCCTTCCAGTAGGGCGCACCCAGGCCGGTGAAGGCCGGCACAAACATCACGCCACCCGAGTCGGGCACCGACTCGGCCAGCTGCTGCACCTCGCCGCTGGCCTTGATGGCCCGCAGGCCGTCACGCAGCCACTGCACCACCGCGCCACCGATGAACACGCTGCCTTCGAGCGCGAACTCCGGCGTGCGCGTGGGCTGCGCGGCACTCGTGGTGATGAGCCCGTTGGTGGAGGTCTGGAACTGCGCGCCGGTGTGCATCAGCATGAAGCAGCCCGTGCCATAGGTGTTCTTCGCGAGGCCCGCCTTGAAGCAGGCCTGGCCGAACAGCGCGCTCTGCTGGTCGCCCGCCACGCCGCCGATGGGCAGCGAGGCGCCCAGCAGGTCGGCCTTCGTGTGGCCGTAAAGGTGGCTCGACGGGTGCACGGTGGGCAGCATCTCGCGCGGCACGTTGAGGACCTTCAGCAGTTCGTCGCTCCAGCTGTTGCTGTGCACGTCGAGCATCAGCGTGCGCGAGGCGTTGCTCACGTCGGTGGCGTGCACCTGGCCATCGGTGAGCTGCCACATCAGCCAGGAGTCGACCGTGCCGAAGGCCAGCTCGCCCTTTGCTGCCACGGCACGTGCGCCGGGCACGTTGTCGAGGATCCACTTCAGCTTGGTGCCGGAGAAGTAGGCGTCGATGATGAGGCCGGTCTTGGCGCGGAAGGTGGGCTCCAGCCCCTGCGCGCGCAGCTCGGCGCAGACGGGTTCCATGCGGCGGTCTTGCCAGACGATGGCGTTGTAGACGGGCTCGCCGGTCTTCTTGTTCCAGACGACGGTGGTTTCGCGCTGGTTGGTGATGCCGATGGCGGCGATCTGGTTCGCCTTCAGGTTGGCCTTCTGCAGCACGTCCTTCGCGGTGGCGAGTTGCGACTCCCAGATCTCCTTGGGGTCGTGTTCGACCCAGCCGGGCTGGGGGTAGATCTGGCGGAACTCGCGTTGCGACATGGCGACGATGTGGCCGTCCCGGTCGAAGACGATGCTGCGCGAACTGGAGGTGCCCTGGTCGAGGGCGAGCAGGTAGGTCATGTCGTGTCTCCTGGTCAGGCCGCGGCTCAGCTGGCCACTTCGCACTGCACGCCGGCTTCGGCCAGCAGCGCCGGGAAGGGGTCGGGCGGCGCCTCGTCGGTGAACAGCATGTCCACCTCATCGAGCCCCGCCAGCTTCACCATCGCCGGCCGATTGAACTTCGAGTGGTCTGCCGCCAGCCACACCTGCCGCGAGTGCTCGATGATGGCGCGCGCCACCTTCACTTCGCGGTAGTCGAAGTCGCGCAGCGTCCCGTCGTCCTCGATCCCCGAGATCCCGATCAGCCCGATGTCGACCTTGAACTGGCTGATGAAATCGACCGTCACCTCGCCCACGATCCCTCGGTCGCGCGAGCGCACCACACCACCCGCCACGATCACCTCGCAGGCCGGGTTGTCGCTCAGGATGGCCGCCACGTTGAGATTGTTGGTGATGACGCGCAGCCCCTTGTGGTGCAGCAGCTCGCGCGCGATCGCCTCGGTGGTCGTGCCGATGTTGATGATCAGCGAGCAGCCCTCCGGCACCGCCTGCGCCACACGCCGCGCAATGCGCTGCTTGGCCTGCTCGTTGAGTTGCTGGCGCTGGCGATACGCGATGTTCTCGGTGGTCGAGCTTGGCAGGCGCACGCCGCCGTGAAAGCGCGCCAGCAGCCCCGCGGCGGCAAGCTGCTTCACGTCGCGCCGCACGGTCTGCAGCGTCACGCCGAACTGCTCGGCCAGCGCCTCCACCGACAGCGCGCCGCGGGCGCGGACTTCCTGGATCAGCAAGGCTTGGCGGGGGTTGGGTGTCATGCGCAATGAGAGCGATTCTGGGAGGCGAGCGTATCGGATCAGTACGAACACCAAATGCTGGATTGCGAGCTTGCGGAGTTTTCGTTTGTAGGCTAAAAAGAAAAAAGAAGAAAAGAAACGAACACAAATCGAACATTGATGTGATGGAATCGGCAGCCCGCGACGGCGCCGCCCCCGGCACTGAACCGGCACTGAAGGCCCAGGAGACAGACAGCTTGAACCACCCGCTCACGGGAACCGACTCCGCTTGCGACGTGCTGGTCGTGGGCGGCGGCATCAACGGCGCCGGCATCGCACGCGACCTCGCGGGCCGCGGCCTGCGCGTGCTGCTGTGCGAGAAGGACGACCTGGCGGCCCACACCTCGTCGGCCTCGACCAAGCTGATCCACGGCGGGCTGCGCTACCTCGAGTACTACGAGTTCTCGCTCGTGCGCAAGGCGCTGGGCGAGCGCGAGGTGCTGCTCAAGAGCGCGCCGCACATCATGTGGCCGCTGCGCTTCGTGATGCCGCACGATCCTTCCATGCGGCCCGCGCTGATGATCCGCGCCGGCCTCTTCCTCTACGACCACCTGGCACGCCGCGAGGTGCTGCCCGGCTCGCGCGGCATCGACATGCGCACCCACGTGGCCGGCCAGCCGCTCAAGCCGCAGTTCAGCAAGGGCTTCGTCTACTCCGACGGCTGGGTCGACGATGCGCGCCTGGTGGTGCTCAACGCGCTGGATGCGGCGGAGCACGGTGCCACGGTGCTCACCGGCTGGCGCTGCACCGATGCGAAGCGCACCGACGAAGGCTGGCTGGTGCAGCTGCAGGGCACACGTGGGGCGCGGCGAGAAGTCACCGCCCGCGCACTGGTCAACGCCGCCGGCCCGTGGGCCGCGCAGTTCCTGCAGGAGCATGCGCACCTGCGCGAATCGAAGTCGCTGCGCCTGGTGAAGGGCAGCCACATCGTGGTGAAGAAGCTGTTCGACCACGACCACGCCTACATCTTCCAGAACCCCGACCGGCGCATCATCTTCGCCATCCCCTACGAAGGCGAGTTCACGCTCATCGGCACCACTGACGTGGAGCACGACGGCCCGGTCGGTCAGGCCCACATCAGCGACAGCGAGATCGACTACCTGTGCGAGCAGGCCAGCCGCTACTTCGCGAAGGCCATCACCCCTGCCGACGTGGTGTGGACGTATGCCGGCGTGCGCCCGCTGCTGGGCGACGAGACCAGCGACGCCTCGGCCGTCACGCGCGACTACATGCTCGACTTCGACACCCGCGGCGCCCCGATGCTCACCGTGTGGGGCGGCAAGATCACCACCTTTAGAAAGCTCGCCGAAGAGGCAGCCGACGGCCTGTGCCAGCACCTCGGCCTGAAGAACAAGCCCGCGTGGACGGCCGGCGCCTACCTGCCCGGCGGTGACCTCAGCGCCTGGATCGGCCCGCCGGTGCGCCCCGACAGCGACTTCGAGCGCTTCGACCAGGCCCTCGCGCAGCGCCACCCCACCTGGCCCGCGCCGGTGCGCCGCCACCTCGCGCGCTGCTATGGCGGGCGCATCGACCTCGTCGTCGGTCCCGAAGGCCTGGGCGAGGAGATCGCGCCCGGCCTCTACGAAGCCGAACTCGACTACCTGCACCAGCACGAATGGGCGCGCAGCGCCGACGACGTGCTGTGGCGCCGCACCAAGCTGGGCCTGCACATGAGCGCCGCCGACCGCGAACGCGTGGCGCGCTGGTGCGAAGCCCGCTGGCACATCAACAACACCGACCCGATGGAGATCAAGGCGTGAGGAAGACCGTATGCAGTTGACCCTGGAGCGGGTCGACAAGCAGGTGGGCCCGCAAACCCACCTGTACCCGCTGGACCTGAGCCTGGTGCCTGGCGCCGTGACCGTGCTGCTGGGCGCCACGCAAGCGGGCAAGACCACGCTGATGCGCCTGATGGCCGGGCTGGACGTGCCCAGCCACGGCGCGGTGCGCGTCGACGGGCAGGACGTGACAGGCACGCCGGTGCGCGATCGCAACGTGGCCATGGTCTACCAGCAGTTCATCAACTACCCGTCGATGACGGTGTTCGACAACATCGCATCGCCGCTCAAGCTGCGCGGCGACAAGGGCATCGCCGCCCGCGTGCAGGAGCTCGCGGCCAAGCTGCACATCGAGCCCTTCCTCAAGCGCCTGCCGGCCGAGCTCTCGGGCGGGCAGCAGCAGCGCGTGGCCTTGGCGCGCGCACTGGCCAAGAACGCACCGCTGATGCTGCTCGACGAGCCGCTGGTGAACCTCGACTACAAGCTGCGCGAGGAACTGCGCGACGAACTGACCCAGCTCTTCGCCGCCGGCGACTCCACCGTGGTCTACGCCACCACCGAGCCCACCGAGGCGCTGCTGCTGGGCGGCTACACCGCGGTGCTCGATGCCGGCGAGTTGCTGCAGTACGGCCCGACGGCCGAAGTCTTCCACCGACCCAAGTCCATCCGCGTGGCGCGCGCCTTCAGCGACCCGCCGATGAACCTGATCGAAGGCAGCGCCGCCAGCATCGGCATCAGCCTGCCCGCCGGCGTGCAGCTGTCGGCGCCGCTGCCCCAGGCGCATTCCAAGGCACTGACCATCGGTGTGCGCGCCAGTGCCCTGCACGTCAATCAGCGCCCCGGGGACGTCGCCCTGCCCGGCAAGGTGGAGCTGGCCGAGATCTCGGGCTCCGACACCTTCGTGCACGTGGAGACCGCCGTCGGCGAGCTCGTCGCCCAGCTTACCGGCGTGCACTTCTTCGACCTGGGCTCGCCCATCACGCTGTACCTGAACCCCGAGCACGTGCACGTGTTCGACTCGGCGGGCGCGCTGCTCGTGGCGCCGCACAAGGAGGGCACCTGAGATGGCCCGCATCGACCTCGACCTCGCGCACGCCTACCGTCCCAACCCGCAGAAGGACGAGGACTACGCCCTGCTGCCGC
>NZ_DASSRA010000313.1:0-7040 GCF_035702065.1 Rhizobacter sp.
GTGACGCAGCGAAACGAGCCCGATGCGGTGGAGATTCTCTCCGGCGTGTTCGAGGGCAAGACCACCGGCACGCCGATCTGCCTGCTGATCCGCAACACCGACCAGCGCAGCAAGGACTACGGCAACATCCTGCAGACCTTCCGCCCCGGCCACGCCGACTACACCTACTGGCACAAGTACGGCATTCGCGACCCGCGCGGCGGTGGCCGCTCGTCGGCTCGGCTCACGGCGCCGACGGTCGCCGCCGGTGCTGTGGCGCGCAAGTGGCTGAAGCAACAGTACGGCACCACGTTCTCCGGCCACATGACGCAGATCGGCGAGATCGCCATCCCCTTCGAGTCGATGGATCACGTGCCCAACAACCCCTTCTTCGCCGCCAATGCGAGCGACATCCCCCGCCTCGAGTCCTACATGGACGAGCTGCGCAAGGCCGGCGACAGCTGCGGCGCCCGCCTGTCGGTGGCGGCGCACCGCGTGCCCGTCGGCCTGGGCGAGCCGCTGTACGACCGGATCGACGCCGACATCGCCAAGGCCATGATGGGCATCAACGCCGTCAAGGGCGTGGAGATCGGTGCCGGCTTCGCGAGCGTCACGCAGCGCGGCACGACGCACGGCGACGAGCTCACGCCCGCTGGCTTTCGCAACAACAACGCCGGTGGCGTGCTGGGCGGCATCTCGACCGGGCAGGACATCACCGTGTCCATCGCCGTCAAGCCCACCAGTTCGATCCGCAGCCCGCGCGAGTCGATCGACCTGCAAGGCAAGCCGGCGACGGTGGAGACCTTCGGCCGCCACGACCCCTGTGTCGGCATCCGCGCTACGCCGATTGCCGAGGCGCTGCTGGCCCTGGTGCTGATGGATCACGCACTGCGCCACCGCGCTCAGTGCGGTGACGTGCGGGTGCCCACCCCGCCCATTCCTGGGCAGATCGGCTGAGGTTCTCTCAAGCCGCCATGTGGAGGGCTCTTACCCAATGGTGGCGCGGTACTCCCCGCGCGGCGGACAACCCACCCGTCGAGCAGCTTCGTCAGGCACGGCCTGCGGCGGCGCCCGGTGGGCCGCAGCCCTCCGACACCGACATCGCTCGCCTCTTCACGGCCACCCTGCTGGGCGCCCCGGCGCTGCGTGACGAAGCCCCAACCGCAGCCGAGCAGATCGTGCTCAAGCGTCTGGAGAACGCCGTGCGGGCGGGTGGTGAAGAACAGCTGGTGCCTCGCATGCCGTCGGTGCTGCCCAAGTTGATGCGCTTGCTGCGGCGCGACGACGTGGCTGTGCACGAACTCATCGACCTGCTCGAGCGCGAGCCTGCGCTGCTGGGCGAGGTGATGCGCGTTGCCAACTCGCCTCTCTACGCCGGCACGCAGACCCTGACGAGCCTGGACGCGGCCATCGCCCTGCTGGGGCAGCAGGGCATCCAGCAGGTGGTGACCCGCGCCGCCATGGTGCCGGTGTTCGATCTGGCGCAGGGGCGATTCGGCGCCAGCTCCGGCACCTTGCTGCTGGATCAGGCCAACGCCTGTGCCCACGACTGCGCGATGCGGCGCATCGGCTTCACCGACCACTTCGACGCCTACCTGGCCGGCATGGTGGCCAACACCGGCCTCATCGTGGCGCTGCGGCTGTTTGACCAGCAACAGGTGACTGCCGCCCCCGTGAGCTTCGCCTTTCACGATCGCCTGGCGACGCTGTCGGCCCACGTGTCGGCCCATATTGCGCGGCAGTGGCGTCTCTCGGAGGCGGTGGCGGTGGCTGTCGAGTCGCTCGCGCAGCCTGCGCAGGCCGAGGCGTCGGGTCTTGCCGCAGCGCTGCGCCTGGCCGACCAGGCCAGCACGGTGCAGGTGCTGACGAGGTGATGCGCTAGGGATAACACTCCCGCGCACGCCCACTAAACTTCTGGTTTCTCGGCCGCCCGTCGCCCACCGGCACGGCTCGGCCCCTTCAATCTGCAGTTTGTCGCAGAGCCGCCCGGGCAAGGGAACTCCCCTCCTAGACTGCCGGCCATGACGAATTCAGACAAACAACAAGGCGCAGCCCCACGAGGGTGGGCGCCTGCAGGAGTGGTTCCGATGGGTATGTCAAAACGGCGGCTGTGGGTCGGCGGCGTCATCGCGGTGGGTGTGCTGGCCGGCGTTGGCCTCGCGGTGGTTCCCCGGCTTTCCAACGGCGCGAAAGATGCGCCTTCCAAGGATGGCAAGAAGCCCGAGGTGCCGCTGGAGTTCTCGGCCACCGAGGTGGTGCGGCCCGTGCTGACCTCCATGCCACTCGTGATCCAGTTCTCCGGCCCGTTGGTGGCGCCCCGTACGGCCGTGGTGCGTGCCAAGGCGCCCGGCACCCTGCTTGCGCTGCGTGTGGCCGAGGGCAACCGCGTGAAGGCCGGGCAGCTGCTGGGCGAGATCGACCTGGCCGACCTGCAAAGCCGCGTCACCGAGCGCAGCGCCACAGTCGACGCGGCCCAGGCCACGCTCACCGAGGCCGAGCGCCAGCATGCCGCCAACGTGAGCCTGGCGAGCCAGAACTTCATCTCGCCGACCGCGCTGCAGACGTCTCAGGCCCGGCTCGATTCGGCGCGCGCGCAGCTCAAGGCGGCGCAGGCGCAGTTGGCCACCGTCCGCCTCGGCGTGAAAGAGGCGCAATTGCTGGCGCCCATCGCCGGCATCGTCGGCAAGCGGTATGTGGTGCCTGGCGAGAAGGTCAGTGCCGAGCAGCAGCTGCTGACGGTGGTGGACCTGACCTCGCTGGAGCTGGCCGGCAGCGTCGGCACGCACGAGGTCTCGCTGCTCAAGCCGGGGCAGCCGGTGCAGATCAAGGTCGAAGGCTCGTCGCAGCCAGTGGCCGGCCGCGTCGATCGCATCGCACCAGCCGCAGAGCCGGGCAGCCGTTCCATCGGTGTGGTGGTGACTCTGGACAACAAGGCCGAGCAGTTCCGCGCCGGCCAATACGCCATGGGCAAGGTGGAACTGGCCGACGACACCCAGCGCCTCACGCTGCCCCTCTCGGCCATCGGCACCACCTCGGGCCAGGAGCAGGTGTGGGTGATCGAAGACGGCGCCCTGCTGCGACGGTCCATCACCACCGGGCGGCGCGATGAGGCGAATGCACGGGTCGAGGTGCTGACCGGGGTGAAGCCCGGCGCCACGGTACTCGCCGCGCGCTTCGACAACCTGCGCGACGGGGCCAAGGCCTCGGTGGCTGCCAAGCCGGCCTCGGCCGCCTCGGTGTCGGTGGCCTCGTCGGCTTCCGGCCCTGCCACGCTTCAGAAGTAAGGGGTCGACCATGTGGATGACCCGTGTGGCGATCAACAACCCCGTCTTCGCCACCATGGTGATGGTCGCGCTGTGCGTGCTGGGGCTGTTCTCGTACAGCAAGCTGGGCCTGGAGCAGATGCCCGACGTCAACCCGCCGGTGGCCTTCGTCGACGTGCAGTACCCCGGCGCCTCGCCCGAGGCGGTGGAGCGCGAGATCACCAAGCTGATCGAGGAGTCTCTCAACAGCATCGCCGGCGTCAAGCAGATCACCTCGCGCAGCTTCGAGGGCCGCAGCCAGACCAGCGTGCAGTTCACGCTCAACGCCGACATGGCGCGTGCCATGCAGGACGTGCGCGACCGCCTGGGCATGGTGCAGGCCGCCTTCCCGCGTGACGCGAAGATGCCCACCGTCTCGCGCTTCGACAACGACAACAGCCAGCCCGTGGTGGTGATGGCGCTGATCTCCAAGACGCGCAGCGCCCGTGACCTCTCGCTGGTGGCCGACCAGACCGTGAGCAAGCGGTTCCAGCGCGTGGAGGGCGTGGCCAAGATCGACATCACCGGCCTCGCCACCCGCGAGGTGCGCATCGACCTCGACCCGTCCCGCCTGCGCGCCTACATGATCACGCCGGCCGAGGTGAGCACGGCGCTGGCCGCGGCCAACAGCGACCAGCCGGTGGGCCTGCTCACCAACGGCACGCAAGACGCCATCCTGCGCGTCGAAGGCCGCGTGCGCGATCCCAAGCAGTTCGTCGACGTGGTGGTCGGACACCGTGGCGGCGCGCCCGTCACGCTGGGCGACCTGGGCACGCTGGTCGAGCGCGAGAAGGAGCCGGAGTCGATCTCCCGCATCAACGGCCAGCGCGCCGTGACCTTCAACGTCTTCAAACAGCAGGACGCCAACATCGTCGCGACCGGCGAGGCCGTGAAGGCCGCCATGGACGAAGTGAGCAAGACCCTGCCCACGGGCATGGAGCTCAAGCTCATCATCGCCACCAGCGACTTCGTCAAGGGTTCGCTCAGCGGCCTGCAGCACACGCTGATCGAAGGGGCGCTGCTCACGGTGGCGATCGTCTTCCTGTTCCTGCACTCCTGGCGCAGCACCATCATCACCGGGCTCACGCTGCCGATCGCGGTGATCTCCAGCTTCATCGCCGTCTATGCCTTCGGCTTCACTTTGAACTTCATGACGATGATGGCGCTCAGCCTGTGCATCGGCCTCTTGATCGACGATGCCATCGTGGTGCGCGAGAACATCGTGCGCCACGTCAACATGGGCAAGGACCATCACACTGCCGCCCGCGAGGGCACTGACGAGATCGGCCTGGCGGTGATGGCCACCACCTTCGCCATCTGCGCGGTGTTCACGCCGGTGGCCTTCATGGGCGGCATCGTCGGCAAGTTCTTCTTCCCGTTCGGCGTGACGGTGACGGTGGCCGTGCTGGTGTCGCTCTTCGTGAGCTTCACGCTCGACCCCATGCTGTCGTCTGTGTGGAAAGACCCGCCCGGCACGCGCCTGCGCAACCTGCCGGTGATCAAGCAGCTCATCCAGGGCACCGACCATGCGCTCGACGTGATGCACACGCTGTACGAGAAGCTCATCCACTGGGCGTTCTCGCCGCGCCGCTACCTGCGCTACCTGTCGCCGCGCGGGCTGATCCTGCTGCTGGGCGCGGCCAGCTTCGTCGGCGCGCTGATGCTGGCGCCGCTGGTCGGCTCCGAGTTCGTTCCCCAGACCGATCAGGGCTTCACGCAGCTCTCGCTGCGCATGGCCATCGGCTCCAGCCTGGCGCGCAGCGACGAGAAGGTGCGCCAGATCGAAGAGATCGTTGCCACATTCCCCGAGGTGAAGAGCATCTCGACCAACGTGGGCGGGCAGGGCAACGGCTTTGCCGTGGGCCGGGGCCAGGCCACGCTGAACATTGGCCTCACGCCGCGCAGCGAACGCAAGCGCTCGCAGAAGCAGGTCGAAGATGCGATTCGAGACGCCATCGCCAAGGTGCCGGGGGTGGAGACGGCGGTCGGCTTCAACCGGCCGATCTACGTGGCCATCCTGGGCAGCGACCCGGAGGGCCTGACGCGCATCGCGCAGGAGTTTGCCGACAAGGTCAAGAAGATCCCCGGCATCGTCGACGTGGACCTCTCCGCCAAACCCGGCCTGCCCGCCTATGCCGTGCGCCTGCGGCCTGGCGCCGTGCGCGAGCTGGGCCTGACGGCACCGCAGCTGGCCTCGTCGCTGCGCGCCTACGTCAACGGCGACATTTCCACCTACTGGACCACGCCCGACGGCGAACAGGTGCAGGTGCTGCTGCGCCTGCCCGAGGCGCAGCGCGAGCGCGTCGAGCAGATGCGTTTGCTGCCGGTGGCGTTTGCGAAGGACGGCACGCCCATCACGCTCGACAGCGTGGCGACCATCGAGCCGGTGTCCAACCCCGACGTGATTCGCCGCCAGAACCTGCAGCGCCGCGAGGCCATCTTCGCCGGCGTGCAGGGCAGGCCTGCGGGCGACGTGGGCGACGACGTGCAAAAGCTGGTCAAGGAAACCAACCTGCCGCCGGGCTTCAGCTTCGACGTGGGTGGCGACACCAAGGAGCAGGCCGAAGCGATGGGTGCCATGCTGGGCGCGATGGTGCTGGCGGTGATCTTCATCTACATCGTGCTGGCCAGCCAGTTCGGCAGCTTCCTGCAGCCGATTGCGATCATGGTCTCGCTGCCGCTCTCTCTCATCGGCGTGATGCTGGCCCTGCTGCTGTGGGGCTCGACGCTGAACATCTTCTCGATGATCGGCCTGGTGATGCTGATGGGCCTGGTGACCAAGAACGCGATTCTTCTGGTGGACTTTGCCAACCACGCGCGCAAGGCGGGTGCCACGATGGAAGAGGCTGTGATGCAGGCGGGCCTCACCCGCATGCGCCCGATCCTGATGACCACGGGTGCGATGGTGTTCGGCATGCTGCCGCTCGCGTTGGCCCTCAACGATGGCGGCGAGATCCAGGCGCCGATGGGCCGCGCCATCATCGGCGGGGTGATCACCTCGACGCTGCTGACGCTGGTGGTGGTGCCGGTCTTGTATTCGTACCTGGCGCGGGACAAGAAGGCCAAGCCGGCGGAGGTGGCGAAGCCGGTGGTGGCGCCTGGCGACCTGATTGCCAAGTGAGGTCACCCCGGCGGACGCCGGGGTCCAGTGCTGGGCCGATGCGCAGCGAGGCCCCGCTGGTGTTCGCTCTTCCCCTTCGGACGAGCTGAGCAGCGCAGGGCTTGGGGGCAGCGTGCGCAGCACGCCTCGTCCTCTGACTTCGCGCCGCCTGTTTGAACGCAGCGGCCGCAGGCCGCGTAGTGAGTTGGGCGCGAGCCCCCATGACCGAGCAGCGCAAGGCAGCCCTCGCTACGCGAGGGCCGAGGAGGCAGGGTCGCTTTCTTTGCCCCCTTTCTTTGTCGACACAAAGAAAGGGGGTCGGCCGCCGGGCCGAACTCCCGGCGCGGCCTCACGCAGTGAATCAATCACTGCGACAAGCGGCACGGGGCTTCGATACCTCTGCCTGAGCGGACTGAGGTACGCGATCAGAAGGATCAGCTTGAGCGCGTAGTGGCGTGCCCGTTGCGGCTCCCGGCGGTCCGCCGGGATGACGTCGGCCTACTTGGCGATCAAGTCACCCGACACCACCGGCTTAGCCACCTCCGCCGGCTTGGCCTTCTTGTCCCGCGCCAGGTACGAATACAAGACCGGCACCACCACCAGCGTCAGCAGCGTCGAGGTGATCACCCCGCCGATGATGGCGCGGCCCATCGGCGCCT
>NZ_DASSRA010000314.1:0-3719 GCF_035702065.1 Rhizobacter sp.
TCGGCCAGCGAGCGCAGGCCTGCGGGCGCCCGGTGAACGAAATGACGACACAGCTCGGCGCTGACCAGCACCTGCACCACCCCGTACGACGCGCCTGGCTGCATCTGGGCACGGATCGCGTCGCGCAAGCGGGCCACGGTCCAGTTGCTCGCAGGCTCGGTAGCAGGCTCGGTGGCCGGCTGTGCGGCCGACCCCGCGCGCAGCAGCGCCCGGCTGTCGAGCCCGAGCAAGAGCCGCTCACGCCGCCATCGTGACACGTCGCACCTCCTCCAGCGTGGTCTTGCCCTGGCGCACGAGGTCGAGCGCCGCTTCCATCAGGCTGCGGGTGCCGCGTTGCCGCGCAGCCTCCTTGAGGCGGCGTATCGGCTCCTTGGCGGCCACCATCTCGCGCAGTTCATCATCCAGGCGCAGCACCTCGGCCACAGCCAGGCGGCCGCGGTAGCCGGTGCCGCGGCAATCGCCGCAACCCATGCCGCGCATGAAGCGGTAGCCGGCCAGCTCCCCGGCGTCCAAATCAAAGCGGCGCAGATCCTGCGCATCGGGTTGGTAGGGCTGTGTGCAGTGCTGGCAGTTGACGCGCAGCAGGCGTTGGGCCCAGATGCCGTTCAGCGCCGAGGCCAGCGCGTAGGGGTCGAGCCCCATGTGCATGAAGCGGCCGAACACGTCGAACACGTTGTTGGCGTGCACGGTGGACAGCACCATGTGCCCGGTCAGCGCCGACTGCACCGCGATCTCGGCGGTATCGCGGTCGCGGATCTCGCCCACCATGATCTTGTCGGGGTCGTGGCGCAGGATGGAGCGCAGACCGCGCGCAAAGGTGAGGCCCTTCTTCTCGTTCACCGGGATCTGCAGCACCCCGGCCAGGTGGTACTCGACCGGGTCTTCGATGGTGATGATCTTGTCGCGGCCGGTGTGCGTCTCGGACAGCGCCGCGTACAGCGTGGTGGTCTTGCCCGAGCCGGTGGGGCCGGTCACCAGCAGCAGGCCGTAGGGTGCCTCGATGAGGTCGCGCAGCGTGACCAGCGTCTCGGCCGCGAAGCCCAGGCCTTCGAGCGTGAGCCGGCCATGGGCTTCGATGACGGCCTGCTTGTCGAGAATGCGGATCACCGCGTCTTCGCCGTGCACGCTGGGCATGACCGACACGCGCAGGTCGATCGGGCGCTCCTGCGCCATCACGCGGAAGCTGCCGTCCTGCGGCACGCGGCGCTCGCCGATGTCGAGGTCGGACAGCACCTTCAGGCGCGAGATCACCTGCTCGGCCAGTTGCCGCCCCGGCGGCTGAGCGACGGCATCGAGCACGCCGTCGATGCGGTACTTGATCACCAGGCCGGCTGCGGTGGCTTCGAGGTGCACGTCACTCGCGCCGGCGCGCAGGGCGTCGTAGAGGGTGGAGTTCAGCAGGCGCACCGCCGGGCTCTGCGCTTCCGACAAGGCGGCGAGCGACAGCACCTCGGTGGCTTCCTTGTCGCCAGCCTCGCCGGACGACACCTCGGCCAGGGTCTCCATGGCCTTGGACTTCGCTTCCTGCTGGTTGAGGTAGGCGTGGATGTCGTCGGGCGTGGCGAGCGCCATGCGCAGCGGAGCGGCAGCCCATTCCTCAATCTGCAACTGCAGATCGCGGTCGAAGGGGTCGGGCACCACCGCCACGTAGGCCACGCCGACGTCTTCCGGCAAGGCATGCAGCAGCACGGCACGGCGCTGCTGCGCACGCGCCAGCGGCAGGCGATCGAAGGCCGGTTCGCGCTGCTGCAGGTGCAGGGTCTCGAAGTACGGCATGCCGAACTGGTGCGCGAGGCTGGCAGCCGCCTCGCGCTCGGGAACGCTCAGGGCCTGCGCCAGCACGCTGGTCGCTGCGCCGCGGCCTTGGCGAGCTCGCTCGATCAGATCGGCACTGAGAGCGTGGCTGCTCATTGCACGCCTCCGGCGAGGTCGAAGATGGGCATGTAGAGCAGCAGAACGATGACGCCGATCACGAGCCCGATGCCGGCCATCAGGGCCGGCTCGAAGATGCGCGAGAAGCGGTCGAGCCAGCGCTCGGTCTCCGCGTCGTGGTACTGCGCTGCGCGGTGCAGCATCTCGGCCACCTGGCCCGAGCGCTCGCCGGCCCGCACGAAGCGCGACGAGATCGGCGTGCTCAGCCCGGCTTCGTCGAGCGCGGCCGACAAGGCCCAGCCCTCGGTCACGCGCAGGCTCACGGTGTCGACAAGGGAAGCCCGGCCCGCGGGCAGCACGCTGCGCGACAGCTGCAGGGCCTGCTGGATCGGCAGGCCGCCGCGCAGCAGCAGTCCGAGCGTGAGGAACAGACGCGACAGCGTGAGCAGCTCCATCCAGCGCGCCACGCCCGGCACGAGGCCGGCCACCTGGCTCCACCCGCCGCGCTGAGACACCGAACGGATCCACCAGGCCAGCACCAGCACCAAGCCCAGCACAGCGGCCAACGCGCCGGCCGAGTGCTGCCCCACGAACTGCCCCCAGGACAGCAGCAGCTCGGAGCCCCACGGCAGGCTGCGCCCGCCGCTGCGGTACACGGCGGCAAAGCGCGGCACCACCCAGCCCATCAGGAACAGCGAGACCAGGCCGCCCACGCCCAGCAGGATGGCCGGGTAGATGGCCGCGCTCACCATGCGCTGGCGCACCGTCTGCACACGCTGGGCGTAGCCGATGTAGCGCTCGAGCGCCGGCGCGAGCTCGCCCGTGCCCTCGGCCGACTCGACGATGCCGATGAAGAGCGGCGGAAAGAGTTCACCCTGGGCGCGCAGTGCTGCCGAGAAGCGCTTGCCTTCGCGCAGCGAGGCCACGAGCCGTTCGAGCACCGTCCGCGCTTCGGGGCGGCGCTCCTTCTCGGCAAAGGCTTCCAGGCTCTCCACCAGGCTCAAGCCCGCCCCCACCAGCGCATGCAGCTCCTGGGCGAACAGCATGACCGAGAAGGCCTGGGCCGAACCGGCCCAGCGCATCTTGCGCTGCGGCTGCAGCTCGATCGGCGTGAGCCGGCGCGCGTGCAGCTGTGCGCGTGCATCGTGCTCGTCGAGCGCGTCGAGCGAGGCGGTCACGACGCGCTGCGTCGCCTCGTCGAGGGCTCGAACCTGGAAATGCATGGCGGCCGCTGGCGCGATCAGTTGTTCTTCACGTCGGCTGCGTCGCCTTCGCCGCCCGGCTGCTTGTCCTTGCCGTAGGAGACGATGTCGAAGTCGCCACTGGTGCCCGGCGAGCGGTACTCGTAGGCGCTGCCCCACGGATCCATGGGCACCGCGCCTTCGAGGTACGGGCCATTCCATTTGGTGGCGCTCGCGGGCTTCACGAGCAGGGCCGCCAGGCCTTCCTCGGTGCTAGGGAAGCTGCCCACGTCGAGCCGGTAGGCACCGAGCGCACGGCTGAACGCGCCGATCTGCGACTTGGCCACGGCCTGCTCGGACTTGCCGACCTGCGAGAAGTACTTGGGGCCGACGTAGGCGGCCAGCAGCGCGATGATGGCCACGACCACCAGCAGCTCCAGCAAGGTGAAGCCGCGAGATGCGGTTGGAAACGGGAACGCAGAAGTCTTCTTCATGGGGTGCGGGTCGGACGGTGCTCGGTGGCTCCGGCAAGGAGGCCCGAGGACGGCATGCGCAGGCACATGCGACGAAGAAGCCCATGCGCTCCTGCCGTGCGATGAGCACGGCTTGGCGCCGAGTCACTCCTGCCCTCCTCTTGGCCGGCGGATTGTCCATCGTCCGCATGCC
>NZ_DASSRA010000315.1:0-3354 GCF_035702065.1 Rhizobacter sp.
ACCGATGCGCACCGTAGGTGATCAGTGAACTGGCCTTGACGCGTTGTGCCTTCGAGCCCTGGCGGTGCGAGCAACCGACCGTCAAGCCGAGTCTGACCGGATCGGCCGGGGCGACTACCAGTTCTTGATCGTCGCTGCCCAGCCGGGCTTGCGACACGACGCTCCAGTAGGTCTCCTCCGGGAGGTTGATGTCGAGGCCGTCAGGCGGCGCTGCAATGATCCTGAAGCAGTCGCCGACGTAGTCGCCCGTGCCGCTTCGCGGCACGTCATGCACAACCTGGCATGCTTTCTTTTCCGCGTTGTATGACAGATCGGGTAACGCGGTGCCGCAACTCGGACTTGGCAGTTTGGTGGAATCGCTCCCAGCAGTGCAGGCATTGTCCTTCCAGGCAGCGCCTGCAATCCTGTCGCAGGCTTCCTTTGCCTTGATCTTCGAGAAGGCAATTCGGTCCGCTTCGCAGCCCGAGGCATCTGCATTGATCCGAAAAGGCTCTTCGCACTTTGGCGTGATCGAGGCGACGTCGATGGCCTGGGCCGGCGCTGCCGTCGCGGTGCCCTGATTGGCGCAGGCGCATGCGATAGCCAGTAAGAACCTGAATGGATGGACCTTCATGATGCATCTCCGTGGAGTTTGAAAAGGCGAATGCATTTGGCACCGCCCTTCGGATGCATGGCATTCCGAAGGGGGTGGTGTGTTTCACTGGCGCAGAAGGCTAGCGTCGAGCAGACGTATTGGTGGGCGGCAGCACATTCGCGGTCTTGTTGGCTAATTCGGTTCTGGCGACATAGAGCTTGCAAGCCAGTTGCGGCATGTTGTGTTGCCGGATCGGGTTGCCGCGGCTCAGGTTGACGGCACTGCACGAGACAATCGGCCCGCCCTCGTCACCCCAGATCGGTCCTGAGACGCAGGGTGCCAGCGAGGTGAGCATCTCGCCATATTCATTCAGCAGGAATATCGTTGAGGTGCCATCTTGGACGGCCCGCTGCCTCATCACCTTCGCTCTCTCATCAAGAGGGACCAGTGATGAGCCGTTGAGGGGCGATGGATCAAATCCCACCACCTTGTCGATCTGGGGAGTCTTCAGGTAGGCATATTGCGCGAGACCGGCGCCAAGTGAATGGCCGACGGCAGTGATCGTGATTTTCGTTCGCTCCGCGCGCCGGAATAGTTCGTCACTTAAGGTGTGCAGGTTGTATATCTGATTAATTATTAATGTGGTGGCCTCCTGGGCTTGTAGATACTGGTCCCAAATTGCCGGCGTAAATGCCGCCAAGCCGCGAAAGTTGGTGAACCAGCCACCGCTTCCCACGGTGCCGCGGTAGACGATTGCATACTCGAACATCGGGCTGGGGTTGGTGCTGAGTTTGCGCCTCCATACGTCAATGGCCAGGTCGGGTATGAAGAAGCTCCAGCGCCTTGACTTCGGGTATTTGTTCAGTTCGGGTACGTCCGTCCATCCATAGTCTTGGCTGAGGGTGTGAACCGGCACGCTGGGATCCTTGCTGCCCTCATAGTTGCAGTCTTCCAGCACCTTCGGTTCCTTGTCCTCGAGCTTGTTGTCTCCCGTGGTTTCCTCGTATGCGCCTGGCAAGGCAGCCCGTGGCAATGATGGGTTATCTCCCGGAGTCGGCCTCTTTCGAGACCGGTTGATGTACGCCTGGGCCAGTTCCGGGGATTTTGAATCGCGGAGCTCCGCCCTCAGGTACTCTGACGCGAAGGCTGCGTTCATGTCCACGTCGACTGCGCCTCCAGTGGCATAGACATTGGATGCAATGGCTGCGTAGGGCCAGTAGAAGTCTGCATTCACCTTGTCGATATCCGGTCTTTCAAGCGGCGTGTGCGAGCAGCCGTGCAGCAAACTGCATGTGACAAGGATCTCGAATAGGGCGAGAGAAGACTTGACTGACATGTTTGCCATCCTTTCGGGCGTGTGTCGTGACCGCTGTGCGCGGGATCGAATGAAGTGTGTGACGCGCCCCCGGGCGAGCCATCCCCAACGATGATGAAGAGCCGGTCGAAGGGGCCGTCCCTCGCGAGAGGGATGACCAGACGATCGCGTGGTGTCAACGTCTGCGTCCGGGCCTGCTTCCTATTGCCGCGGGCACCGGCCAGAAAGGAATGCCAAATGACGCACACTGCCTTGTTGACTCTGCATGGGATGGGCGAGACCGAGCGCGGCTATGAAGCCGCGCTGGTCCAGCGCCTCAAGCCGCGCCTGGGCGCGAGCGCCATCGACCTGGGGATCCACCCGGTTTACTACCAGGACCTGCTGCAGGACAACGAGCGCACGGTGTGGGATCGCGCGGAACGGCAGGCGCCGATGCACTATGACGACTTGCGCAGGTTCCTGCTGTTCGGCTTGGCCGACGCGGCGGGGTTGGAGACCGGCAAGGAGGACCCTGGTTCGGTCTATGAACTGGCCCAGCTGCAGATCGCCCAAGCGCTCTTCGACGCCTGTGAGGCACACGGCACCGACCAGCCGGTCGTGCTGATCAGCCAGTCGCTGGGGTGCCAGGTGATGTCGAACTACCTGTACGACGCACAAAAGAAGCTTCGAATGGGCCAGAGTGTGGCGGCCGGCATCTGGCGGGACATCCAGGAGTTCGCCCCGCGGATCGCCGGGCGCCCATTCACCGACGCCGAGCTTGGGTTTCTATCCGGGCGCACCTGCAGGCGCTGGATCACCACAGGCTGCAACATCCCGATCTTTGTGGCCGCGCACAAGACCATGACCATCCGGCCGATCCAACCGCCACCGGGCCGCAGCGCCGATTTCAAGTGGGTCAACTTCTACGACCCGGATGATGTGCTGGGATGGCCGCTGGCGCCCTTGTCGGACGACTACGCGCAACTGGTCCAGGATCGGCCCATCAACGCCGGCCAGGGCCTGGTCAACTGGCTGCTCAAGAGCAGCACGCCGCTGTCGCATACCGCGTACTGGACCGACGATGACGTAGTCGGCTTGCTGGCGCAGATGCTGTTGGAGTTCCTCAAAGCCGGGCCGCCTCGGCATGCGCTGCGGTGATCTGTGCGGACAGTTCGTCGTCGCTGGCCGCGGCGCCTTCGGCCTGCCATTGCAGCACACGCTGCGGGGGAGACGCCGCTTCTGTAAGCGCCAGAGCCTGGGTGCGGCAGCGTGCCTCGGTGATGTTGCGGCAGCTGCCGCAGGCGGCGCGAAAGCGGTCGGCAGCCCCCAGCAGGCGCATCGCGATGTCATGGCTCTGCCGACGCGCCATCAGGCAGGCAAGCACGTCGGCCCGGGCCAGGAAGATGCCGCTGCGGCGCAGCAGGGGCACGGCCTCGGCAGCCACCGCCAAGGCCGCGTCGAACTCGCCCCGTGCGGTGAGGGCCGC
>NZ_DASSRA010000316.1:0-2209 GCF_035702065.1 Rhizobacter sp.
AGCGCGAAGAACATGCCGCCGATCCATACGATGGCCGAGCCAAGGTGCACGAGTTTCAGCAGCGCGTAGCCCATGGATGATGCTCAGTTGAGGGTGGACGAGCCCGGCGGTTGCCGGCCCTGGGGTGTGAACAGGCCGCCCACGTCGACCGGGTCGAAGTGGTACTTGGTGCCGCAGAAGTCGCAGGCGATCTCGACCCGCCCCTGCTCGACGACGATGCCGTCGATCTCTTCGCGCCCCAGGCTTTTGAGCATGTTGCCCACGCGCTCGCGCGAGCAGGTGCAGGCGAAGCGTGGCTGCGTGGGCTCGTAGCGGATGACCTTCTCTTCCCAGTAGAGGCGGCGCAGGATGGTGTCGGCATCGAGCGTGAGCAGTTCGTCGGACGTGAGCGTGGCCGTGAGGTGCGCGATGCGGTTGTAGGCCTCGTTGATTCCGATCTCATCCTCGTTCTTGCGCCCGAGATTGCCCTCGCCTTCGATCGGCAAGCGCTGGATCAGCAGGCCGGCGGCGATGTCGTCGTTGGCGGCAAGGATCAGCTTGGTGTCGAGCTGCTCCGACTGGAGCATGTAGTGCTCCAGCACCTCGCTGAGGCGATGCAGCGGCTCGCGCTGGTCGCCATGCAGCGCCACCACGCCTTGGTAGGGCTGCTGGCCGGGAAAGCGGTCCTTCGGGTCGAGCGTGATCGCGCAACGGCCGTTGCCATGCACGTTGACCAGCGTGTCCAGGCGCGGCTGCTCGGGCATCTCGCCCACCACCTTGGCGGTCACCCGAAAGGCCAGATCGGGCTGCACCTCGGTCACGGCGAGCTTTACCGGGCCGTCACCGTAGATCTGAACGATCAGCGCCCCATTGAACTTGATGTTGGACTGCATCAGCACGCCGGCAGCAGCCAGCTCACCCAGCAACGCCCGCACGGGCCGCGGGAAAGCGTCTTGCGCGGTCGCGCGTCGCTGCAACACCTCGCGCCAGTCGTCGGTCAATCGAACCAGCAGCCCACGCACCGGCAGGCCTTCGAACAAAAACTTGTGCAGTTCACTCATCAGGCGATCTTCTTCAGACCCGCCCTGAAGCGGCGGGCGTTCTCCACGTAATGCAAGGCGCTGCGCTTCAGACCTTCGATCTGTTCGGGTGTAAGCGTCTTCACCACCTTGGCGGGCGAGCCGATGATCATGGAGCCATCGGGGAACTCCTTGCCCTCGGTCACCAGCGCACCGGCACCCACCAGGCAGTGCTTGCCGATCCGAGCGCCATTGAGCACCACGGCACCGATGCCGACCAGCGAGCCTTCGCCGATGGTGCAGCCGTGCAGCATCACCTGGTGGCCCACCGTCACGTTCTCGGCCAGCGTGACCGGGTAGCCGTGGTCGGCGTGGACCACGGTGCCGTCCTGCACGTTGGTGTTCTTGCCGATGCTGATGCGCTCGGTGTCGCCACGCAGCACGGCGCCGAACCACACGCTGGCGTTCTCGGCCAGCGTCACCGCGCCCATCACCTGGGCGCTGTCGGCGACCCAGGCGGTGTCGTCGATGTCGGGCGACTCGTCGCCAAGTTGGTAGATGGCCATGGGGCGTGTTCCGGGGTACGAAGCCGATAATTCTAGGGATGAACCCGAGACAACGCGCCCTGGAGGTCTTGTGCCTGCGCGACCCCGTGAGCAAGGCCCGCGAGGCGCGCGCGCTGTTTGCCGAGCTGGACCCCCATCTGATCGACACCGAAGCGGTGCTCGAAGCGCCCGCCGATCTGCCAGGCCGACCGGATCGACCAGCGCTGCTGCCACCACGGCAAGTCCCCTCACGCACGCCCTTCACGCCCGAAGGCCGCGCTGCGTTGATCCACGCCATCGCCCACATCGAGTTCAACGCGATCAACCTCGCGCTGGACGCCGCCTTCCGCTTCGCCGGCATGCCGGCGGCCTTCTACGTGGACTGGCTGCGCGTGGCCAGCGAAGAAGCGCTGCACTTCAGCCTCTTGCGCGAACACCTGCTGAGTCTGGGCCACGACTATGGCGACTTCGACGCCCACGATGGCCTGTGGCTGATGACCCAACGCACCGCCGACAGCGTGCTCGCCCGCATGGCCCTGGTGCCGCGCACACTCGAAGCCCGAGGCCTCGATGCCACCCCACCATTGCAGGCCAAGTTTGCGCGCGCAGGCGATGCACGGGCAGTCGAGATACTGGCAGTGATCCTGCGCGACGAGGTGGGTCACG
>NZ_DASSRA010000317.1:0-7251 GCF_035702065.1 Rhizobacter sp.
CTGCATGATCGACTTCTGCTTGGTGTAGAAGCGCACGCCTTCCTCGCCGTAGGCGTGCATGTCGCCGAACAGGCTCTTCTTCCAGCCGCCGAAGCCGTGCCACGCCATCGGCACCGGGATCGGCACGTTGATGCCGACCATGCCGACCTGCACGCGCCGCGAGAATTCGCGGGCCACGTTGCCGTCGCGCGTGAAGCAGGCGACGCCGTTGCCGTACTCGTGGGCGTTGATCAGGTCCACCGCTTCCTTCAGGTCCTTCACGCGCACGCAACCGAGCACGGGGCCGAAGATCTCTTCCCGGTAGATCTTCATGTCCGGCTTCACGTTGTCGAACAGCGTGCCGCCGATCCAGAAGCCGCGGTCGCAGCCCGCGCCGGCCTTGGCGGCCTGGAACTGCCGGCCGTCCACCACCAGCTTCGCTCCTTCGGCTTCGCCCTGGCCGATGTAGCCGGCGATGCGGCTGTGCGCCACGCTGCTGACGATCGGCCCCATCTCGGCGTCGAGCTCGGTGCCGTTCTTCACCTTCAGCGACTTCGTGCGCTCGGCCAGCAGCGGCACGATCCTGTCGGCCGCACTGCCCACCAGCACGCCCACCGAGATCGCCATGCAGCGCTCGCCGGCCGAGCCGAAGGCCGAACCGATCAGGGCGTCGACCGCCTGGTCCATATCGGCATCGGGCATCACCACCATGTGGTTCTTGGCACCGCCCAGCGCCTGCACCCGCTTGCCGTGGCGCGCGCCGGTCTCGTAGATGTACTGCGCGATCGGCGTGGAGCCGACGAAGCTGATCGCCTTCACGTCGGGGTGGGTGAGCAGCGTGTCGACGGCCAGCTTGTCACCCTGCACGACGTTGAACACGCCGTCGGGCAGGCCGGCCTGCTTGAGCAGCTCGGCCATGAAGACCGAGGCCGACGGGTCGCGCTCGCTCGGCTTCAGGATGAAGCAGTTGCCCGCGGCAATCGCCACCGGGAACATCCAGCACGGCACCATGCACGGGAAGTTGAACGGCGTGATGTCGGCCACCATACCCAGCGGCTGGCGCATGGTCCAGTTGTCGATGCCGGTGGAGACCTGCTCGGTGTAGTCGCCCTTCAAGAGCTGGGGGATGCCGCAGGCGAACTCGATGATGTCGATGCCGCGGCTGACCTCGCCCTGCGCGTCGGTGAACACCTTGCCGTGCTCGGCCGTGATCATCGCGGCCAGGGTGTCGCGGTGCTGGTTCACCAGCTCGAGGAACTTGAACATCACGCGGCCGCGGCGGATCGGCGGCGTGTCGGCCCAGGCCGGGAAGGCGGCCTGCGCGGCCGCCACCGCGGCGTTGACCTCGTCGGCGCTGGCCAGCGCCACCTGGCGCGCCACCGCGCCGGTCGCCGGGTTGTAGACGGCCTGGCGGCGACCACTGCGGCTGGCCACGGCCTGGCCGTTGATGAAGTGGCCCACCTCGTGGGTGGCGGTGAAAGCTTCGGGTGCGCCCATGGTGCGTGTCTCCGGCAGGTGTGTGCTTTCAGTCTAGGCGCCGGTCCCCGGCTTGCCAATGCCGCTCGGCTGACTTCATTGTTCGATAAACTGAACAATCATGGCCACACATACCCCCTCGCTCGACCAGCGCATCGACCTCCTCTGGCCGCAGGTGCACGCCCTCACGCTGCTGGCCGAGTCACCCAGCTACACCCAGGTGGCACAGCGGCTGGGCTTGTCGAAGGCGGCGGTGAGCCAGCGCATCACCGAGCTGGAGCGCGCCATCGGCCAGACGCTGGTGCGGCGCACCACGCGCTCGGTGCACCTCACCGAAGCCGGCCAGCGCCTGGTGGAGCAGACGGCCGAGAGCTTTGCCCACATTGCCCGCAGCGTGGGCGAGGCGCGCGACCTCGCGGCACAACCGCGCGGCCTGCTGCGTGTGACGGCGCCGGTGGCGCTCGGCCGGCAGCACGTGGCGCCGCTGATCGAGGCCTTTGCGCGCGAGCACCCCGAGGTGCGCATCGACCTCGACCTGTCCGACCGCTTGCTCACGCTCGCGCACGAAGGCTTCGACCTCGCCGTGCGCCACACCAGCGCCCCACCCGACAACCATGTGGCCTGGAAGCTGTGCGCCTCGCGCTCGCTGCTGGTGGCCAGCAGCGCCTACCTCAAGCGGCATGGCACACCGTCGCACCCCGGCGAGTTGATCAACCATGCCTGCCTGCCCTACCTGCGCACCGGCCCCTCGGTGTGGCAGTTCGAGCGTGGCGCCGCCAAGCCCAAGGGCGAGCCCGAGCGCGTGAGCGTCACGGTGCAAGGCCCGCTGCGCGCCAACAACAGCGAGGTGCTGCGCGATGCCGCGCTCGCCGGCCAGGGCATCGCGCTGCTGCCCGACTTCAGCGCCGCTTCGGCACTGCGCGCGCGGAAGCTGCGCGTGCTGCTGCCCGCATGGCGCCCGGTCGGCGTGTTCGGTGACGCGATCTACGCCATGCACCCCTGGAGCCCCACCACGCCCAAGGCCGTGCAGGCCCTGGTGGCCCACCTTCGCGCGCAGCTGAGCGGCGGCTTCGAAGTCTGAAGGCAAAAAAAAAGCCCACCCGGGTAGGGTGGGCCTTCAAGTCCTCTGAAGGACGTCGTTGGGACTGATGCGGTCTCTCGTTCTTCGGCGCGGTTCTTTTTCTTCAGCGCTCCGACGATTCAGACCTGTACCTCGCGATCTTGGTAAGACCCCGTGTGACAGCACGAGCCAAACTTTAGTCGTGCGAAGCGGGCGCAAACATCCCCAATACGAGGGACGATTTCGATACGCTTTGTAGCAACCTGGAGGGACGCGACAATCCGCCCCATGCAAGCTGCCCACCGCCCCACACCGGCGCCTCTGAACGAGCGCGAGATCGACGAGTTGCAAGCGCTGCTCGATGCCGTGCCGGCGCCGCTGGAGCCGCTGGACGTGAGCATGCTCGACGGCTTCCTGTGCGGCCTGCTGGTGCAGCCGGTGCGCGTGCCCGCGAGCCGCTGGCTGCCGCACGTTACCGACGTCGACGGCCGCGCCGTACCGTCACGCTTCGACGTCGCACGACTGCACGAACTCGCGCTGCGCCGCCATGGCGAACTGAACCACGCGATCGGCAAGCGCCAGTGGTTCGACCCCTGGGTGTTCGAGCTGGAAGGCGACGATGAAGACGCGCCCAGCGAGACCGACGCCGTCTACCCCTGGGTGGCCGGCTTCGCCACCGCGATGGAGCTGTTCCCCGAGCTGATGCAGCGCGACGCGCAGGCGCTCACCGAGCCGCTGGCGCTCGTCTACCGCCACCTGGACCCGGACGACCTGGAAGACGCCGACGAGCTGCTCGAAGAAATCGAGACGCTGGAACCGCCCGAAGACCTGGCCGAGGCGGTGGAAGGCCTGGTGCGCGCCACGCTGTTGCTGGCCGACATCGGCCGCCCGCTGCCTGCGGCCACCCCGCCCAGGCGGCCCGCCCCTCCGCGCCGCCGTTGAGTTAGCTCTGCCTATCCGGCCCGAGTGAACCAGCGCTGTGCATGCAGCGCGAGACCCGTGGCCACGCTCGCAAACCGGTCCCCACGGACCGCACGAGCGTGCGGGAAGACCGCCGCGATTTGCTGGGCCAAGAGGCGCAGGCCGGTGGAGCCGCCGGTGAAGTACAGCGCGTCGATCTGCTCCGGCCGCAGGCCGGCCTGCGCGACCGTCTCGCGCGCCGCTTCGACGATGCGCGCCAGATCGCCCTCGATCGCCTCGACTGCCTGCTGCTCGGTCAGCGTGACGGCGAGCGCACGTTCCACGTGGCCGAGGTCGATGCGCGTGTCGCCGCCTTCGGCCACGCTGATCTTGGCCGCTTCGGCGCGCGAGGCCAGCTCGTGGCCGAGGCGTTCGGTCACCACCGTCATCAGGCGCTGGTGGTGCTTGAGGTCAGCGTAGAAGCTGCGCATCTGCCGCAGCTCGGCCACGCGCTGCGGGTTGTAGACGGTGTTGATCAAATGCCAGGTGGCGAGGTCGAAGTACACCGCGCTCGGCACCTCGCGCGCCGGCGCACCCGCCACGCTCGGGCCGTAGGCGCCGTAGCCGAACTCGCCGAGGATGCTGGCGAGCTCCACACGGCGGTCGAAGTCGGTGCCGGCGATGTGCACGCCGTGGTTGGCGAGGATGTCGCCCTTGCGCTCCAGCCGCTTCGCCTGCTCGGGGCCGACGCGCACGACCGAGAAGTCGGAGGTGCCGCCGCCAATGTCGGCCACCAGCACGACCTGCTCGCGGTCGACGCTGCGCTCGAAGTCGAAGGCCGCCGCAATCGGCTCGTACTGGAAGTGCAGCTCGCGGAAGCCCACGGCGCGCGCCGCCGCTTCGAGCGCGGCCTGGGCCTGCGCGTCGCGCTCGGGTTCGTCGTCGACGAAGAACACCGGGCGGCCCAGCACCACCTGCTCGATGCGCCTACCGGCCTGGCGCTCGGCCAGCGACTTCAGGTGAAAGAGGTAGCCGGTGATGATGTCCAGGTACTTCACGCCGCGGCCGCCGCCCACGTCGGTGGTCTGGTCGACCAGGCTGCTGCCGAGGATGCTCTTCATCGAGCGCATCAGGCGCCCGTCGGTGCCATCCACATAGGCCGCCAGGGCGGCACGGCCGAAGGCACGCGGCGGGCCGTTCGTCTCCGGCCCCTCGGTGAAATAGAACACCGCGGTGGGCATGGTGCGCTGGCCGGGTTCGAGCTCGACCAGCTGCATCTCGGCGCCGGCCGGGATGGCGATGGCCGAGTTGGAGGTGCCGAAGTCGATGGCGCAGTACATGCAGGAGAACCGAGAGAAGGGGGGGCAACGCGAGGGGGCGCGATTGTAGACTCGCACCGCCCATGCCACCCACCGACGACCTGCCCACCTTGCTGTCGCGCGTCGCCCTGCGCGACCGGGTGGCTTTCGAGCGCCTGTACCGCGCCACCTGCGCGCATCTGTTGAGCGTCGCCTTCCGTATATTGAACAACCGGGACCGCGCCGAAGAGGTGCTGCAGGAAGCTTTCATGAACGTGTGGCACAGCGCCAGTGGCTACAACCCCGTCGTCGCCACGCCGATGACCTGGCTGATCAACATCGTGCGCAACAAGGCGATCGATGCCCTGCGCTCGGGCAAGACCGAGCGCGGTTCGACCGTCGCGCTCGATGACGAAGCCCTGCAAGTGGCTGGCGACGACGCCCTGCAGCCGCAGCAGCTGCTCGACGACAGCCTGACCAAGGCACACATCGACGGGTGCATGAGCGCGCTCAGCGCCGGTCAGCGCCAGGCGCTGGCGCTGACCTACTACCGCGGCATGGTCCACACCGACATCGCCACTGCGCTGAACGCACCGCTTGGCACCGCCAAGGCCTGGGTGCGGCGGGGCTTGGACAAGCTCAAGGACTGCCTGCAATCCGCCGGCATCGCCGCATGAACTACCTGCAACCCGAACGGCTCGACCGGCTGGCGCGCGAGTACGCGCTGGGCACGCTGAGCGGAGGCGCGCGGCGGCGCTTCGAGCGCGTGCTGGTGCAGGCGCCGGCTGCGGCCCGCGCGGTGGCGGCCTGGCAGGAGCGCTTCACGGTGCTGTCGGCCGGCCTGCCGCCGATGTCCCCGCGCGAAACGGTGTGGAGCGGCCTGGAGCAGCGGCTCTTCGCACCGCCGCGCCAGTCTGCCGGCTGGTGGCGCTGGCTCTCGGGTGCCCTGGCCGGTGTGCTGCTGTGCGCCGTGGTGCTGCGCGTGCAGCCCGGGTTGATCGGGCTGGAAGAGTCCCACGAGACGCTGCCGGCCAGCTACGTGGGCCTGCTCACCGATGCCCAAGGCCGGCCCGCCGTGCTGGCCAGTTCACGCCGCCACGGGCAGCAGCTCACGCTCAAGCTGCTGCAGCCGCTGGTGGTGCCCCCCGGCCGCATGGCCCAGTTGTGGGCGCTGCCCAGCGATGGCGGTGCGCCCTTCCCGGTCGGCGTCGTGGCCCCGGGCGGGCCGAGCACGATCACGCTGAGCGACAGCTCGGAGAAGCTCTTCTTCAAGGTCTCGCGGCTGGCTGTCAGCCTGGAGCCCGCGGCCGCTCAGCCAGGCAGCGCGCCGACGCAACCCTTCGTGCTGAGTGGCCACTGCGTCAAGCTCTGGTAGCTCGGAATTTTTTTGCATCCGGCTGCGTCCACCGCCTAAGTTCGCTCCGTAAGTCCGTTCAAGACACCCATCCCGGGGTCTGCCACCACAACCGAGGACCACACCATGAACCGCACCTTTCTCGCCGCCAGCCTGCTTGCCCTGTCGCTGAACGCTGCTTTCGCTGCCGACATCGCGCCTCCCCCACCGGCGGACAAGCTGGCCGGCGCCCGCACGCAGATCGCCGCCAACAACTGGGCGGGTGCCATCGACGAACTCAAGCGCGTCAATGACACGGGCAGCGCCGACTGGAACAACCTGATGGGTTACAGCCTGCGCAAGCAGAAGACGCCGGATCTCGCCGGTTCGGAGAAGTACTACAACGAGGCCCTGCGCATCGACCCCAAGCACCGCGGCACGCTCGAGTACTCGGGCGAGCTGTACCTGATGAAGGGCGACCTGCCGACGGCCGAACAGCGCCTGGCCACGCTGGAGAAGGTGTGCGGCACCTCCTGCGGCGAATACAACGACCTGAAGAACGCGATCGCGCGCTACAAGGCCAACGGCAACAAGAGCTCCGGCTACTGAGCCTGCTGCGTCATGCCGCGGCCACGCGCAACGCGTGGCCGGCTTCACCGCCGCAGAAGCCGAAGTCCAACGCCGGCTGCAGCCCGCTCATCAACTCGGCGAGTGCGCGGCCGGAGCCGGCGCCGTGCGTCCAGCCCAGCGTGCCGTGGCCGGCGTTGAGCCACAGGTTCTGCAGCTTGCCGCTGCGGCCGATGTAGGGGATGTTGTTCGGCGTGCTGGGGCGCAGCCCGGCCCAGAAGTTGGGCTCGCTCGTGTCCGCCACGCCGGGGAAGAGTTCTTCGTAGCGCCGCACCAGCGCCGCGCAGCGCACCTGCGAGGTGGCGCTTGTGAGCCCCGTGTCGTAGCCCGCCATCTCCGCCGTGCCGGCCACGCGGATGGTGTCGCCCAGGCGGCTGATGGCGATCTTGCGACCATCGTCGATCATGCTGACCACGCTCGCCCGCTCGGGGTGCCTGAGCTTGAAGGTGGCCGAGTAGCCCTTGGCCGGATAGATGTTGAGGTAGAGGCCGAGCGGGCGCAGCAAGGGCGCGGTGAAGCTGCCCATGGCGGCCACGTAGGCGTCGGCGCGCAGGGTGCGGCGCTGACCGCTGAGCTGG
>NZ_DASSRA010000318.1:0-2428 GCF_035702065.1 Rhizobacter sp.
CTGCGCTTCATCCTCGAATACATCCGCCCTGAGATCCGGCAGTACTTCATCGAGGGCGACAGCGAGGCCGCGCCCTTCTCGCGCCAGCAGCGCTCGCTGGTGTACCAGCGCTCCAAGGGCGAGCAGGACAAGCGGCCCTTCGGCACGCAGATGGACGTGGGCGCCACCGGCTACGAATGGATCAACCACTCGCTGCTGCCGACCGAGCTGGGCACGCACGACTTCCGCATCACCATCGGCGCGCAGCGTGCGCAGCCTTACTCGGCCAGCGTGTTCAACATCTCGGCGATGAGCTTCGGCTCGCTGTCGGCCAACGCCATCCTCGCGCTCAACGCGGGTGCGAAGCGCGGGGGCTTCGCGCACGACACCGGCGAAGGCTCGATCAGCCAGTACCACCGGGTGCATGGCGGCGACCTGATCTGGGAGGTCGGCTCCGGCTACTTCGGCTGCCGCAACGACGACGGCAGCTTCAACGCGGAACGCTTTGCGGTGGCCGCGCGCGACCCGCAGGTCAAGATGATCGAGCTCAAGCTGAGCCAGGGCGCCAAACCCGGCCACGGCGGCGTGCTGCCCGGCCCGAAGGTGACGCTGGAGATCGCCGCGGCGCGCGGCGTCACGCCCTGGGTCGACTGCAACTCGCCGGCACGCCACAGCGCCTTCAACACCCCCGTGGAGATGATGCAGTTCATCGACCGCCTGCGCGAGCTGTCGGGTGGCAAGCCCACCGGCTTCAAGCTGTGCATCGGCCACCCGTGGGAATGGTTCGGCCTCGCCAAGGCCATGCTGGAGACGGGCATCACGCCCGACTTCATCGTGGTCGATGGCGCCGAGGGTGGCACCGGCGCCGCGCCGCTGGAGTTCACCGACCACGTGGGCGCGCCGCTGCAGGAGGGCCTGCTGCTGGTGCACAACACGCTGGTGGGCCTGAACCTGCGCGACAAGATCCGCATCGGCTGCGCCGGCAAGGTGGTCAGCGCCTTCGACATCGCGCGCATGATGGCGCTCGGCGCCGACTGGTGCAACGCGGCGCGCGGCTTCATGTTCGCGCTGGGCTGCATCCAGTCGCAGTCGTGCCACACGGGCACCTGCCCGACCGGCGTCGCCACGCAAGACCTGCAGCGCCAGCGCGCACTGGTCGTGCCGACCAAGGCCGACCGCGTCTACCAGTACCACCAGAGCACGCTCAAGGCCTTGCAGGAGCTGGTGCAGGCCGCCGGCCTCACGCACCCGGGC
This sequence comes from Rhizobacter sp., assembly GCF_035702065.1. GTDB lineage: Bacteria > Pseudomonadota > Gammaproteobacteria > Burkholderiales > Burkholderiaceae_C > Rhizobacter. The sequence goes on from NZ_DASSRA010000318.1 coordinate 1,234, forward strand.
GCGATCACGGCCGCGCACATCGTGCGCCGCTGCAACGACCACCAGGTGAAGCTGCTGGCCACCCTGCTGCCCTTCGTGAAGCCCGGGGAGCTGCTGGCCGGCGAGGTGCAGCAGCGCGTGTTCAGCCTGTACTGGCCCATGGCGAGCGCCCACAGCTTCGCCGCCAGCCCCTGAAGCCACCCCCGAGACGTGGGGTCCGAAGCCCGGGTTTACGGGGATGCCACGAGGGGGCACGCCCCAAACAATAGGCGCAGCTTCCGCCCGACCTTCATCAAGCCGTCATGCCGTCCATCGTCCTGCTGCAGCGTGACCACGAGGCCAGCCCGCGGCTGTGCAGCCTGATCGATGCGTCGGAGCAGTTCCTGGTCAGCGACAGCGCCCACACCGTCGAGCAGGCGCGCCAGCTGATCCACGAGACCTCCCCCGACATCCTCGTCACCGACATGCGCGTGCAGGACGGCGAGGTGCAACCCCTGCTCACCGAGCTGCGCCGCAGCCCGCGCGGGCCCAGACCGCACATCGTGGTCACCATGCTGGCGCACGACGACGCGGCCCTGCTCGAGGCGCTGCGCGGTGGGGCCGACGGCTACTGGGTGCACACGCAAAAGCCCGGTGCCCTGATCGCCGCGCTGGAGCAGGCCTCGCGCGGCGAGTCACCGATCTCGCCGACCATCGCACGCCATCTGCTCTTGCACTTCCAGAAGACACCGGCCCAGCCGCGCTTCGACACCATGACCGAGTCGCTCGACCCGCTGGTGCTCACCGGCACCGAGCAGGCCATCCTGCAGTGGGTGGCGCAGGGCTACCTGATCGACGAGATCGCGCAGCAGTGGCAGTCCAACGTGCACACCGTGGCCTGCGGCATCCGCGCCGTGTACCAGAAGCTGCAGTTCGACCGCCGCGCCACCGGCTTGAGTCTGAAGGCCGCCTAGCCATCGCTTTCGCACGCGCGCAGCGACGTCCCCCTCAAGGAACACCCGCGGATCCGGCTTTGCCGGGGGCCGCTGGGTGGCGCCAGTTGCCAGAGGCACCTGGCCTTCGTGCCGTCCAAGTCCACGCAGGTGGACTTGGAGCCGCGGCACTCAGCCCTTTGGGGGGAGGACCGTCAGGGACTGGGAGGCACTGTGTCGATGAAGCTTTGGCGCTGGGCCAGCTTGGCTTCGAGGCGTGCGAGGTTCGGGTATTGGCTGCGCCA
>NZ_DASSRA010000319.1:0-2599 GCF_035702065.1 Rhizobacter sp.
GTGGCCTCGGCCTTCGGCATCGCGCAGACGCAGTCGATCAGCGAGTTCTTCATGACCGGCTCGATGGCCAAGGTGCTGACGCTGTCGCTCATCGTGCTGATTCTGATGATGCGCCCGCAGGGGTTGTTCGCCGCCAAGGTCCGCCGTTGATCCGAAGTCTCTGGAGTACCGAATGATTGCGTTCAAGAAGTGGTTCATGAAGCCCGGCATGGGCAGCACCATCCTGCTGGCCCTCGTGTTGCTCGCGGTGTTGCCGCTGTGCCTCGACATCTTCCGCCTCAACCTGGTGGGCAAGTACCTCACCTACGCCTTCGTCGCGATCGGTCTCGTGATGGTGTGGGGCTACGGCGGCGTGCTGAGCCTGGGCCAGGGCGTGTTCTTCGGGCTGGGCGGCTACGCGATGGCGATGTTCCTCAAGCTCGAAGCCAGCGACCCCGAGAGCACCAAGATCCAGTCGACGCCGGGCATCCCCGACTTCATGGACTGGAACCAGATCACCGAGCTGCCCAGCTTCTGGCTGCCCTTCAAGAGCCTGCCGCTCACGCTGATCCTGGTGATCGCCGTGCCCACGCTCTTGGCCTTCATCATCAGCTACGCGATGTTCAAGCGGCGCGTGGGCGGCGTGTACTTCGCCATCATCACGCAGGCGGTGGCGCTGATCCTCTCGGTGCTGATCATCGGCCAGCAGGGCTACACCGGCGGCGTCAACGGCATGACCGACCTCAAGACGATGTGGGGCTGGGACATCCGCACCGACAGCGCGAAGTACATCCTCTACTACGTCTGCGCCGGCCTCATCCTCGCCAGCATCGTGCTGTGCGCCTGGATCCAGAAGAGCAAGCTCGGCACGCTGCTGCTGGCCATGCGCGACAAGGAAGACCGCGTGCGCTTCTCGGGCTACGACGTGGCCATGTTCAAGGTGGCGGTGTTCTGCCTGGGCGCCGCGCTCTCGGGCATCGGCGGCGCGATGTTCGCGCTGCAGGTGGGCTTCATGTCGCCCAGCTTCGTCGGCATCGTGCCCTCGATCGAGATGGTGATCTACGCCGCGGTGGGCGGGCGCATGAGCCTGGTCGGCGCGGTGTACGGCGCGCTGCTGGTGAACGCGGGCAAGACGCTCTTCAGCGAGACCTTCCCCGACCTGTGGCTCTTTCTGATGGCCGGGCTCTTCATCGGCGTGACCATGGCCTTCCCCAACGGACTGGCCGGTCTGTGGGAGAGCCACATCAAGCCCTGGTGGCTCAAGCGCAGCGCGGATCGCAAGCTGCAACGCGAACAACTCGCCGCGGCGCACGCCTCCTTCCCGCATCCGCCGCCCAAGCCCGCGGCCAAGACCCCGCCGAGCTCGATGCCCTCCGGTGTGAGCAGTCAGCAAGCCTAGGAGCACAACAGCCATGGGAAGCAACACCGACTTCGCCCTCGCGGTGGAAGACCTCACCGTGAGCTTCGACGGCTTCAAGGCCATCGACGCCCTCACGCTCTACATCGACAAGAACGAGCTGCGCGTGATCATCGGCCCCAACGGCGCCGGCAAGACCACGTTGCTCGACCTGATCTGCGGCAAGACCAAGGCCAGCGCCGGCAGCATCAAGTTCAAGAACGAAGAGCTGACTTCGCTGGCCGAGCACACCCGCGTGCGCCGTGGCATCGGCCGCAAGTTCCAGACGCCCTCGATCTACGAGAACCTGAGCGTGTTCCAGAACCTGGAGGTCTCCTTCCCCAAGGGCCGCTCGGTGCTGGGGGCGCTGTTCTTCAAGTGCAGCGACGAGGTGAAGGCGCGTGTGCAGGTGGTCGCCGAGGAAGTCGGCCTGGCCGCCCACCTGGAGCTGGAGGCCGGCCTGCTGAGCCACGGCCAGAAGCAGTGGCTGGAGATCGGGATGCTCTTGATGCAGGAGCCCGAGCTGCTGATGCTCGACGAGCCCATCGCCGGCATGAGCGCGCGCGAACGCGAGCTCACCGCCGAGCTGCTCAAGCGCATCTGCAAGAACCGCTCGGTGATCGTGATCGAGCACGACATGGACTTCGTCAAGCAGATCGCCCACAAGGTCACCGTGATGCACCAGGGAAAGATCCTCGCCGAAGGGTCGATGGAGAAGGTGCAGAACGACCCGAAGGTCATCGACGTCTATCTGGGCCATTGAGTCCGCACTAGGAGCACCGCCATGCTGAGCGTGAAGGACCTGTTCGTCGCCTACGGGCAAAGCGAGGCGCTGCACGGCATCTCGTTCGAGGCGGCACCGAAGGAGACCGTGGCCATCATGGGCCGCAACGGCATGGGCAAGACCACGCTGTTCAAGAGCCTGATGGGCGTGCTGCCGGCCAAGGCCGGCTCGGTGAGCGTGGCCGGCCAGGACATCACGAAGGACGAGAGCTACCGCCGCGTCGCCAAGGGCATCGCCTACGTGCCGCAGGGCCGCATGATCTTCCCGACGCTGACCGTCGAAGAGAACATCCAGACGGGCCTCGAGCACGCCAAGGTCCGCAAGATCCCCGACGAGATCTACGCGCTCTTCCCCGTGCTGTACGACATGAAGTCGCGCAAGGGCGGCAACCTCTCCGGCGGCCAGCAGCAGCAGCTCGCGATCGCGCGCGCGCTCGTCAC
>NZ_DASSRA010000320.1:0-4939 GCF_035702065.1 Rhizobacter sp.
CCCACCACCGCAGTGCTCGACGTCTTCAAGCTGGTGGCTTTGCCCGACTGACGGGTCAGAGCGTCCGGGCGCGAGAGGCGCTTGCACCGGAGCCGGTGCCCCGCCTCTCGCGGGCCAGGTGGCCAGCACCACGCCCGCCAGCGCCAGCGCAAAGGCGGCGGCCTGGGCCAGGCTGAAGCGCTCGCCGAGGAAGGCCACGCCCACCACCGCGGCGCTCACCGGCAGCATCACCGTGAAGACCCCGGCCGACGACGCCGGCACATGGCGCAGGCCGGTCATCCACAGCCACACGGTGACCATGCTGGCGGCCAGCGAATAGAAGAGCAGCAGCCACCAGTGGGTTGGGGCAACGGCCGAGAAGTCGAAGCTCGCCGCCTGCCACAGCCCGAAGGGCGTCACCAGCAACAGGCCCCACAGATTGACCAGCGCGCTGATGCGCTTGGCCGAGACCTGGCCGGTGAGCTTCTTGCCGATGACCACGTAGCTGGCTTCGCAGGTGACGGCACCGCACAGCAGCAGGTTGCCCCACAGCGAGGTGCCCGTGTCGCCACCCGCGTGCTTGGTGGCCGACACCAGCGCGATGCCGCCCACCGCGCAGGCGATGCCGGCCGCCACACGGCGCGTGATGCGCTCGCGCAGCGCCACCCACGACATCACCGCCACCACGCCCGGTAGCGCCGCCATGATCACGCCCGCGGCCAGCGCGGAGGTGAGCGACACGCCGAACAGCATGCAGATGGAAAACAGGAAGTTGCCGAAGAAGGACTCGAAGAACAGCAGGATGCGGTCGTGCCGGCTGAGTGGCGCCTCACCGGGGGCGCGCCGGAACCAGCCGGCCATGGCGACGGCGCCGATGCCAAAGCGCAGCCAGGCCAGCAGGAAGACCGGGAACACCAGCACCAGCAGCTTGGAGAAGCCGACGTAGCTGCCGACCAGGGCCATGCTGCTGCCCAGGCAGAGGTAAGAGACCCAGGGCGCGCGCGGGTGCATCGGGTCAGAAGGCGGCGGCGTAGCGCGCCGTCTCCCAGGCGCTGACGTGCCGCGAATAGGCGATCCATTCCTCGCGCTTGAGGCGGGTGAACTCGCCGGCCAGCGTCTCCCCCAAAGCCGAGCAAAGCACCTCGTTGTCGGCGAGCGCATCGACTGCCTCGCCCAGGCTCTGCGGCAGCACCGCGATGCCGCGAGCGCGGATCTCGGTCAAGGGCAGGTCGAACAGATCGTCGGCGCACGCAGGGCCGGGGTCCCGCCGCCGGTCGATGCCATCCAGGCCGGCTGCGATGAGCCCGGCGGTGGCCAGGTAGGGGTTCGCTGACGAATCGGGCAGTCGCCACTCGAAGCGGCCGGCCAGCGTGCGGACCAGGGCCGTGCGGTTGTTCGGCCCGTGGGCCACATAGGCCGGCGCCCAGGAGGTGCCCGACAGTGACTCGCCCACCACCAGGCGCTTGTAGCTGTTGACCGTGGGCGCGGCCAGCGCGCACAGCGCGGCCGAGTGGTGCAGCACGCCGGCGATGAAGTGCGGCTCGTCCACGCAAACGGCGTTCTCGCCCTGGCCTTGCCACAGCGACACGTGGAAGTGCATGCCGCTGCCCGGCTGGTTGGCGAAGGGCTTGGGCATCATCGAGAAGAGGCTGCCATGGCGCTCGGCGATGGCGTGTGCTGCCATCTTGAAGAGCATCAGGTGGTCGGCGCTGGTGAGAGCCTCGGCATGGTGGAAGTTGAGCTCGTACTGGCCGTGGGCGTCTTCGTGGTCGATCTGGAAGACGTCGAGCCCGCAGGCAGTGAGGCCGCTGCTCAGTTCGTGCAGGAGTTCGCGCTGGCGGGGCAGGGTCTTGAGGTCGTAGGAGGGCTTGTCCAGGCCATCGCCGGCATCGGCCGGTGCGGGTGCTGTCGCTCTGGGGTCGAGCAGGAAGAACTCCGGCTCGATACCGGTGCGCATCGTCAGCCCGCGCTCGGCCAGGCGTGCGATCTGGCGGCGCAGCACCTGGCGCGGGCAGGCGTCGAAAGGCTCGCCGGCCACGAAGCCGTCGCAGGCGATGCGTGCGTAGCCGGGCATCCAGGGCAGGGCGCGCGCGGTGCTGGCATCGCCGCGGCCGTAGTACTCCGAGCGCGGGCCGGTGCGCGGCAAACCCGTGCCCCAGATCGACGGGCCGGCAAAGCCCACGCCTTCGCTCAGCAGTAGATCGAGCTGTGCCAGAGGCACCAGCTTGCCCTTGGCGACGCCGTGCACATCGGTGAACTGGGCGATGAGGGTGTGGACGCCCTGTGTCGTCAGTTGTTCCGCCAGGGTGGCGCCGAGTTCCTTCATGCGGTCGCGGCCAGGCGCAGGGCACCTTTCAGGATGTCGACGGCTTCGTCGAAATGGGCTGCCGCGATGGTGAGCGGGAAGAGGAAGCGGATCACGTTGCCGTCGACCCCGCAGGTCAGCAGGATCAGCCCGCGCCTCAGCGCCTCGGCCTGCACGCGCTTGGCGAAGTCGGCGTCGGGCTCGCCGCTGCGCGGGCGGGTGAACTCGACGGCCACCATTGCGCCCAGGCCGCGGATGTCGCTGATCTGCGGCACCTCGGAGCACATGCCGTTCAGCGCCACCTTGAGCGCATCGCCCAACTGCTGGCCACGCTCGGGCAGCTGCTCGTCGCGCATCACGTCGATCACGGCGTGGGCTGCTGCAATGGCCAACGGGTTGCCGGCGTAGGTGCCGCCCAGGCCGCCGGGGGCGGGCGCGTCCATGATCTCGGCGCGGCCGGTCACGGCGGACAAGGGCAGGCCCGCGGCCAGCGATTTCGCGCTCACCAGGATGTCAGGCAGCACGCCGTAATGCTCCATGGCGAAGAGCTTGCCGGTGCGGCCGAAGCCGGTCTGCACCTCGTCGGCAATCAGCACGATGCCGTGCTGGTCGCACAGCTCGCGCAACCACTTCACGGCCTCGGCACGGATCACGTTGAAGCCGCCTTCACCTTGCACCGGCTCGAACACGATGGCCGCCACGCGGGCGGGGTCGATGTCGGCCTTGAAGAGATGCTGCACCGCCTTCTTCACGTCGTCGAGCGGCGTGCGTTCGCAAGGGAAGGGCGCGTGGTAGATCTCGGGCGGGAAGGGCCCGAAGCCCGCCTTGTAGGGCTGCACCTTGCCCGTGAGCGCCACGGCGAACAGGCTGCGGCCATGGAAGGCGCCGCCGAAGGCGATGACGCCCGAGCGCCTGGTGTGCGCGCGGGAGATCTTGATCGCGTTCTCGATCGCCTCGGCGCCGGTGCTGAAGAGCGCGGTCTTCTTGGCGTGAGTGCCGGGCGTGAGCGCGTTGAGCTTCTCGGCCAGCGCGATGTAGCCCTCGTAAGGCACGACCTGGTAGCAGGTATGGGTGAAGCGCTTGAGCTGGGCCTCGATCGCGGCAACGATCTTCGGGTGACGGTGCCCGGTGTTCATGACCGCGATGCCGCCGGCGAAGTCGAGGTAGCGCCGGCCTTCGACGTCCCACAGCTCGCCGTTCTCGGCGCGGTCGGCGAAGAAGGTGCCCATGACGCCCACGCCACGTGGCGTGGCGGCGGCCTTGCGGGCCATCAGTTGTTCGTTGAGGGAGTGGTTCATGCGGGTCTCCGGGCAGAGCTTCGATACCTCAGCCTGAGCAGACTGTGTCACTCGGACGGCACATGCACAAGCGAAGCGAAGTGCCCCCTCAAGCAACACCCGAGGAACCGGCTTTGCCGGGCCTCTGGGTGGCGCCCCTTGGGGGCAGGAGCGAAGCGACTGGGGGGCTCAATCGATCCGGATCCAGGTCGTCTTGAGCTCGGTGTACTTGTCGAACGCGTGCAGCGACTTGTCGCGTCCGTTGCCACTTTGCTTGTACCCGCCGAAGGGCACAGTGATGTCGTCTTCGTCGTACTGGTTGACGTGCACCGTGCCAGCCCGCAGCGCACGCGCCACGCGGTGGGCACGGTTGATGTTGCTGCTCCAGACGCTGGCCTGCAGGCCATAGGTGGAGTCGTTGGCCAGTGCGATGGCCTCTTCTTCGGTCTTGAAGCGGATGACCGAGAGCACCGGGCCGAAGATCTCTTCGCGGGCGATCTTCATGCCGTTGTGCACGCCATCGAACACCGTGGGCTGCACGAAGTAGCCGCCGGTCTCGGCGCGAGCTTGCTGGCCACCGGTTGCGATGCGGGCACCTTCGCTGCGGCCGGCTTCGATGTAGCCGAGCACGGTGCGCAGCTGCGTGTCGTCGACCAGGGCGCCCATCTCGGTGGCGGCATCGAGCGGGTCGCCTGGCTGGTAGGCGGGGGCTTCGCCGGCGACGATCTTCACGAACTCGTCGGCGACGCTTTCGTGCACGAACACCCGCGAGGGGGCGTTGCACGACTCACCCTGGTTGAAGAACATGCTGCCCGCCACGGTCTTGGCGGCGCGGGGGATGTCGTCGAAGTCGGGGAACACCACGAAGGCCGACTTGCCGCCCAGCTCGTTGTAGACGCGCTTCAGGTTGCTGCGGCCGGCGTACTCGAGCATCTTGCGGCCCACGCGGGTGGAGCCGGTGAAGCCGATGGCGTCGACGTCCATGTGCAGGGCCAGCGCCTCGCCAGCCTCATGGCCGTAGCCGGGCACGACGTTGAACACGCCTTCGGGCAGACCGGCTTCGAGCGCCAGCTCGGCCAGGCGCAGGGCGGTCAGCGGCGACTTCTCGCTCGGCTTGAGCACCACCGAGTTGCCCGCGGCCAGCGCCGGCCCGAGCTTCCAGGCGGCCATGATCATCGGGTAGTTCCAGGGCACGACCGCGCCGATCACGCCCATGGGCTCGCGGGTGATCAGCGCCAGCGCCGAAGCGGGCGTCGGCGCGACCTCGTCGTAGCGCTTGTCCACCGCCTCGCCGTACCAGGCGATGCAGCGGGCCGTGGCCGGCACGTCCACGGACAGCGCGTAGCGGATCGGCTTGCCCATGTCGAGCGTCTCGAGC
>NZ_DASSRA010000321.1:0-21208 GCF_035702065.1 Rhizobacter sp.
ACGAGGTGTTCCACGACGCTTCGACGGGCTTCGTGTTCGTCAAGCTTTCGGCGGGCTGGAAGTTCCTCGGCAGCGTGTCTACGCGGCGCTGACGCGCCAGATCACATCCCCCACGTCATCGGCCACGAGCAGCGAGCCGTCGGGGCCCAGCGCCACGCCGACGGGTCGTCCGTACGACACGCTTTCATCGGGCGCGAGAAACCCACTCAGGATGTCGACCGGTGGCCCGGCCGGGCGCCCGTTGTGGAACGGGACGAAGACGACCTTGTAGCCGCTCAGCTTGCTGCGGTTCCATGAGCCGTGCTGACCGATCACCATGCCGTCGCCATAGCCAGGCAAGGTGCCCGCCGGCATCCAGCACAGGCCCAGCGAGGCCGTGTGGCCCCCCAAGGCGTAGTCGGGCGTGATCGCCCGGGCAACGGCCGCGGCGTCCTGCGGCACGCGGTCGTCCACCGTCTGGCCCCAGTAGCAGTACGGCCAGCCGTAGAAGCCACCGTCCTTCACGGATGTCAGGTAGTCGGGCGGCGTCTCGTCACCCAGGCCATCGCGCTCGTTGACCACCGTCCAGAGCGCGCGGGTGTTCGGCTCCCACGCCAGGCCCACGGCGTTGCGCAAGCCCGAGGCGAAGCTGCGCATCCGGCCGCTGGCGAGATCGAGCTCGTAGATGCAGGCGCGGCCTTCTTCGGCGGCCATGCCGCTTTCGCCGATGTTGCTCAGCGAGCCGACACCGGCGAAGAGCTTGCTGCCATCCGGGCTCGCCAGCAGGCTGCGTGTCCAGTGTCCGTGCGGCTTGAACGAGGTCAGCTTGCGGCCGGGTGCGGTGATGCGGGTCGTGCCCGTCACGTAGGGGAAGGCGACCACGCCGTTGGTGTTGCCGACATAGAAGGTGTCGCCGACCAGCGCCATGCCGAACGGCTGGCTCAGCCCCTCGAGGAAGGCCTCGCGTGTCTCGGCCACGCCGTCCCCGTCCGCATCGCGCAGCAAGGTGATGCGGTTCGGGCTGACGCCGATGGCCGCGGCACGCTTCATCGTGCTGAACATGGCGTAGTCGAAGATCGATCGGGCCGGGCCCGGCATGAACAGGGCTTCGGCGACGGTGACGTCGCCGTTCGGCAGCACGTGGATCCAGCGCGGGTGCTTCAGGCCGGCCGCGAACGCGTTGACCTTCAGGCCGGGTGCGGCCACCGGTGTCTGGCCCGGCGCCCAGCCTCTGGCGGTCGGCATCTTGAGTGTCGGGATGCGCCCTTGCGGCCTGGCTTCGGGGACCGTGGGCGTGCTGCCAACAGCTTGCGGATGATCCGTGCCTTGCAGCCGCCGCCACCAGATCGCGGCATCGCCGACAAGCGCCACCACGTGCGCGAAAACGCCAGACAGACTCATGGATGCTCCCTTGGTCGGGTCGGGGGGCATGTTAAGCCGGTTGCTCGAATCGGGCCGCTCAGGGCGGCGAGAACCGCCTCACCGCCCACACCCGATCCGGAGGCAGCTCGGCCTGGCGCTGCACCACCCGCACCGACTCGGCATCGGGCGCCTCGTACAGGCTGAACATGCGCAGGCGGTCGGTCGAGAGGTAGCTGCGCACACGCCGCACACGGTGGAGCTGGAAGCAGCCCATGTTGACCTTCTCGCTCAACTCCCGCGCTGCGTAGTCGGCCGGGCTGTCGAACTCGTGGCCGACGATGACGTTGGCGCGCGCGAGTTCGGCGGCGCCCAGCTCGGGCCGGGTGTCCTGCACGGTGCAGGCCCAGATGCGACCGGGCGGCAGCGGCATGCTGCGCATCACGATGCGCAGCGACTCGGCATCGGGCCCACGGAAGTGGCAGAACATCTCGCGCCCATCGGCCGAGAGCAGGCTGCCGCACCATGTGATGCGGTGGATGTTCAGGCAGCCCATGGCTTCCATCATGGTCTGCATGTCGGCGTCGGTCTGCGGCTGCGGCCACAGGCGTTCCATGAAGATGTCGGTGCTCATCGGGCTTCTTCTTGGGTGCTGCGGTTGCGATGCTGGGCCAGGCGCTTGAGGATCGCGCGCGTCCACAGCGCGGCGCCACTGGCCGCCAGGCGCTCGGCTTCATGGGCGAAGCGTGTGGCGCCGGCCTTGTCGCCCGCCACGCTGCAGTCGCGCGAGAGCACGGCGTTCGCGAGCAGCATCTCGGTCGCGCGGTCGAGCTGGGTGGCGTAGGCGAGGGCCTCGGTGGCGCGGCGGGTGGCCGCCTCAGCCCGGCCGCGCTCGCAGTCGATCAGCGCGGCGCGCGTGAGCACGTAAGCGAGCCGGTGCTTGGCGTCGGCGATGCGCAGGTCGACGAGTGCGGCTTCCAGGCCGTCGTCGTCATCGTCGACGGCGTAGTCGCACAGGCGGGCCATGGCGCGGGCGAAGGGCTCTTCGCTGCCTTCGCGCAGCCTGTCGCCGAGCGCGAGCAGCTCGCGGCTGCGCTCGCGTGCCTCGGTCAGCCGGCCGCGCTGCAGCTCGATCATCACGAGGTACTCGTTGGCCTGGTACTCGCTCACGCGGTCGCCGGCGGCCTTGCACAGCGTGCGCGCTTCGCGGAAGAACTCGGCCGCTTCGTCCAGCCGGTCGGCGTGGAAGCGCAGCATGCCCAGACCCGCGGCGATGGCGTGGTGGCTGAAGCCCTTGCGCTCGGCGAGCACGCTCGCTTCAGCCAGCATCGCGTCGGCCTGCGGGATGTCGCGCTCGATCATCACCAGGCACTTGGCGGTCTCGGCCATGCCGACGATCTGCGCCTCGTCGTGTCCACCGCGCACGGCGCGCATGGCCTGCAGCGTCTGCTCGCGCGCGGCGCTCCAGTGGCCCATGGCCCAGCGCACCGTGGCGGCCATGTGGTAGCCGAGCCGCGCATGGGCGAGCGCGCCGTGGTCGAGTGCTTTCTCGGCGAGCGCGGTGTACTCGTCGGCCACGGCCTGCTGCAGGGGGCTGGCGGCGAGCAGGATGTCGTGCAGGTCGATCTCCACGCGCACGCGCTCGGCGTCGCGCAGCGTCTTCGCCAGCAGCAGCCCGCGGCGCGCGAGCGCGGCCGCGTCGGCATTGGCGAAGAAGCGCAGGCTCAGGCGGCCGGCGGCCACCAGCGCGCGGGCGGCCAGGCCGGGGTCGGCGCTCAGCGTGGCGTGGTGGGCCAGGTCGGCGGCGCGGGCCAGGTCTTGCGCCGTGTCCTGCTCCAGCAGTTCGGCCACACGCCGGTGCATGACCTGGCGGCGCAGCGGCGAGATGTCGGTGTAGATGGCGCGTGCGATGAGGTCGTGCGTGAAGCGCAGCCCCTGCTCGCCGGTGCGCAGCATGCCGTGGCGCTCGGCGTTGTCGAAGGCGGTTTCGATCTCGGTCTGGTCGAGGCCCGACACCTGCGTGATGGTGTCGACGTGGATGCGCGGGCTCAGCACCACGGCCCAGCGCAGCACCTCGGCGCCGACCGCGCCATCGCGCGCGAGGCGCTCGCGCACCAGCTCGTCGAGCGAACCCATGGCGGTGCCGGCGCGTTCGGCGCGCGCCAGCTCCAGGGCCAGCAAGGGGTTGCCGCTGCAGTCCGCGCTGAGGCGGATGCTGTCGGAGCCGGGCACCTGCAGGTCGATGAGCCGCACCAGCGCGGCCACCGGCAGCGGCCCCAGCTCGGCCTCGCGCAGCAGGCCATCGCGGCGCAGGCTGCGCAGCGCCTGCTGCAGCGGCACGTTGTCGCGCGCTTCGGCATCGCGCGCCGCCAGCACGGCCAGCAGGGGGCGGCCCTTGTTCATGCGCGCCACGTACGCGAGCGCGGCGGCGCTCGACTCGTCGCACCACTGCACGTCGTCGAAGAGCAGCACCACCGGGCGGGTGGTGGATTCATGCGCCACCAGGTCGCTCAACGCGGCGAAGAGACGGTCGCGGTTGGCGGCGTCCCCTCCGCCCAAGGGGGTGTCGTCACGCGCGCCGAAGGCCGCGTCGTAGCGGGCGTTGCCGTGCAGGCGCAGCGCGTCGGTCCAGATCGAGAAGGGGCGGATCGCGTCCGACTCGAAGGCCGCCGCCCGCAGCACGAAGGCACCGTGCTCGCGCGCCATCGCGAGTGCCGCTTCGAGCACACGGCTCTTGCCGATGCCGGGCACGCCGCTCAGCAGCAGCACGGCGGTGCGCGGGGCGCGGGGCGCGGGTGTCGGCGAGGGCATCGCCGATCCACTGCATCTCGGTTTCGCGGCCGACGAGACGCTGGTCGGCCGGCGCGCGCAGCGCATCGGTGGCGCGCCGGCCGTGGGCCACGGGAACGGGTGGCGCGTCGATGCGTGGCACGCGGCGGGCGGCGACCAGGGCGCCGGTCGCGGCGACGCCGGCCTCCTTCAGCATGCGCAGGCCGAGCTGGTACTGCTCCTCGGCTTCAGACGGCTGGCGCGCCGCATTGAGCAGCCGGATCAGCGTGGCACGGTGGCTCTCTTCGTAGGGAAAGAGGCCGACCAGTGCGCGCGCATGCGGCAGTGCGCTGTCGGGCACCTCGGCCGTGCGCCGGACCAGCTCGCCGAGCAGCGCAGCGCGGTCGCGCAGGGCTTGCGCGCGCTCGGCCATGCACCAGGCGTTGAAGGCGTGGAAGCTGGAGAACTCCAGCCCTTCGAGGAAGCTGCCGCGGTGGCGGCTGGCGGCGGCTTCGAGCACCTCGGTCGTGGCCTGGCTGAGGTTCTGGCTGACCAAGGCTCGCAGCTCCGAGACGTCGATGGCCGCGCCGATGGGATCGATGCCCACGGTGCTGCGGTCGGCCACGAGGCGTGTCTGCCCGGGGTCATCGACCATGCGGCGCAACTTCGACAGGCTCCAGCGCAGCGAGCCCAACGGGTCGTCGGGCACGTCCCACAGCAGTTCGGACAGCTGTTCGCGCCTGAATCGGCGCGGCTGCAGGCACAGGTAGGCCAGCAGCGCGCGTGTCTTCTTCGACGGCGGCAAGGGCACGGGGCAGCCATCGCGCAGCACCGCGAAGTCGCCGAGGAAACGGAGTTCGAGCCCTGCCATGCCGTGGGTTGCTGTGAAAGGAAGCCGCAAGAGAAGCGCCACTGTAGGACGAGGCCCGGGCGCACGACAACGGCCTGCGCCCTCAAAAACGCAAATTCCACGCTGGCTCCCACGGTGGCTCCCTCGCCTGGGGGAGAGCATGGCGTCCTGCACCCACCAGGAGAGCCTCATGGCCCGCTACGACAACATCCTCGAGACCATCGGCCGCACGCCGCTGGTGCGCCTGAACCGGCTGGCGCCTGCGGGCGTCACGGTCTACGTCAAGGTCGAATCCTTCAACCCGCTCGGCTCGGTGAAGGACCGCATGGCCCGCGCCGTGATCGAGCACGCCGAACGCAGCGGCGCGCTGCGGCCGGGGCAGACGGTGATCGAGGCGACCAGCGGCAACACCGGCATCGGCCTGGCCATGGTCTGCGCGCAGAAGGGCTACCCCTTGGTGGTCACCATGGCCGAGAGCTTCAGCCTGGAGCGGCGCCGCATGCTGCGCTTCCTCGGCGCCAAGGTGGTGCTGACGCCGGCCTCCGAGAAGGGCAGCGGCATGCTCAACAAGGCGATCGAACTGGCCGAGAAGCACGGCTGGTACCTCTGCCGCCAGTTCGACAACGAGGCCAACGCCGAGGTGCATACCCGCACCACGGCGCCCGAGATCCTGGCCGACATGGGCGGCGATCCGTTGCACGCCTTTGTCACCGGCTTCGGCACCGGCGGCACGCTGCTCGGCACGGCGCGCGGGCTGAAGGCGGCCGATCCGAACATCCGCGTGGTGGTGGCCGAACCCGACAACTCGCCGCTGCTCGGCAGTGGCGTGCCGCAGGCGCGCGATGCGAGGGGCCAGCCGAGCGCGAGCCACCCGCACTTCCGCCCGCACCTGATGCAGGGCTGGGTGCCCGACTTCATCTCGCGCCTCACCGAGCAGGCCATCACGGAAGGCCTGGTCGACGAGATCGTGCCGGTGGCCGGCCGCGAGGCGTTGCGCCTGGCGCGCGCGCTGGCCACGCAGGAGGGCATCTTCGTCGGCCCGTCGAGCGGCGCCACGCTGGCCGCCGCGCTCGACGTGGCGCAGCGCAGCCCGGTGGGCAGCCACATCGTCTGCATGCTGCCGGACACCGGCGAGCGCTATCTGTCGACGCCGCTCTTCGAGCACATCAGCGACAACATGGACGCCGAGGAGCTGGCGCTCTCGCGCTCGACGCCGGGCTACCGCTTCGATGCCGCATCGGCGGCGCCACCGGCCGTGGTGGCCGCAGCGCCTGCGCCCGCGCTCGACGCCAGCGCCGAGGGCTTCGTCACCGAGGTCGTCGAACAGAACGCGGTGGTGATGTTTGCGCTCGAGTGGTGCGAGTTCTGCTGGGCCGTGCGCAAGCTCTTCGCGCGGCTCTCGATCGCCTACGAGAGCGTCGACGTCGACTCGGTGCGCTTCCAGCGCGACGAGTTGGGCGTGAAGATGCGCGCCGTGCTGAAGGAACACACCGGCTCGCCGACCATTCCGCAGATCTACATCGGCGGTGAACACCTCGGTGGCTGCACCGACCTCTTCGACGCGATGCGCAGCGGCGAGATGCAACGCCGGCTCGACGCCGCCGGCGTGGACTACGACCGCACGGTGACGCTCGACCCCTACACCCTCCTGCCCAAGTGGATGCACCCACGCCAGGCCGCCTGACCATGCCCTTCATCCACACCATCGCCCCCACCGCCGCCGACGGCGAAGTGGCCGCGCTCTACCTGCGCCAGCAGTCGGCCTGGGGCTACGTGCCCGACTACGCCACTGTGTTCTGCCATCGCCCGGAGGTGATGGCGCGCTGGGGCCAGCTGCTCGCCGAGATCCGCCGGCCCATGGACGTGCGCCGCTTCGAGCTCGTGACCTTCGCGGCGGCGCACGAACTGCGCAACTCCGCCTGTTCGCTGGCGCACGGGCGCAAGCTGCGCGAGTTCCTGAGCGATGCCGAGATCACGGCCATCGCAAAGGGTGAACCCGGCGACGGGCTGACCGAGGCCGAGCGCGCGATGCTGCGCTTCGCACGGCAGATCGCACGTGATGCGTCGCAGGTGAGCCAGGTGCAGGTCGATGAACTGAAGGCGTTCGGGCTCAGTGACGCCGAGGTGTTCGACATCGCCGCCACGGCCGCCGGTCGTGCGTTCTTCGCGAAGCTGCTCGATGCGCTGGGCGTGGTGGCCGACTCGCCGTCTCTCGCGCTCGACGATGCGCTGCGCGAGGCGTTGACGGTCGGCCGGCCGATCGGGGTGGAGCCGCCGCGGACGATCCCTGTGCGATCGCCGTAGCGGTGACAGCGGGGCGGGCCGTTACCATCGCCATTCGGCGCAATGGATGACGCCCTCCCATGAACGACCACGACCCTGCGCTGCAGCGCCTCATCGACCAGGTGCACACCGCCCGCGCCGCCGGCGGGCACCTCAACATCTGCGGCGGCGGCAGCAAGAGTTTCTATGGCGAAGCGCCGCAGGGCGAGGCGCTCTCCACCAAGGAGCTGGCCGGCATCTCCAGCTACGAGCCCAGCGAGCTGGTGGTCACTGCGCGTGCCGGTACCTCGCTGATCGAGCTGGAGGCGGTGCTCGAGGAGCGCGGCCAGTGCCTGCCCTTCGAGCCACCGCACTTCGTCACCCACATGAGCACCGGCGCCACGCTGGGCGGCATGGTGGCCGCCGGCCTCTCGGGGCCTTCGCGCGCTTCGGTGGGCGCGGTGCGCGACTACGTCCTCGGCGCCAGCCTGCTCAACGGCCAGGGCGAAGTGCTGAGCTTCGGTGGCCAGGTGATGAAGAACGTGGCCGGCTACGACGTCTCGCGCCTGCTGGCCGGCTCGCTGGGCACGCTGGGCGTGATCCTGGAGGTCTCGCTCAAGGTGCTGCCGATGGCGCCTGCCACCGCCACGCTGCGCTTCCAGATGGAGCAGGTCGCTGCGCTCGACAAGCTCAACACCTGGGGTGCACAGCCGCTGCCGCTCAACGCCAGCGCGTGGTGGGACGGCACCCTGCTCGTGCGCCTGCGCGGCGCGCTGGCCGCGGTGCAATCGGCCATCGGCACATTGGGCGGCGACGTGATCGAGCCCGCGCACGCCAGCCCCTTCTGGGAGGGCCTGCGCAACCACACCGACGAGTACTTCACCAAGGCGCAGAAGGCGGTGGCCGGCGGCAGCGTGGCGCTGTGGCGCGTGTCGTTGCCGCAGACGGCGCGCCCGCTCATCCTGCCCGGCGAGCAGCTCATTGAATGGCACGGCGCGCAGCGCTGGCTGTGCACCTCGGCCTCGGCCGCCAAGGTGCGCGAAGCGGCGGCACGCGCCGGCGGCCACGCCACGCTCTTCATGGCGCAGCACAAGCACGGCGGGGCGTTCGCGCCGCTCAAGGCACCGCTCGATCGCATCCACCGCGATCTGAAGAAGTCCTTCGACCCGGCGGGCATCTTCAACCCAGGCCGGCTCTACCCCGGGCTGTAGGCCATGCAAACCAAGCTCTCCCCCGAGTTCAAAGGCACACGCGAAGGCGATGCGGCCGAGGCCATCCTGCGCAAGTGCGTGCACTGCGGCTTCTGCACCGCCACCTGCCCGACCTACCAGCTGCTGGGCGACGAACTCGACGGGCCGCGTGGCCGCATCTACCTCATCAAGCAGGTGCTCGAAGGCGAGCCGGTCACGGCCAAGACGCAGCTGCACCTCGACCGCTGTCTCACCTGCCGCAACTGCGAGAGCACCTGCCCGTCGGGTGTGCAATACGGCCAGCTGGTCGACATTGGCCGCCAGATCGTCGAGCAGCGCGTGCCGCGCCCGCCGAAGGAGAAGGCGGTGCGCTGGCTGCTGAAAGAGGGCCTGACCTCTGCTGCCTTCACACCGGCGCTCAAGCTCGGCCAGAAGCTGCGCGGCCTGCTGCCCGCTACGCTCAAGGACAAGGTGCCGCCACCGGCCAGCGAGCGCGCCCACCAGTGGCCCACGCGCGAGCATGCGCGCAAGGTGCTGCTGCTGATGGGCTGCGTGCAGCCCGCCATGGCGCCCAACATCAACAGCGCCACCGCCCGCGTGCTCGACGCCGCCGGCATCCAGACCCTGGTGGCCGACGACGCCGGCTGCTGCGGCGCCATCCGCACCCACCTGGCCGACACCGAAGGCGGCCTGGCCGACATGCGCCGCAACATCGACGCGTGGTGGCCGATGGTGGTGTCGGGCAAGGTCGAGGCCATCGTGATGAACGCCTCGGGCTGCGGTGTCACCGTCAAGGAATACGGCCACGCGCTGGCGCACGACGTGGCCTATGCCGAGAAGGCCAAGCGCATCAGCGAACTCACGCGCGACCTGAGCGAGCTGCTGCCCGACATCGGCCCGCGGCTCAAGCAGAAGCTGCGAAAGCCCAAGTCGCGCGTGCTGGCTTTCCACCCGCCGTGCACGCTGCAGCATGGGCAGCAATTGCGCGGCGGTGTCGAGGCGCATCTCAACATGGTGGGCTTCGAGGTCAAGCTCGCGGCGAGCGAAAGCCACCTGTGCTGTGGCTCGGCAGGGACTTACTCGGTGCTGCAGCCCGAGTTGGCCAGGCAGCTGCGCGATCGCAAGCTGGGCCACCTCGCGGCGAGCGAGCCGCAGGTCATCGTGTCGGCCAACATCGGCTGCATCCAGCACCTGCAGAGTGGCACCGCGACGCCGGTGCGCCACTGGATCGAAGTGCTCGACGAGGCGCTCACCACTGGCATCGGCTGAACCTGATTTAGTCCACGGCGCGATGTCGGTTTTGTGAAAGACCCCATGCGCGGGAGGCCATGTCGGGCCGTACCAACAAGCCTATCGATATGACGGTTTTGTCGTATCGGCGGCGCACTTCTCTGTACAAAATCGCGCTGCTAGAACAATTAGATCGCCCGCGGCTATTGCCGTGAACCCTAACCCTCTGGAACCTCCCTTCCATGATGAAAAAACATGCTTTCGCTCTTGCCGTTCTCGCCGGTTTCGCTGGTGTTGCTTCGGCTCAATCCTCCGTCACCGTGTTCGGTGTGGTCGACGTCAACGGCCGCTACGTCAAGAACGGCGACATTGACCAGTACCAGCTCAGCACCGACGGCCTGAACAGCAGCCGCCTCGGCTTCCGTGGCGTCGAAGACCTCGGTGGTGGCCTGCGCGCAGGCTTCTGGCTCGAAGCAGCCCTGAACCCCGACACCGGCACCATCAACTCCAGCGGCAAGTTCTGGCACCGCCGCACCACCGTGAGCCTGGAGAGCAACTCCTTCGGCGAGATCCGCCTCGGCCGTGACTTCGTGCCCACCTACACCGCGATCGCCGACTTCGACGTCTTCGGTGACAACGGCATCGGTAAGTACTCCAACCTTCAGTTCAACCTGGGTGGCACCGTCAACACGCTGACCCGTGGCGACAACCAGGCGCAGTACTTCCTGCCCAAGACCCTGGGTGGCGTGTACGGCAGCGTCTCGCTGGCAGCCGGTGAAGGCAACGTCGGCGACAAGTACGTCGGCGGCCGTGTCGGCTACGCCGCTGGCCCCGTGAACGTGACGCTGGCTTACAGCGAGACCCAGGCCAACGCGGCGGACGATCAGTTCAAGCTCGGCGTGATCGGCGCCTCGTGGGACTTCGGTTTCCTGAAGCTCGCGGGCTCGGCTTCGCAAAGCAAGTACATCGGCCGTGAAGAGCGTATCTACCTGATCGGCGCTTCGGCACCGTTCGGCCCGTTCGTTCTGCGTGCTTCGTACGGCATGGCTGACCTCTCCGGTGGCACGGCCGCTACCCGTACCCGCGACGATGACGATGCCGACCTGTTCGCCATCGGCGGCGTGTACAACCTGTCGAAGCGCACAGCGCTGTACACCACGGTGTCGCGCATCTCGAACGATGGTGTGCAGAACCGTGTGGTGGCCTCGTCGAACATTGCTGCGCCGGTGGGCGGCAACTCGACCGGCTTCGAGCTCGGCCTGCGTCACTCGTTCTAAGCCGTCAGGCTTCGGCGCCGCGGGAGCGGCGCCGTCCGTTGAGCAGGAGGCCGACCCACGTCGGCCTCACTGCATGGCGATAGCTCAGCAAGAGAATCGCAAAGCTGGCCACGTTGATCAGCAGGTACTTGATCGCCCAGTGCCAGTCGGCCAGCATGAGCGCCGTTTGCAGCGCGAAGATCACCGGCAGGTGCATCAGGTACATCCAGTACGACGCGTCCGACAGGTAGCGCACCGTCGCGCTCGCCCGGCTGAAGAAGCGCAGGCCCGCACCGATGAAGGCCAGTGTCCAGTACGTCAGACCCGTGGCGTAGGCCAGGGCCAGCACCGGCTTGATGTCTGGCCGGTTGTACAGATAGAGGGCCACCCCGACCCCGACCAGTCCGATGACGAGGTGACGCGGCCACCGTGCGGCCAGGCCGTCCAGCAGATGGCGCTGGCGATCGAGCAGCCAGCCGAGGCCGAACACCCAGGCATAGATGAACAGCGGCACGAGGGGCGGCAGCAAGGTGTAGCCGGGGGTGGGCACGCCGTGCAGGACCAGCCAGTCCGGCTCGAGGAACAGCGCGGTCGCAACAGGCAAGGCGAGGCACAGCGGCCCGGCCGGCGATGACAGGGCCCAGCGCAGCAGGCGGTCGGCGAGCGCGGCGAACCGCCGCTGAACGTCGATGGCACACCACAGGCGGCGCAGGCCGGTGACGATGGCATACAGCCACAGCAGCACGTAGAGGAACCACAGGTGCAGGAAGTTCGGGCTGGCACCGGCGAACTGCGGTGGCAGGGGGTCGGGCAGGTGCCCCTGGTGGGCGCGCGCCACCGCCCACAACACGATGCCGATGACCAGCGTGTAGCAGATCACCCACCCTCCCGCGAGCGGCAGCGCGATGCGCATCAGCCGGTTGCGCCAGAAGCCGCGCCAGCCGAGGCGGTGATACAGCATGTGGGCGAACAGGCCCGCCACCATGAAGAACACCGACATGCGAAAGACGTGGATGAGAAAGCTCAGCAGGCCGAGTGGCACGCTCTTCTGCGTGTCGGTGATCGGCCAGACCAGCGGGTCCACGCCGGGCAGGAAGGAAAGCGCCGCGTGCAGGCAGATGCCCAGCAGCAGCGCGGCCGCGCGAACGGCGTCGAGGCCGTGCAGGCGCTGCGAAGCTGCGGGCTCAGGCCGGGTCAACGCTGCGGCTTCTCGAGGCGGCGCCGATCGCACCCAGCAGGCCGGCCACCACCAGCACGTACCAGAGCGAGAGGCTGCCTGCTTCGCTGTGCACGAACCCGGCGGCGCGCGAGACCAGCCCGCCGGCCGCGATGACCGCCAGCGCGAGCAGCGCACACGACACGGCCATCGACAGCCCGCGGATGTGCGCTGTCTTGGCGCCGATCACGAAGAGGGCGAAGCCGGCAATGCTGAGCAGCGGAAACAGCAGCCACAGCGTCGGGTCGACCGCGGCCGGCGCCCAGCCCAGGGGAGACGCCACCAACACGCCACCGGCGAACAAGCCCAATGCCACCAACAGCGCGCCCACAATCAGCAATGCCATGAGAGTCCCCGTCCGTGAATGCTGGAGCGGGAAATCTTCTCACAGCTAGGAGGCGTGCCCTTCGGCCGCGAGCGGTTCGGGCTGGGCCCTCAGCGCCCACATCACGCCGGCCACCAGCAGCGCGATGCCGGCCAGCGTCTGCGGCTGCGGCCACTGGTGGCGCAGCAGGAACGCATAGCTCAACGCAGCCAGCGTCTCGAACACGATCAGTTGCCCGGCGAGCGAGGGCGCGAGGCGCTGGCTGGCCTCGTTCCAGCACACCGTGCCCAGCCACGAGGCGAAGAGGCCGATGGCGAACATCAGCAGCACGTAGTCGCCCGGCCGCGGGCCGAAGGGCATGGGAAAGGCGTCACCGCGCAGTGCATGCCAGGCCCAGGTCAGCGCATAGCCCACGAGCGCGATCGGCAGCGTGGCCAGGCCCTGCGCCGTGGCCCAGCTGCGTGGGCTGCGGTCGGGGTGGGCGCGCAGCCACTCGGCGTTGCGGATGGGGTACCAGGTCCAGCACACCACGGCGCCGACTGCGAGCAGGGCGCCCAGTGCGTAGCGGCCGAGGTCGGCGTCCCGGTCTTCCTGCAGGTGGCTGATCTCCACGTGGTTGACGAGCGCGATGCCGGCACCGATGAGCGCGAGCGAGGGCAGCAGGCGCGCCCACGGCAGCTTGGCCTCGCGGCGGGTGCCGTGGTTGTGGCTGCGCAGGTTGGCGGTGATGGCGATCACCACCGGCAGCGTGCCGATGATCATCGTGGGCAGCGGCCCGCCGGCGCGCTGGATGGCGCTGGCCAGGAACAGGTAGTAGACGACGTTGCCCACCGCGCCGAGCTTGAGCGCCTCGAGCCAGTCGGCGCGCGTGAGCTCGCGCAGGCGTGAACGGTCGAACCAGGCGAGCGGCAGCGCGATCAGCCCGAAGGCGACATAGCGTCCGAACGACTGCAGCGTGGCTGGGTACTCGGGCAGCATCAGCGGCCCCACGAAGACGAGGCCCCACATCAGGCCCGCGGCCAGGGCGAACAGCAATCCGGTGGTCATGCCCGAGTGTCGGTCACGCCGATGGCAGCGGTCTTGTACGCAATTGCGCCTGGTAGCGCGCCGGCGTCACGCCGTACATGCGGGCGAAGCGGCGCGTGAGGTGGGGCTGGTCGACCAGGCCCACGTCGGCCGCCACGCTCGCGGGGGCGTGGCCTGCGGCGAGCTGCTGCTTGGCCCGGAACAGGCGCACCGCCATCAGCATCTGGTGCGGCGTGACGTGGTAGCGCTGCTTGAAGCGGCGCAGGAAGTGGAAGGGGCTCAGCCCGGCCTCGTGCGCCATCTCCTCGAGCGTGAGCGGCTCGGCGAAGCGCGCCCGGATCATGTCGTGCGCACGCATCAGCGCCGCATCGGTGCGCGAGGCGGGCGACGCGCTGCGCGTGCCACCCGTGCTCGCATGCGGGCGCAGCATCTGCAGCAGGTCCACCAGTGCGCAGTCGGCGGCCAGCATGTCGGGCGCGCTCCACATCGCCGCCAGCAGCCGGCTCACGCGGCGCGCGGTGAGTGGGTCGTGGACGACGGGCTGCGCGAAGTGCCAGCCGCGCTCGCCCGTCACCTGCGCGAGCAGGTCGGCGTCGAGGTAGAGCATGCGGTAGCGCCAGCCGTGTTCGGTCTCGGCACGGCCGGTGTGCAGCTCGTCGGGGTTCATCAGCACCAGCGTGTCGCTGGGCGCCAGGTGGTCGCCGCCGCGGTAGCGGAAGCGCTCCACGCCGGCTTCGATCGCGCCCAGGCCGAAGGCCTCGTGCGTGTGCGGGTCGAAGGCGTGGCGGACGATGCGCGCGCGGTACAGCTCGATGCCGGGGCGTGCCGCGCGCTTGAACTCCGCCGCATCCTGCGGGTGCTCGAAGTGCTCGGGAACGGCTTCCATGGCGGGAGTGTGGCGGGGTTGCCCGGTGGTTGGCGGAGTTCAAGAATACGGCCACGGGCATCGGCCGGCGGTGCACCCTGTCGGCGTCAACGGCAGCCTGTCGCAAGACGCTGGCGTGCCGCGGCCGGCGCGCTAGGCTGTCTGCATTGAACACCCCAGGAGGCCCATGCCATGTCCATCAGCGACGAACTGAACAAGCTGAGCGAGCTGCATCAACGCGGCGCGCTGTCCGACGACGAATTCGCCCGTGCCAAGGCGCGGGTGGTCAATGGCCCCGGGCCTGCGATCGACGCCGTCAATGCCTTGCAACGCAGCCGCAGCGACCGCTGGCTCGGTGGCGTGTGCGGTGGGCTCGCCCGCGTCACGGGCGTGGCCACCTGGCTGTGGCGGCTTGCCTTTGCGCTGCTGCTGCTCTGCGGCGGCACGGGCATCCTGGTCTACCTGCTGCTGTGGGTCGTGGTGCCGCAGGAGCCGGCGCCCGTCTACGGCAACCCCCATCCCGGCCAGGCCGGTTGAGGAGACGCAGATGAAGACACTGCTGGCCGTGCTCGCCTGGTGCCTGCTGCTGGTGCTGTGCTGGCCGCTGGCGGTCGCAGCCCTGCTGCTGTGGCCGCTCGTGTGGCTGCTTTCGCTGCCGTTCCGCCTGATCGGCGTGGCCGTCGAGGGGGTGTTCGCCCTGCTGCGCGCCTTGCTTCTGTTGCCAGCGCGGCTCTTGGGTGGCGTGCAGCGCTAAGGGCCTAGCGGTAGAACGCCTCGACCTTGCCCTTCAGGGTGAGCAGCAGCGGGTTGCCCTTGCGGTCCTTGGTCTTGCCGGAAGGCACCTTGACCCAGCCTTCGCTGAGGCAGTACTCCTCCACGTCGTGGCGCTCCTTGCCGTTCAGGCGGATGCCGATCTCGTGCTCGAACACGGCGGCGACGTGGTGCGGGCTGCGCGGGTCGGTGGAGAGGCGGTCGGGCAGGGCAGGCCGCTGTTGTTGATCGGCTCCAGTGGCTTCGGTCATGGGTGAAACAGGCGAGTGGGTGAGCCCGTGATTCTCGCGGATCACGGGCCGCCTTCATGCCGGGCTTATCCCTCCCACCCGCCCCCGAGCGCCCGGATCAGGCCCACCGTCGCCTGGTACTGCGCCGAGCGCACCTGCAGCGCGATGCGGCGGTTCGAGAGTTCGCTGCGCCGTGCATCAAGCAACTCCAGCTGGCTGACGTAGCCGTTGCGGTAGCGCGTGTTCGACAGCAGCGTGGCGCGGCTGGCCCATTCCACCGCCTGTGCCTGGGCATTGGCTTGGTCGGCCAGCAGGCTCAGGCCTGAGAGCTGGTCCTCCACGTCGCGAAAGGCGCCCAGCACCTGCTCGCGGTAGCTGGCCGCGGCCGCGTTCCATTGCGCATCGGCGGTCTGCACGCCGGCCTCGCGGCGGCCGCCGTCGAACACGGGCAGCGAGAGCAGGGCGCCCACGCCCCAGGCGCGCGCCGACCACTTGAAGATGTCGCTCAACTCAGTGGACACGTAGCCGGCCGAGGCGGTGAGCGACACGTCGGGGAACCACGCCGTGCGCGCGACACCGGCGCGAACCTGTGCGGCCTGCATCGCGCGCTGCGCAGCCGCCACGTCGGGCCGGCGCGCGAGCACGCGGCTGGGCACGCCGGGCGGCACCTGCGGCAGCGCGCCGCGCCAGTCGGCGGCCTCGGCGAGCGCGAAGCTGCTTGGCAGCTCACCCATCAGCGTGGCCAGCGCGTGCTCGAGCTCGGCGCGGCGCCGGTCGAGCGCGAGGGCCTGCGACTCGGTGGACGCGACCTCGGTGCGCACGCGCGCCAGGTCGAGCTCGCCCACGTCACCGGCCTGGTAGCGGCTTTCGGTGAGGCGCAGGGTGTCGCGGTAGGCGGCCACCGACTCGCGCATCAGCGCGCGCTCGGCATCCAGCGCGCGCACCGCGAAGTAGGTCTGCGCCACCTCCGACTGCACCAGCAGCCGCGTGCTTTGCAGCAGTGCCTCGCGCGACTGCGCATCGAGCGTGGCGGCGTCGCCCGCCTTGGCGACGCGGCCGAAGAGGTCGAGCTCCCAGCTGGCGTTGGCACCGACATTGCCGGTGGTGACGGCCTGGCCGGGGATCACGCCGCTGGCCAGCGGCAAGGTCTGCCGCACGACCGAGGCGCCCACACCGACCTGCGGCAGGCGTTCGGCGTTGGTGGCACGCACCAGCGCGCGCGCCTGCGCCAGGCGCGCCGCGGCGCCCTGGATGCTGGTGTTGTGGAGGTCGGCGCGTGCCACCAGGTCGTCGAGCAGCGGGTCGCCGAAGGCCTTCCACCACTCGCCGCGGGCTTGCGCCTCGGCGGGCGGCAGGGCCGCCCAGCGGCCGTCGATGGACTTGAAGGCGGCCGGCGTGGCCGGGGGCGCGACCGGCTCGACCGGCGGGCTGGCGCAACCGGCCAGCACCAGGGCGGCGAGCAGGGGCGTGAGGCTTCTGGCGAGGATCTTGTTCATGTTGCTTCCTTCATTCATGGCGGCCAATGGCCGAGCCCGGCTGGGGCTTGAGCGTGTGGGCGGCGCCGCCACCGTGCGGCGTCGCGGTGACGGCGGGTAGCGCCGCATGCACCTCGCCGTGGTGCTTGAGCGCGCGGTTGCCCGCCAGGCGGCGCAGCAGCACGTAGAACACCGGCGTGAGGAAGATGCCGAAGGCGGTGACGCCGATCATCCCGGTGAACACCGCCACGCCCATCGCGCGGCGCATCTCGGCGCCGGCGCCGGTGGCCAGCACCAGCGGCAGCACACCCATCACGAAGGCGAGCGAGGTCATCAGGATGGGGCGCAGGCGCAGGCGCGCGCCTTCGATGGCGGCCTGGATGGGCGTGCGGCCGGCCAGCTCCAGCTCGCGGGCGAACTCCACGATCAGGATCGAGTTCTTGGCGCTCAGGCCCACCAGCACCATCAGCCCGATCTGCGTGAAGACGTTGTTGTCGCCGCGCGTGAGCCACACCCCGGTCATGGCCGCGAGCAGACCCATGGGCACGATCAGCAGGATGGCCAGCGGCAGCGTGAGGCTTTCGTACTGCGCGGCCAGCACCAGCAGCACGAGCAGGATCGAGAGGGCAAAGATCCACAGCGCCGTGTCGCCAGCGATGATCTGCTGGTAGGTGAGGTCGGTCCATTCGTAGCCGATGCCCGGGGGCAGCGTCTCGGCGGCGATGCGCTTGACCGCGTCCTGCGCCTGGCCGGTGGAGTAGCCGGGCGCGGGGCCGCCGTTGATGTCGGCCGACAGGAAGCCGTTGTAGCGCATGGCGCGCTCCGGCCCATAGGTGGGCGTGACCTTCATCAGCGACGACAAGGCCACCATTTCGCCACTGGTCGAGCGCACCTTCAGCAGGCCGATGTCTTCGGCTCGCGCGCGGAAGGCCGCGTCGGCCTGCACCCGCACCGAGTACGTGCGGCCGAACTTGTTGAAGTCGTTGGCGTACAGGCTGCCGAGGTAGATCTGCAGGGTGTCGAAGATGTCGGTCACCGGCACGCCGAGCTGGCGTGCGCGGGTGCGGTCGATGTCGGCATACAGCTGCGGCACGTTGACCTGGAAGCTCGAGAACAGGCCGGCCAGCTCGGGTGCCTGGTAGGCCTTGGCCATGAAGGCCTTCTGGGCCTCGTCGAGCGCCTTGATGCCCAGCGAGGCGCGGTCTTCGAGCTGCAGCTTGAAGCCACCCGTCGTGCCCAGGCCCTGCACCGGCGGCGGCGGGAACATCACGACGAAAGCCTCTTGGATGGCGCCGAACTTCTGGTTGAGCTGGCCCGCGATGGCAGCCGCGCTCTGGTCCGCGCCGCGGCGTTCGTTGAAGGGCTTGAGCGTGGTGAAGACGATGCCCGAGTTGGAGCTGTTGGTGAAGCCGTTGATCGACAGGCCGGGGAAGGCCACCGCGTGCTCGACGCCGGGCTGCTTGAGCGCGATGTCGTTCATGCGGCGGATCACCTCCTCGGTGCGGTCGAGCGTGGCGCCGTCGGGCAGCTGTGCGAAGCCGATCAGGTACTGCTTGTCCTGCGCCGGCACGAAGCCGCTGGGCACGGCCTTGAAGAGGCCCAGGGTCGCGGCGGCCAGCACGAGGTAGAGGCCGATCATCACGCCCTTGCGCGAGATGGCCTTCGTGACGCCCCCGCCATAGGCGGCGGTGCCGCGCGCGAAGAGCCGGTTGAAGCCGCGGAAGAAGCCGCCCAGCACGCGGTCCATGCCGCGGGTGAGCGCGTCTTTCGGCGCGTCGTGGCCCTTGAGCAGCAGGGCGGCCAGCGCGGGCGAGAGCGTCAGCGAGTTGAGGGCCGAGATCACCGTCGAGATGGCGATGGTCAGCGCGAACTGCTTGTAGAACTGGCCGGTCAGGCCGCTGATGAAGGCCAGCGGCACGAACACCGCCACCAGCACCAGGGCGATGGCGATGATGGGGCCCGAGACCTCGCGCATCGCACGGTAGGTGGCGTCGCGCGGGGAGAGGCCCGCCTCGATGTTGCGCTCGACGTTCTCGACCACCACGATGGCGTCGTCGACCACGATGCCGATGGCCAGCACCAGGCCGAAGAGGCTCAGCGCATTGATCGAGAAGCCGAACACGCTCATCACCGCGAAGGTGCCGACCACCGCCACCGGCACCGCCAGCAGCGGGATGATGGAGGCGCGCCAGGTCTGCAGGAAGAGGATCACCACCAGCACGACGAGCGCGATGGCTTCGAGCAGCGTGTGCACCACCGACTCGATGGAGGCGCGCACGAACTGCGTGGGGTCGTAGACGATCTCGTAGTCCACGCCTTCGGGCATGGCCTTCTTGATGTCGGCCATGGTGGCGCGCACGCCGTCGCTGATGGCGATGGCGTTGGAGCCGGGTGCCGCGAAGATGGGCACGGCGACTGCGTCCTTGTTGTCGAGCAGCGAGCGCAGCGAGTAGTCGGCCGCGCCCAGCTCCAGGCGCGCGATGTCGCGCAGGCGCGTGACCGCGCCGTCGGCGTTCGTCTTCACGATGATGTCGCCGAACTCTTCTTCGTTCTGCAGGCGGCCTTGCGCGTTGATGGAAAGCTGCATGTCGACGCCGGCCAGGCCCGGCGAGGCGCCCACGATGCCGGCCGCGGCCTGCACGTTCTGCCCGCGGATGGCCGCGACCACGTCGCTCGGCGAGAGGCCGCGCTGCGCCACCTTCTGCGGGTCGAGCCAGACGCGCATGGAGTAGTCGCCCGAGCCGAACAGCTGCACGTCGCCCACGCCTTCGACGCGCGCCAGGCGGTCCTTGACGTTGAGCACCGCGTAGTTGCGCAGGTAGGTCATGTCGTAGCGGCCGCTGGGCGACAGCAGGTGCACCACCATGGTCAGGTCGACCGAGCTCTTGATGGTGACCACGCCCAGGCGCTTCACCTCCTCGGGCAGGCGCGCCTCGGCGCGGCCCACGCGGTTCTGCACCAGCTGCTGGGCCTTGTCGGGGTCGGTGCCGAGCTTGAAGGTGACGGTGAGCGTCATCAGCCCGTCGGTGGTGGCCTGGCTGCTCATGTAGAGCATGTTCTCGACGCCGTTGATGGCCTCTTCGAGCGGCGTGGCCACGGTCTCGGCGATCACCTGCGGGTTGGCGCCGGGGTACTGCGCGCGCACCACGATCGAGGGCGGCACGACGTCGGGGTATTCGGAGATCGGCAGCCCGCGCACGGCGACCAGGCCGCCGAGGAAGATCAGCAGCGAGAGCACGCCGGCGAAGATCGGCCGGTCGATGAAGAATCTGGAGAAGTTCATGGGGAACCTTTTCTGTCTTTGTCTTTTCTGTTCGCCCACCTCCTCCCGTTCGGGCTGAGGCCGGCGAGATCAGGAACTCAGGACTTGGCTGCGGGCGCCCGTGCGGACGCGGCCTTGAGTTCCATCTCGACGGGTTGTGGCTGCACCACCGAGCCCGGGCGGATGCGCTGCAACCCGTTGACCACCACCCGCTCCTGCGGCTTGAGACCGGATGTCACGATGCGCAGGCCGTTCACATGCGCACCCAGCGTCACCTCGCGGTAGCTGGCGGTGTTGTCGGCGCCGACGACCATCACGTACTTCTTGTTCTGGTCGGTGCCGACCGCGCGCTCGTTGATCAGCAAGGCGGTGCTGTTCTTCGCCTGGCCCATGCGCAGCTTGGCGAACTGGCCGGGCATCAGGCTGCCGTCCTTGTTGTCGAACACCGCGCGCACGCGCACCGTGCCGCTCTTGGCGTCGACCTGGTTGTCGACCAGCTGCAGGTGGCCGGTGAACGGCGTCTCGGCGGTGGCCGCGGTGCCCATCTGCACCGGGATGCGCTCCAGCTGCGCGCGGGCGCTGGCGCCGCTGGGCAGGTCGCGCAGCGTGCGGGCCACCACCTGCTCGTCGGCGTCGAAGCTGGCGTAGATCGGGCTCACCGACACCAGCGTCGTCAGCACCGGCGCACCGGGGCCGGCGGCCACCAGGTTGCCGACGGTGATCTCGAGCCGGCCGACGCGGCCCGCCACGGGCGCGCGCACCTGGGTGTAGTCGAGGCTCAGCTTGGCCGTCTGCCAGGCGGCCTGCGCGGCGCGCAGGTTGGCATCGGCCTCGCGCTGCGCGTTGTTGCGCTCGTCGAACTCGCGCTGGGCGATGGCCTGCTCATCGAGCAGCCGCCGGGCGCGCTGGTATTCGCTGTGGGCATGCGACTGGCGGGCCTGCGCGGCCACGACCTGCGCCTCGGCGCGCTCCAGCTCGGCCTGGTAGGGCGCGGGGTCGATGCTGATCAGCAGGTCGCCCTTGCCGACCAGCGCGCCTTCGCGGAAGTGCACCGCTTGCACGATGCCCGCCACGCGCGGGCGCACGTCCACGCGCTCCACGGCTTCGAGCCGGCCGGAGAACTCGTCCCAAGTCGCCACTTCG
>NZ_DASSRA010000322.1:0-17481 GCF_035702065.1 Rhizobacter sp.
TTCGGCCGCCACGCGGCTGATCGAGCGTGGCGCGGTGCGCTGGCTCGGCCCAAAAGGCTGGGCCGTGGTGAACAAGGCCGGGCTCGACGTGCCCGAGGGCAGCGAGATCGAGATCACCGACGATGCGGAGCTGCGCTTCGCGTCGCGCGGCGGACTCAAGCTCGAAGGTGCATTGAAGGCCTGCGGCATCGACGTCACCGGCCGCGACTGCCTCGACCTCGGTCAGAGCACCGGTGGCTTCACCGATGCGCTGCTGCAGGCGGGCGCCGCGCGCGTGGTCGGCATCGACGTGGGCCACGGCCAGCTGCACCCCAAGCTGCAGGCGGATGCGCGCGTGGCCTGTTTCGAAGGCGTGAACGGGCGTGACGTGGCGGGTTCAGCCTTTGCCGCGGCGCACGCGCCGCACAGCTTCGGCTTCGTCACCGGCGACCTGTCGTTCATCACCTCCACGCACGTGATGCCGACGATGGTGGAGTACCTCGCGCCGGGCGGTGACCTGCTGCTGCTGATCAAGCCGCAGTTCGAGCTGCAGCCTGCGCAGATCGGCAAGGGTGGCATCGTGAAGGACCCGGCGCACTTCGTCGAAGTGGAGAACCGCATCTGGCAGGCCTGCAAAGCCCAGGGCCTGAAGGTGCAGAAGTACTTCGAAAGCCCGATCAAGGGTGGCAACGGCAACACCGAGTTCTTCGTGTGGGCGAAGCAGCCCACCTAGACACACCTCCAACCGCTCAGGCTGAGGTATCGAAGCCCCGGCACGGCCTGCACCAGGCTTCGATACCTCAGCCCGAGCGGGTGGTTGACTGACAAGAAAGTTAGGCATGAGCACCCAACGTCTCCCCATCAGCCTGGAGTTCTTCCCCCCCAAGACCCCCGAAGGCGTGACCAAGCTCGCGGCCGTGCGCCAGCAGCTCTACGCGCTCAAGCCGCAGTTCTGCTCCGTCACCTACGGCGCCGGCGGCTCCACGCAGGACGGCACCTTCGCTGCGGTGCAGGCCATCCTCACGGAAGGCGTGGACGCAGCCTCGCACTTCACCTGCATTGGCGCCAACCGCGAATCGGTTCTCGACAAGCTCTCGCAGTTCAAGGCCGCCGGCATCAAGCGCCTGGTGGCGCTGCGCGGTGACCTGCCGAGCGGCTACGGCGGCTTCGGCGAGTTCCGCTATGCCTCCGACCTGATCGCCTTCATCCGCGAAGCGACCGGCAACCACTTCCACATCGAGGTGGCGGCCTACCCCGAGATGCACCCGCAGGCGCGCTCGCCGGAGGCCGACCTGCAGGCGTACCTGGCCAAGGTGCGTGCCGGTGCCAACTCGGCCATCACGCAGTTCTTCTTCAACCCCGACGCCTACTTCCGCTTCGTCGACGAAAGCCGCAAGCTGGGTGCCGACATCCCGGTGGTGCCCGGCATCATGCCGATCACCAACTCGGCCGGCATCATCCGCTTCGCCGACAGCTCGGGCGCCGAGATCCCCCGCTGGATCCGCCTGCGCCTGCAGGCCTATGGCGACGATGTCGACTCGATCAAGGCCTTCGGCCTGGACGTGGTGACCTCGCTGTGCGAGAAGCTGATCGCCGGCGGCGCACCTGCGCTACACCTTTACACCATGAACCAGAGCGTGGCCTCGCTCGCCATCTGCAAGCGGCTCGGCCTGCACACCTGAGCCGTGTGCTGCATCGAGTCCCCATCGACACCTCACCCGTGAACCTGCCACCCGCCCTGCACACCCTCCCCAACGGCCTGCGCGTGGTGGCGATTCCCATGCCCTGGCGCCAGACCGTGAGCCTGAGCGTGTTCATCCGCACCGGCAGCCTGCACGAGCCGCGCCTGCTGAACGGCATCAGCCACGTGGTCGAGCACATGGCGTTCAAGGGCACGGCCACGCGCGACTGCCAGCGCATCAACCTCGATGCCGAGCGCCTGGGTGCCGAGGTCAACGCGCACACCGACAAGGACCACACGGCCTTCCACATCGAGGGCCTGCCGCGCGATCTGCCGACCTTCGTGGAGCTGCTGGCCGACATCGTGCTCAACGGCAGCTTCCCGGCCGACGAGCTGGAGCGCGAGCGCCAGGTGCTGCAGCACGAGTTCACCGAGTTCGAGGAAGACCCGGTGAACATCGCCTTCGAGCTCTTCGACCGCGCCTGCTACGGCATGCAGCACCCCGCCGGGCGGCCGGTGATCGGCAACCGCGCCAATTTGATGCGCTTCACGCGCGAGCACCTGCTGGCCTATGTGCAGCAGCAGTACAGCGCCTGCAACGTGGTGGTGGCTGCGGCCGGGCCGGTGGACGAGGCGGCCTTTCTGCGCGCCGCCGAGTCGGCCTTCGGCGCCATGCCGCGCGGCGAGCCCAACACCGTGACAGCACCGACGTGGCAAGGCGGCGTGAAGCTGCGCCGCATGTCGGGCAGCGGGCAGTGCCAGATCGTGCTCGGCTACGAAGCGCCTGCGCTGGCCGACGACCGCCACGTGGCCTACGTGCTGGCCGCCGCGCTGCTGGGCGAGGGCATGAGTTCGCCGCTGCTCGACGAGATCCGCGAACGCCGCGGCCTGGCCTACCACGTGGCCTGCTCGGCCGACGTGATGGCGCATGCCGGCCAGGTGGTGATCGACGCTGCGACCGACCCGCAACAGGCCGACGCCTTCTTCACCGAAACGGCGCGCCTGCTGAAGCAGCACGCGGAACACAGCGACGCCGCAGGCCTGGAGCGCGCCCGCAACCAGATCACAGTGCGCCAGCTGCGCGCCCTGGAGCACCCGGCCAAGCGCCTCGAAGCCGCGGCGCAGGACGTGTTCACCTTCGGCCAACTGCGCGAGCCGGCGGATTGGCTGGCACGGCTGCAGGCCGTCGATGCCCGCCAGGTGCGCGACGTGTTCGCACAGATGCTGGCCACCCGCGGCGCGGCGGGGCTGGCCGGCAGCGTGACGGCACGAGCCAAGGCGCAGGCGCAACAACTCATCGGGGCCGACTGAGGCCTGTTGTCATACGACTGTGGTCGGTGGCGACCCAGATTTCCCCCGGGATAACGACGATTGACCCTGCTTGAGTGGAAATGGATGCTCTCTAGTTGTCTGATGTCAGACAACGAACACGGAGACATCGCGTGCAACCCACCGCTTCCTTCTTCCCTCGCCCGCCGGCACTGGCCGCCGCGCTGGCGGCCCTCATCGCCCTGCCGGCCACCGCCGCCACCTGGGTGTATGTGTCCAACGCCGACAGCCAGGAGGTCTCGGTCCTCGAACTCGACCGCGCGGCCGGCCGCCTGAAAGCCATCGAGACCGTGCCGGTCGGCGGCACCGTGATGCCGTTGGCCGTGAGCCCCGACAAGCGCTACCTGTATGCCGCGCTGCGCTCGCAGCCCTTCCGCGTCGTCAGCTTCTCCATCGATGCTGCCAGCGGCAAGCTCACGAAGCTGGGCGAAGCGCCGCTCGCCGACAGCATGGCCAACATCGACACCGACCGCTCGGGCAAGTGGCTCTTCGCCGCCTCGTATCCCGGCCACAAGATCACCGTCAACAGCATCGACACCAAGGGCATGGTGGGTGCGATCCAGCAGCTCGTTCCCACCGCGCCCAACGCGCACGCCATCCATGCCGACACGGCCAACCAGTACGTGCTGGCCACAAGCCTGGGCGGCGACAACCTCTCGGTGTGGCGCTTCGACGCTGCCAAGGGCCAGCTCAGCGCCAACGAGCCGGCGCTCGTGCCGACCGCGCCGAAGTCGGGCCCTCGCCACTTCGTGTGGAGCGCCTCGCAGCAGCACCTGTACCTGCTCAACGAGCTCGACGCCTCGCTCGACGTGTTCGCGTGGGACGCCAGCCGCGGCGCGCTGCGCCCGCTGCAGCGCACCACCGTCTTGCCCGCCGGCTTCAGCGGCAAGCCGTGGGCCGCCGACCTGCACCTGAGCCCGGACGGCCGCTTCCTCTATGCCTCGGAGCGCACCTCCAGCACCCTCGCCTGGTTCCGCGTCGACCCCATCAGCGGCGTGCTGCAACCGGCCGGCCACGTGGCCACCGAGAAGACGCCGCGCGGCTTCGCCATCGATGCGACCGGCCGTTTCCTCATCGCCGCGGGACAGGAGTCGCACGCGGTCGCGCTGTACCCCATCGACGCCACCAGCGGCGCCCTCGGCGAGGCCCAGCGCCTGCCGGTGGGCAAGAACCCGAACTGGATCGAGATCGTCGAGCTGCCCTGAGCCACACCCAAGGAACCACCATGACCCACCGCCGCACTCTCCTCGCCTGCACACTCGCCGCAGCCGCCGGCTTCGCCACCCCGCTGGCCCACGCACAGGGTGACACCTGGCCGCAGAAGCAGCCCATCAAGATCATCGTGCCCTTCGCTGCAGGCGGCACCTCCGACGCGCTCGCGCGCCTGATCGGCGAGCGGCTGCAGGAGTCGCTCAAGCAGACCGTGATCGTCGAGAACCGCGGCGGTGCGGGCGGCATGATCGGCACCGACGCGGCAGCAAAGTCGCCCGCCGATGGCTACACCATCGTGCTCGGCACCATCTCGTCGCACGCCATCATCCCGGCCATGCAAAAGAAGGTGCCCTACGACGCACCGAAGGACTTCGCGCCGGTGTTCTTCATCGGCAACGTGCCCAACGTGCTGCTCGTCAACGCGCAGCAGCCGGTGCACAGCGTCAAGGAGCTGATCGCCGCCGCCAAGGCCAAGCCGGGGTCGTTCTCCTTCGGCACCGCCGGCACCGGCAGCTCGCAGCACCTCTCGGGCGAGAAGTTCAAGCTCGAAGCCGGTGTCGACATCACGCACGTGCCCTACAAGGGCAGCGGCCCCTCGATGCAGGACCTGATCGCCGGGCAGATCCCGATGAGCTTCGACACCGCGCTGGTGGCGCTGCCGCACATCAAGAGCGGCAAGGTGCGCGCGCTCGCCGTCACCTCGGGCAAGCGCGCCAAGGCGCTGCCTGATGTGCCGACGCTCGCCGAGTCGGGCCTCAAGGGCTTCGACGTGGCCTCGTGGCAGGCCTTCTTCGCACCGGCCGGCACGCCGCCGGCCATCGTGGCGCGGCTGCATGACGAGTTCACCAGGATCGCCGCGCAGACCGGCGTGGCGGCGCGCCTGCAGACCATGGGCGTCGAGCCCTTGCCGATGTCACCGGCCCAGCTTGGCGCCTTCCAGAAGGCCGAGATCGCCAAGTGGCAGAAGGTCGCCAAGGACGCCGGCCTGGAGTTGTGACAACCCCTAGACTTGCGGGCATGAACCTCAAGATCACCGTCTATTCCAAGTCGGCCTGCCCGCAATGCGACTCGGCCAAGATGCTCCTCAAGACCCGCAACATGGCCTTCGAGGAGATCCGCATCGATGACGAGGCCGAGCGCCTGGCCTTCTTCGAGAAGTGCGGGCCCTCGGTGCGGCAGATGCCGCAGATCTTCATCAATGACCAGCGCGTCGGCGGCCTCGCCGGCCTGCAGGCGGCGCTGGCCCAGCTCGGCAAGACCTAAGCCCCAGTAACCGCCGTCGCGCCCAGGCGCGCTGCCCCATCTCCAAGGCGATACCCACCCGGGTTGACAGGTGATTTGTATTTAGCAAACAATGCAATTGCATGTTCAGCTAAATACAAGATCGCCATGTCCCACGACCCGCTCACTGCCGTGTTCTCGGCCCTCGCCGACCCCACG
The DNA here is from genome assembly GCF_035702065.1 of Rhizobacter sp. Classification (GTDB taxonomy): domain Bacteria; phylum Pseudomonadota; class Gammaproteobacteria; order Burkholderiales; family Burkholderiaceae_C; genus Rhizobacter. The sequence continues at coordinate 5,642 of NZ_DASSRA010000322.1, forward strand.
CGACGCGCCATCCTGGCGCGGCTCACGCAGGGCGATGCAACCGTCGGCGACCTGGCCACACCGTTCGATCTCTCGCTGCCCACAGTCTCTCGCCACATCAACGTGCTGGAAGAGGCCGGGCTCATCGTGCGCGAGCGCGATGCGCAATGGCGGCGCTGCCACTTCCAGCGCGAGCCGCTGATGGAAGCCGCCGAATGGATCGGCCGCTACGTGGCCTTCTGGGACGGCCGCCTCGACGCCCTGGCCCAGCTGGTCGAAGAACTTCCGCCGGCCAAGAAGAAGGCGAGCCCACGCTCTTCTCGCAAGAGGACGCGCTGATGCTTGCGCACGACACCCCCATCCACATGAGCCGGCTGCTCAAGGCCTCGCCGGCGACCGTGTTCCAGGCACTCACCCAGCCCGCGCTCATGCTGCGCTGGATGTGCCCGGAGGGCCTGACCGTGGTGCTGGCCCAGGCCGACCCGCGGCCCGGCGGGTGCTTTCGCATCGAGATGCGCAAGCCCGACGGGAGCATCTACCCGGCCACCGGCACCTACACCGAGGTGAAGGCGCCACGGCTGCTCGCGTTCACCTGGGCGTGGGAGAACGAGCACGAGCTGGCCGGCATCGAGACGAACATCCGCATCGAACTCAGCGCCCGCGGAGAGCACACCTTCCTGGCCATGACCCACACGGGCCTGCCCACCGAAGGCGAGCGCATCAGCCACCACGAAGGCTGGAGCAGCGCGCTGAACCAACTGGAACGGCTCTTCGAGCCCCCTCAAGGAGACTGACATGCGCAAACTGATCGCGGCGATGAAGATCTCGGTCGACGGCAAGATGGAAGGCCCCGACGGCACCGCCGACTGGGTGGAAGCCTGGTCCGACGACTACGGCGTGGTGCCACAGGTCGACGCCTGCCTGCTGGGCGGCGGCATGTACCCCGGCTACGAGAACTACTGGACCTCGATCCAGACCCAGCCGGACACACCGGCCTGGATCACCGGCCAGCCGCCCACGCCGGGCGAGCTGAAGTACGCCGCCTTTGTCGCGCAGACGCCGCACTACGTGCTGTCGAGCACGCTGAGCGCTGCACGCTGGCCGAGCACGCGCTTCATCCGAACGCTGGCCGAGGTGTCGGCCCTCAAGCAGCAGCCGGGCAAGGACATCTACCTCGTCGGCGGCGCACGCACCACCGCCAGCCTCATGGATGCCGGCCTGGTGGACGAGCTGCGGCTGATCGTCCACCCGCTGGTGGCCAGTGCCGGCAAGCCCTTGTTCGCGGCGATGGAGCAGCGCCGCGGGCTGGCGCTGCGCGAGGTGCAGCAGCTGCACGGCGAGCGCGTGGGGCTGCGCTACGCCGTCGCCTGAGCGGACCTCATTGCCTCACGCGCGCTGCCACATCACGCCTTCTTCCGTCAGCATCACGTCGACCAGCAGGTCGTCGGGCTCGGCGCGCAACAGCGGCAGGAAGCCGTGCGAGTAGCCCACGCCGATGGTCAGCGGCCGGGGCGTGAGGTCGGCCAGCGTGCGGTCGTAGAAGCCGCCGCCATAGCCCAGGCGCACCCCGCCCGGGCCATAGCCCACGCAGGGCAGCAGCAGCAGCGCGGGTTGGAACTGGTCGGTGTCCTTGGGCTTGGGGATGTCGTAGGCATCGAGCTCCATCGGGCAGCCGGGGAACCACACGTGAAAGCGCAGCTCGCCGGTGAGCTTGTCGGCCACCGGCAGGCCGATGCGCCGCGGTGAGCCCTCGGGCCCGCCTTCGCTCCAGCGAAAGAGCGCGGGCAGCGGGTCGAACTCGCCCTTGATCGGCCAGTAGGCGCCGATGCTCGATTCGCGCCGCGTGACCAGCCAGGTGCGCAGCACGCTCTGCAGTTGCACCGCGAGCTCCAGCCGGTCGGGCATGGCCTGCCGCGCGGCGATGAGCTTCTCGCGCAAGGCGCGGCGTTCTTCCGGGGTCATGCAGGTCTCCGCAAAATGATTGAGCCGCGTCATTGTGCAGGAGCGACTTCTGGGCTCCACTGCGGCACACTGCGAACGCCTCCTCTCCACACACCATGCTCTCCCGCCTGCCTGCTCCCCTGCGTGGGGTCATCACCGGCTTCCTGCTGGGGCTGAACACGCTCTTCACCGCAAGCGCGATGGTGCCACCGGCCCTGCTCAAGCTGGTGCTGCCGTGGGAAGCCTCGCGCCGGCTGTGCGACCGCGCGCTCAACGGGCTGGCCTCGGCCTGGGTGGCGCGCAACAACGCCTGGCTGCGCGCGGTGTGCCCTCCGAGCTGGGACGTGCAAGGCGTCGACGGGCTGCACCGCCACGGCTGGTACCTGGTGTCGAGCAACCACCAGAGCTGGGTCGACATCCTGGTGCTGCAGCGCGTGTTCCACGAGCGCATTCCCTTCCTCAAGTTCTTCCTCAAGCAGGAGCTGATCTGGGTGCCGGTGATCGGCCTCGCGTGGTGGGCGCTCGACTTCCCCTTCATGAAGCGCGGCCAGGGGCGCGGCGCGCAGCGCAGCGACCTGCGCGCCACGCGCAAGGCCTGCGAGAAGTTCAAGCGCATCCCCACCACCGTCATCAACTACGTGGAGGGCACGCGCTTCACGCCCGAGAAGCGCGCGCAGCAGAAGAGCCCCTACAAGCACCTGCTCAAGCCCAAGGTGGGCGGCCTGGGTGTGGCGCTCGCCACCATGGGCGAGCAGTTCGAGGCCTTGCTCGACGTGACGCTCGTCTACCCCAACGGCGCACCCGACTTCTGGGACCTGCTCTGCGGCCGCGTCGACGCGGTCATCGTGCGCGTTCAGCAGCGCGAGATCCCGCCCGAGGTACTGGGCTGCGACCCGATCGGCGACAAGGCCTGCCGCGAGCGCATCAGCGCCTGGACCGAGCAGCAATGGGCTGCCAAAGACGCGCTCATCGACGCACTGATGCGCGGCGATCAGCGCCTCTGACAAGAGCCCATGAAACACCCCTGAAACCGGGGCGCTCGGCGACAATTCGGGGTTGCCGGCGGAGTACTCGCGCCGGGGTCCATCTGCAGGGGTTTTCTTGGCTTCGAACGACACCTATCCGCGCCTGCTCGGCGACATCGGCGGCACCAACGCGCGCTTCGCCTGGCAAGCGCACGCTGGCGCCGCGCTGAGCGACATCGCCACCTACCCGGCCAAGGACCACCCCACACTGCTCGACGCCATGCAGCGCTACCTGCGCGAGCACGGCAAGCCGCAAGCGCGCTGGTGCGCCATCGGCATCGCCAACCCGGTGACGGGCGACCACATCCAGATGACCAACCACCACTGGTCGTTCTCCATCTCGGCGGTGCAGGCCGCGCTTGGGGCCGAGCGCTTCCTGGTCGTCAACGACTTCACCGCGCTCGCGCTCGCGCTGCCGCTCCTGGGCGCCGACGAGCGCTACCAGGTGGGCGGTGGCGAGGCCATCGCCAACGCACCCATCGGCCTGGTCGGGCCGGGCACCGGCCTGGGTGTGTCGGGCCTGCTGCCGATGCCGCAGGGCCGCGGCATGCTGCCGCTGGGCGGCGAAGGCGGCCACGTGTCGCTGGCGGGCGCCGACGACTACGAGGACGAGATCATCCGCCTGCTGCGCCATCGTTACGGCCATGCCTCGGCCGAGCGCGCGCTCTCCGGCCCTGGCCTCGTCGCCCTCTACGAGGCGGTGTGCACCCAGGCCGGCGCGAACCCGCAGGCCCGCACGGCCGACGAGATCACCGCGGCCGCCGTGGCCGGCAGCGACGTGCACTGCGTGCAGACCGAGGCACTGTTCTACGCCCTGCTGGGCGGCGTGGCGGGCAACCTCGCGCTCTCGCTGGGTGCGCGCGGCGGCATGTACGTGGGCGGCGGCATCGTGCCGCGCCTGGGCCAGCGCATCGCGGCGTCGAACTTCCGCACGCGCTTCGAGAAGAAGGGCCGTTTCGAAGACTACCTGCGCGCCATTCCGGTGTTCGTGGTGAAGGCGGCGGTGTCACCCGCGCTGGTGGGCGCCTCGCAGGCGCTGGACAACCTCTGAGACGTGTGAACGAACGCCGGGCGGCTCAGGCCACCCGCATCGCCACGAATGGCTGCACCGCATCGCGCCCTGCGGCCTTGGCGCGGTAGAGCGCCTCGTCGGCCTGCGACATCGCGGCCTCCCAGGCCTCGAAGCTGTCGAACCCGGCCGACACGCCCACGCTCACGGTGCATGCCACGTGGCCGCCTTGAATGGGCACCTGCAGCTGCCCCACGCAGTCGCGCAGTCGCTGCGCGAGCGGCATGGCCACCTCGTGCGGCGCGCCCACGCAGCCGATGAGGAACTCTTCGCCGCCCATGCGCGCGACGAAATCGCCGGCGCGCAGCTCGGACAAAAGCGCCTGCGCCACCGAGCGCAGCGTGCTGTCGCCGGCCGCATGGCCCAGCGTGTCGTTCACCCGCTTGAAGTGGTCGATGTCCACCAGCAGCAGGCTCATCGCCGACGCCCCGCGCTGCGCGAAGTGCTGGCGCAGCGCCTGGTCGAGCCCGTTGCGGTTGAGCACGCCCGTCAGCGCATCGCGCGTGGCCATCTCGGCGAGGCGCGTGTTGAGGCGCACGAACATCAGCCACAGCAGGGTGAACGCCGTGCCCAGCGCCGCGAACGAGGCGTACATGTAGAAGATCTTGGCGAGCAGGCCCTGGAAAGCCACCTCCATGCCTTGCGTTGCCACGCTGTACGCGCGCAGCAGCGTGAGTGCGCCCAGGCCGCCAAGCAGCGCCCCCAGCAGGCGCAGCGGCGCGTGCAGTGCCACGGGCTGGCGGCCGATTTCGCAGGCGAGCAGCACGGTCATCACCACGTAGAGGCCGCCGGTCACCACATTGATGCCCACGTGGCGGCCCTGCACGCCGGCGATCAGCGCGACGGCCACCTGGGCCACGACGAGCGGCGCCCACAGCATGAGGGTGCGGCGCATGGAACTGGCTCGCCCGGTGAAGCGGCGCAGGCCGTCGGCGAAGAGCAGCACGGCGAAGATCATCACCGCGTCCGACACGAGGCCCAATACCGTGACGGTGGCCATGCCCACGCTCAGGCGCACCAGGTAGCCCAGGCCGAACAGGGTGCTTGCCGCGGCCCACTGCACGAGGCCCGGTGCGTCGGGCATCAGCCGCGAGACGAGGTACATCAAGCCACCGCTGGCGACGAGGTGGATGGCCAGCATGACGATGACGGTGGTGGGATCCATCTCTCGGTGAAGCTCGGCGAACGCGGGGGTGCAGGTGGAATTGTCTGCCGCGCGGCGCCCCCCGGGGCGGCGCGAGTCGTGAAGAAGCACCGAAGGCAGACCGCTCACTCAGCGCGGCCGGCAATCGTAGTGCAGGGCCACCGTGTCCGACCCCGGCAGGCGGCGCTGACCCAGCAGCGCCCAAGGCTGCGTCAGGCCTGGCTCGAAAGTGGGCACACCCGAGCCCAGCAGCACGGAGCCCACCAGCAGGTGCAACTCATCGACCAGGCCCTGCGCCAGCAGGCCGTTGTAGAGCACGCGGCTGCCGTAGATCAGCAGGTCGGGGCCGGGGGCGGCTTTCAGTTCGGCGATGCGCGCCGGGGCCTGCGCGCGGCGCAACACCTCGGTGTCGGCCCAGGGCGAGTCGGCACGCACGCTCAGCCTGTCGCTCACGAGCAGCTTGCGCGCCGCCGCCACCCGCTCGGCGATCTCGCGCAGCACCGGCTCGCTGCCGGGGCCACGGTCGACCTGGGGCCAGTAGGCCTCGAACATCGGAAAGGTGGTGGCACCGAAGAGCAGGGTGCCGGCGCGGCGCATGCAGTCGAGGTTGTGGACGCTGAAGGCGGCGTCCATCGGCAGGCCGGCGAGCGTGCCGCCGGGGCCGGCGCAGTAGCCGTCGAGTGAGCTGAGGATGCTGACGATGAGTCGGGCCATGGGAGTTCTCCTGGAGCGTGAACCACGCGGCCGGACCATCCGGGGCGTGTCATGTCTTTGGAGACAGCACGCGGCGCCAACTCATCGGTCCGGAGGAAGAACGTCGTGCATGCCGAAGCGCCGGCAAACCGCGGGGTCGATGAAGCTGTCGATGGAGGCGACGAGGCCGTCGCGCAGGCGCAGCAGCACCACGCCGCCCGGGCGCAAGCGGTCGTCGCCCAGCGCCTGCATGTAGCAGGCAAAGCCCGGCTGGCCGTTGCCGCGCAGGGGCAGCAGCCGCCACGGCGTCTCGAACACGCGCTCGGCGAAGAACTTCTCGACGAAGCGGCGGCCCTCGAACCACGCGGGCAGCGGCGGCATGGTGAAGCGGGCGTCTTCGGCCAGCAGGCCGACCATGGCCGCGATGTCGCGGCGCTCCCAGGCACTCACGAAGCGTTGCAGCAGATCGCGCTCGTCGCCAAGGACCTGCGGCGCGGCCGCCGGCGTGCGCGCCTTCACCGTCGCCTGGGCCCGCTGCAGGGCGCTGTTGACGGAGGCGACCGAGGTGTGGAGCATCTCGGCCGCTTCGGCCGCCGAATACCCCAGCACCTCGCGCAGCAACAGCACGGCGCGCTGTGTGCCGGGCAGGTGCTGCAGAGCCGCCACGAAGGCGAGCGCCACATGCTCGCGGCGCTGCAGCGCGGCGAGCGGGTCGGCCCTCTCTTCGTCGGGCAAAGGCTCCAGCCACGCGGCGCCGGCCACCGCCTCGCCCAGATCGGCCGTGGCCTGGAACGCTGCGCCGTGGTCGGGCGAGGTCATGCGCCGCGGGCGCCGCGCAATCATGCGCAGGCACACATGCGTGGCGATGCGGTAGAGCCAGGTGCCGAGCGCGCTGCGCGACTCGAACGCGGCCAGGCCGCGCCAGGCGGCGAGCAGGGTCTCCTGCAACGCGTCGTCGGCGTCGACAGGCGAGCCCAGCATGCGGTAGCAGTGGGTGTGCAGCTGGCGGTGCTGCGGCGCCATCAGGCGGTCGAACGCCTCCGCATCTCCCGCGCGGGCGCGCGACAGCCATTCGGCTTCAGCGGTGGGGTCTTGCGGTGGGGGCATGGGCGCATTCTGGCCGCGCCGTGCCGCGCCGTCGGTCAGCCGATGCGCCGCTCGCTCGCCGCGTCGAACACGTGCAGGTCGCGCGCCTCCCAGGTCACGTGCACGGCATCGCCCACCTGGTGCGGCACGCGGCCTCCGGTGCGCAGCACCAGCGGGCCGAGGGCGGTGTCGACAAAGGCGTAGGTGTCGGGGCCGGTGGGCTCCAGCAGGGTCAGGCGGCCGGCCAGGCCGGTGTCGGCCAGGCGCACGCACTCGGGCCGCACGCCCAGCACGCAGGCGGTGGGGGCGGCGGCCTGCAGGGCCTGGGCCGTCGCATCGTCGAGTGCAATGGCCTGCCCGCTGACGCTCAAACCCCGGCCGGCCACCTCGGCCTGCAGCATGTTCATGGCCGGCGAACCGATGAACTCGGCCACGAAGCGCGTGGCCGGGCGGCTGTAGATGTCGTCGGGCGAGCCGAACTGCTGCACCATGCCGTCCTTCATCACGGCGATGCGGTCGCCCAGCGTCATGGCCTCGACCTGGTCGTGCGTCACGTAAACCGTGGTGGTGCGCGTGCGCTGGTGCAAGAGCTTGATCTCGGCGCGCATCTCCACGCGCAGCTTGGCGTCGAGGTTGGACAGCGGCTCGTCGAACAGGAAGAGCTTGGGGTCGCGCGCGAGGGCACGCCCCATGGCCACGCGCTGGCGCTGGCCGCCCGAGAGCTGGGCCGGCTTGCGGTCGAGCAGGTGTTCGATCTGCAGCATCTTGGCCACGCGCTGCACCGAAGTCTCGCGATCGGCCTTGGGCACCTTGCGCATTTCCAGCGCGAAGCTGATGTTCTGCGCCACGTTCATGTTGGGGTAGAGCGCGTAGCTCTGGAACACCATGGCGATGTCGCGGTCCTTGGGCAGCTCGTTCGTGACGTCGCGCTCGCCGATGAAGATGTTGCCGCTGGTGGGCTGGTCGAGCCCCGCGATCATCGACAGCAGGGTCGACTTGCCGCAGCCCGATGGGCCCACGAGGATCAGGAACTCGCCCTGCTCGATCTCGATGTCGATGCCCTTGAGGATGTCGACCGGACCGTAGCTCTTGCGGACGTTGCGAATGGAAAGTGCGCCCATGATTCTTTAGTTATCCCTTCACGGCGCCAGCCGTCAGGCCACGCACAAAGTATTTACCGGCCAGGACATAGATCACCAGCGTCGGCAAAGCCGCAATCATGGCGGCCGCCATGTCCACGTTGTATTCCTTGACCGAGCTGGAGGTGTTGGCCATGTTGTTGAGCCCCACCGTGATGGGCTTGGCGTCGCCCGCCGAGAACACCACGCCGAACAGGAAGTCGTTCCAGATCTGGGTGAACTGCCAGATCAGCGTCACCACCAGGATGGGCGCCGACAGCGGCAGCACGATGCGCCAGAAGATGCGCCAGAAGCCGGCACCGTCGAGCATGGCCGCGCGAATCAGCTCGTCGGGCAGGCCCACGTAGTAGTTGCGGAAGAAGAGCGTGGTGGTGGCCAGGCCGACCAGCACGTGCACGATCACCAGGCCCCAGATCGAGTCGGCCAGCTGGAACCAGCCCAGCACCTGCGACATCGGCAGCAGCACCACCTGCAGCGGCATGAAGGCGCCGAACAGCATCAGGCCGAACATCAGCTCGCTGCCCCTGAAGCGCCACTTGGAGAACACGTAGCCGTTGACGGCGCCGAGCGCGGTGGAGATCAGCACCGCCGGCACCACCATCAGCGTGGAGTTCCAGAAGAAGGGCCGCAGGCCGCCACAGTCGGTGCCGGTGCAGGCCTCGGACCAGGCCTTCTGCCAGGCGTCGAAGTTGAGGCCGCCGGGCAGCGAGAGCAGGCTGCCGTCGCGCACCTCGGCCATGTCCTTCAGCGAGGTGGCCACCATCACGTAGAGCGGCAGCAGGAAGACGGCCGCAAACAGCAGCAGCACCGACCAGATGGCGATGCGTTGAACGAGGCGCGCGTTCATCGGCGCTCCCCTCTCAGTTCGGAGTAGAGATAGGGCACCACGATGGCCGCCACCGTGCACAGCATCACCGTGGCCGAGGCCGCGCCCAGGCCGATCTGCCCGCGCGAGAAGCTCATGGCGTACATGAAGGTGGCCGGCACGTCGGTCGCGAAGCCGGGGCCGCCGGCGGTGAGCGCCATCACCAGGTCGAAGCTCTTGATGGAGATGTGCGCGAGCACGAGCAGCGTGCTGAAGAACACCGGCCGCAGGCTCGGGATGATCACGCGCCAGTAGATGCGCGGCAGCGTAGCGCCGTCGATCTGCGCGGCCTTGATGATGGCGTCGTCGATGCCGCGCAGGCCGGCGAGAAAGAGCGCCATCACGAAGCCCGCGCTCTGCCACACGCCGGCGATGACCACGGTGTAGATGGCGCGGTCGGGGTTGACCAGCCAGTCGAAGCTGAAGCTTTCCCAACCCCATTGCCGCACCAGGTGTTCGAGGCCCAGGCCGGGGTTGAGGATCCACTTCCAGGCGGTGCCAGTCACGATGAAGCTGAGCGCCATCGGGTAGAGATAGATGGTGCGCAAGGCGCCCTCGGCGCGGATCTTCTGGTCGAGCAGGATGGCCAGCAGCAAGCCGATCGCCAGGGCGAAGCCGATGAAGAGCGCGCTGAAGATGCCGAGGTTGGTGAGCGCCACGACCCAGCGCTCGCTCTCGAACAGCGTGGCGTACTGCGCAACGCCTACGAACTCGTAGTTGGGCAGCAGGCGCGAGGCCGAGAACGAGAGCACGCCGTTCCAGGCGATGAGCCCGTAGATGAAGGCGAAGGACAGCGCAAAGCCGGGCGCCACCGCAAGGCGGGGCATCCAGCGTGAGAGGCGGGTGGAGAGGGAGGGGGTGGACGACATACGGGTGAACAGACACAGTCCGCTCGGGCTGAGGTATCGAAGCCTCGCTCAGTCCTTCGACTGCCGGCGCGGCCTTTCGAGACCTCAGGGTGAACGGGCGGAGGCGTGCGAGGGTTCGCAGCCTCCGCAGCTTTTACTTCGTCTTGGCAGCGGCCAGCAAGCGGTCCATTGCCTGGTCCGCCGTCATGCTGTCGGTGTTCCAGAACTGCGAGACCACGTCCTTGATCGCGCCTTCAGCCGCCGACGACACGGCCATGCCGTGGGCGATCGAGGGCACCAGCGAGTTGCTCTTGGCTGTGGCCACGAAGTCCTTGCTCGACAGCTTGGCGCAGTCGTCGAACTTGCTCATGTCCATGTTCAGGCGTGCCGGGATGGAGCCCTTGTTCAGGTTGAAGGTCTCCTGGAACTCGGGGGCGAGGATGGCCGCGGCCATGTCCTTCTGCGCCTGCAGGTTGGCGGTGTTCTTGATCTTGAACATCGCGAAGCTGTCGATGTTGAAGGTGAAGGCGTTGGCAGTGCCCGGTGCGGCGGTGCACAGGAAGTCCTTGCCCGGCACCTTGCCGGCGGCCAGGAACTCGCCCTTGGCCCAGTCGCCCATCAGCTGCATGCCGGCCTCGCCGCGGATGACCATCGCGGTGGCGAGGTTCCAGTCACGGCCCGGGGCGTTCTTGTCGGTGTAGTCCTTGACCTTCTTGAAGGTGGTCAGCACCTTCTTCATGGTGTCGCCCTTCAGGCTGCCGGGTTCGAGCTTGACCAGGGCCTTGCGGTAGAAGTCGGCGCCGCCAACACCCAGCGCGACCGATTCGAAGGTGGTGAAGTCCTGCCAGTTCTGGCCGCCGTGGGCCACGGGGATGATGCCGGCCTTCTTCAGCGCCTCGGCGGTGACGAAGAACTCGTCCCAGTTGGTGGGCATCTTGGCGTTGGCCTTCTTCAGCGCCTCGGGGTTGGCCCACAGCCAGTTCACGCGGTGCACGTTGACCGGCACGGCGACGTAGTTGCCCTTGTACTTCATGACGTCGGAGACGACCTTGGGCAGCAGCGCGTCCCAGTTGTTGGCCTTGGCCACGTCGTCGAGGTTGGCAAGCACGCCTTCGGCGCCCCACTCCTGGATGGACGGGCCCTTGATTTGCGCGGCGGCCGGGGCGTTGCCCGAGACCACGCGCGACTTGAGCACCGTCATGGCCGAATCGCCGCCGCCGCCGGCCACGGCGAAGTCTTTCCAGCTGTGGCCCTTGGACTGCAGCGTGGCCTTCAGGGCCGAAGCCGCCTTGGCTTCGCCACCAGACGTCCAGTAGTGCAGCACCTCGACCTCGCCGGCACGTGCAGCCAGCGACGCGCAAAGCAGGGAAGCAGCGGCCGCGACGTGCAGCGCTCGAATGGGAGTGAAGGTGGTTTTCATCAAGTCTCCGGACATGTTGTTTGGGGATGGGTCGATTCAGGCTGCAGCGCGGCTCGACGGGGCCGAACATTAACAATTAATTAACTCGCCTCGGACCGTACTTTCCCCTAGGTCTGAGTTTCATAGGAGTTACAGCCTCCGGCGAGCGATCAAAACGTCGGATTCAGGCAACTCATGGTTAATGCTATGTTAAAGAAATTAATGCTTTAACAAACAATTCGGACCCGGTGGCGGCGCCCAACGCTGCGCCCGTTCCCGCTCTCAACAACTCTCAGGAGACCCAACCATGTCCAAGCTCGCCCGCAGCAGCGTTTCGCTGGCTGCATCCGCCGTCGCCGCCCTCGCCTTCGGCCTGGCCTCGTCCAGCGCCTCGGCCGTCGACTTCGACGGCTACTTCCGCGCCGGCCCCGGCTCGACCTCGAAGAACGAGGCGCGCGCCTGCTACAACCTCGGCATCTCCGGCGGCCACTACCGCCTGGGCAACGAATGCGACTTCTACGGTGAATTCGGCCTCGCGCAAACCGGCACCACCGCCGACGGCGTGAGCTGGAAGGCCAAGGTCATGTTCAACCAGTACAACCCCGGCACCGACACGGGCGCGAGCTCCTCGGGCTTCAACCAGATGTACGTC
>NZ_DASSRA010000323.1:0-4767 GCF_035702065.1 Rhizobacter sp.
GGTCGGGATCGCCGGGGCCGGCGCCGACGAGCGTCACCTTCGCCGGTTGCGCGCTTGCGCGGGCTCGCGACAAGTGCAGCGTCTCGTGCAGGCTCGTCATGGCGGGCGATTGTTCGCGTCGCGACCGCGTGCGTCCTTGAACTGCTTCAAGGTCGCGCCGCCGCTTCGCCGCGACCATTGCGCACCCCGCAGCAACGAGCCGAATGCCATGACACCGACCCGACTCCAGACGTGCATCGCGGCAGTCCTGACGGCGATCGTCGTGCCCACGCTGGCGCAGAACGAGTCGCCGCGACAGACGCAGCCGCCGGCGCAGGTGAAGGCCGACGAGCAGAAGCACGGCGTCACCCAGCCCGAGGTGAACTACCAGGCCGGCACGTCGCCCCTCGCCGGCGAGCAGATGCACCAGAGCGCGAATCCGAAGGCGCCGGCGATGACGCAGGCCGAGTTCGACCTCGGCCGCAAGACCTACTTCGAGCGCTGCGCCGGCTGCCACGGCGTGCTGCGCAAGGGCGCGACCGGCAAGCCGCTGACGCCGGACCTCACGATCGCCAAGGGCACCGACTACCTCAAGGTCTTCATCTCGTACGGCTCGCCGGCGGGGATGCCGAACTGGCTGACGTCGGGCGAGATGAACGAGAAGACCGTCGACGTCATGGCGCGCTACATCCAGCACGATCCCCCGGTGCCGCCCGAGTGGGGCCTCGCCGACATGAAGGCGACGTGGAAGGTCGTCGTCGCGCCCGCCGACCGGCCGACGAAGAAGATGAACAGCTACAACATCGACAACATCTTCTCGACGACGCTGCGCGACAGCGGCGAGGTGGCGCTGATCGACGGCGACACCAAGAAGATCATCAACATCGTCAAGACCGGCTACGCGGTGCACATCTCGCGCACGTCGGCGTCGGGACGCTACCTGTTCGTGATCGGGCGCGACGCCAAGATCAACATGATCGACCTGTGGATGGCCAAGCCCGACAACGTCGCCGAGATCCGCATCGGCCTCGAGGCGCGCTCGGTCGACACCAGCAAGTACAAGGGCTACGAGGACAAGCTCGCGATCGCCGGCGCCTACTGGCCGCCGCAGTACGTGATCATGAAGGGCGACACGCTGGAGCCGCTCAAGATCGTCGGCACCCGCGGCATGGTGGTCGGCACGCAGGAGTACCACCCCGAGCCACGCGTCGCCTCGATCGTGGCCTCGCATTTCAAGCCCGAGTTCGTGGTCAACGTGAAGGAGACCGGCAAGACGCTGATGGTCGACTACTCCAACCTCGACGCGCTGAAGGTCACCGAGATCGGCTCGGCCCCCTTCCTGCACGACGGCGGCTGGGATTCGAGCAAGCGCTACTTCATGGTGGCGGCCAACCAGAGCAACAAGATCTCGGTCATCGACGCCAAGGACGGCAAGCTGGCCGCGCTGGTCGACGTGGGCAAGATCCCGCACCCGGGCCGCGGCGCCAACTTCATCCACCCGAAGTACGGGCCGGTGTGGTCCACGGGCCACCTGGGTGACGAGTCGATCTCGCTGATCGGTACCGATCCGAAGAAGCACAAGGAGTACGCCTTCAAGAAGGTCGCCGAGCTCAAGGGCCAGGGCGGCGGGGCGCTTTTCATCAAGAGCCACCCGAAGAGCACGCACCTGTACTCCGACTCGCCGCTCAACCCCGACCCGAAGATCTCGCAGTCGGTGGTGGTGTACGACATCAAGGATCTCGACAAGGGCTACGTCGTGCTGCCCATCGCCGAATGGGCGGGCATCACCGACGACGGCGCCAAGCGCGTGGTGCAGCCCGAGTTCAACAAGGCGGGCGATGAAGTGTGGTTCTCGGTCTGGTCGGCCAAGAACAAGCAAAGCGCGCTGGTCGTCGTCGACGACAAGACGCTCAAGCTCAAGGCCGTGATCAAGGACCCGCGCCTGATCACGCCGACCGGCCACTTCAACGTGCACAACACCCAGCACGACGTGTATTGACGACTTCTCGCGGGCGGCGGCTCCCTGCCGTCGCTCGTTCACGCTTCAGGAGACCCCCATGAAAAGAATGCTCACCCTCGCGGGCTTGGTTGCGGTGGCCACCGGCGCACACGCCGGCCCCACCGAAGACGCCATGACCAAGGCCGGCTGCATGGCCTGCCACACCGTGGACAAGAAGCTCGTCGGCCCGGCCTTCAAGGAGATCGCCGCCAAGTACAAGGGCCAGGACGTGACGGCCAAGCTGATGGAGAAGGTCCGCAAGGGCGGCTCGGGCGTCTTCGGTCCCGTGCCCATGGCGCCCAACCCGCCCGACAAGATCGACGACGCGAACCTGAAGGCCGCGGTCGAACTGATCCTGAAGAGCTGAAGGCGGCCCATGCGCGGTGGGGGCGTCTCGTGTGCGTGGGTGGTGGCTGCCGTGCTGGTGCCGGCCGCCGGCGTCGCCGCCGAGCCGCCGGTGGCGCCCGAGCGAGCGCAGCAGCTGGTGCGCATGGTGCGGCAAGACTGCGGCTCCTGCCACGGCATGCAGCTGACCGGCGGACTGGGGCCGGCGCTCACGCGCGAGGCCCTGGCCGACAAACCGGTCGAGGCCATGGCCGCCACCATCTTCCATGGCCGGCCCGGTACACCGATGCCGGGCTGGAAGCCCATGCTCAGCGAAGCCGAAGCGCAGTGGATTGCGGAGAAGCTGCTGACCGGCTTCCCGGCCGAAGCGAGGGCCGCCCGATGAGGCGCCGTGATCTCGTCAAGGCCTTTGCTGCGCTGCCCGTGCTGGGCGGCTGCGCGGGCTGGAGCGACACGCCGCGCGGCACCGGCGACCTGGGCGTGGTGATCGAGCGCGCCCGCGGCACGCTCGCACTGGTGGACACCAGCCGCCGCGCGCTGCTGGGCGAGGTCGAGGGCCTGGGTGACCTGTCGCACGCCTCGGTGGTGTTCTCGCGCGACGGGGCCAGCGCCTATGTGTTCGGGCGCGACGGCGGGCTCAGCAAGGTCAACCTGCTCACGCGCCGCGTCGAGGCGCGTGTGATGCAGGCAGGCAACTCGATCGGCGGTGCGATCTCGCAAGACGGCACGCTGGTCGTCGCGCAGAACTACCAACCCGGCGGCATCAAGGCCTTCGATGCGAAGACGCTGGCGCTCGTGGCCGACGTCCCGGCCGAATACGCCCCCGGCAAGCTGTCGCGCGTGGTGGGCCTGGTCGATCTGCCGGGCCGGCGCTTCGCGTTCAGCCTCTTCGATGCCGACGCGATCTGGATCGCTGACCTGTCGGACGTGGCGGCGCCCAAGCTCACCAAGCTGGCTGGCATCGGCCACCAGCCCTATGACGCGCTGGTCACGCCGGACGGCCGGCACTACATCGCCGGCCTGTTCGGCGAAGACGGCCTCGCGCTCGTCGACCTGTGGGACGAAACCCCCACGGCGCGCCGCATCCTCGCCGGCTACGGGCGCGGCCAGCAGCCGCTGCCGGTCTACAAGATGCCGCACCTGCGCGGCTGGGCGGTGGCGGGGCGCCATGCCTACCTGCCGGCCATCGGGCGCCACGAGGTGCTGGTGGTCGACACCGGCACCTGGCAAGAGGTGGGCCGCATTGCGGTCGCCGGCCAGCCGGTGTTCGTGATGGCGCGGCCCGATGGCCGCCAGGTGTGGGTCAACTTCGCCGTGCCCGACTACCACCGCGTGCAGGTGATCGACACCCCCTCGCAGCGCGTGATCCAGACGCTGGAGCCGGGCAAGGCCGTGCTGCACATGGAGTTCACGCCGCGC
This sequence comes from Rhizobacter sp., assembly GCF_035702065.1. Taxonomy (GTDB): domain Bacteria; phylum Pseudomonadota; class Gammaproteobacteria; order Burkholderiales; family Burkholderiaceae_C; genus Rhizobacter. The sequence goes on from NZ_DASSRA010000323.1 coordinate 3,743, forward strand.
GGCGAGGCCGTGTGGATCAGCGCACGCGACGACAACCGCGTGAGCGTCGTCGACACCGCGAGCTTCGCCACGCTGGCCCGGCTCGACATCGACGCACCCAGCGGCATCTTCTTCACCTCGCGCGCCGCGCGGGTGGGCTTCTGAGAGAGGCGGGCGATGAGTGCGCTCCTTCAGGTTCTGCCGGTCTCGCAAGGGGCGATTCGCCTGGCCTTGCTCAACGACTGGCAGCGCGACTTCCCGCTGGTGGCCGCGCCCTTCGAGCACATCGCCCACGTGCTCGGCACGACCGAAGACGCCGTGTTGCACGAGTTCGCCCTGCTGCAGGGCGAGGGCTCGGTGAGCCGCATCGGTGCGGTGTGGGGTGCGGGTGCCGGTGGTGCGGCCATGCTGTGCGCCTTTGCTGCACCGGCCGCACGGCTCGGTGTGATGGCCGCGCTGGTCTCGGCCGAGCCCGGCGTGAACCACAACTACGAACGCGAGCACGACTGGAACCTGTGGTTCGTCGTCACCGGCCGTGACCGTGCCGCCGTGAACGCCACGGTCGACCGGCTGGAGGCAGCCACCGGCCTCAAGGCCTTGCGCCTGCGCATGCAGCGCGCCTACCGAATCGACCTCGGCTTCGAGTTGCGACGCGATGCCGCGCCCGTGGTGGCACGCGCCAGCGTTCCCTGCGTCGAGCCGGTGGCCGAGGCCGACCGCGGGCTGGCCGCGCTGGTCGAGGCTGGCTTGCCGCTGGTCACGCGGCCCTACGACGCTTGGGCGGCGCAGCTCGGCCAGACGCGCGAGGCGCTGCTCGCCACGCTGGTGCGCTGGCAGCGCGAGGGCACGGTACGCCGCCTCGGTGTGATCGTGCGCCACCACGAACTCGGCATCTCGCACAACGCGATGACGGTGTTCGACGTGCCCGACGAGGCGGTCGACGCTCTCGGCACCGCGCTGGCACGCGAGCGCGGTGTCACGCTGTGCTACCGGCGCGAGCGTGCGCCGGGCTGGCCCTACAACCTCTACTGCATGGTGCACGGCCG
>NZ_DASSRA010000324.1:0-9190 GCF_035702065.1 Rhizobacter sp.
AGAACAGCAATCTGATCGAACTCCGTGAGCTCACATGTGGCTACGGCGACCGGGTCATTCTAGAGAACATCAATCTCGTCGTCCCCCGCGGCAAGGTGCTCGCCCTCATGGGCACTTCCGGCGGCGGCAAGACCACCGTCCTGCGCCTCATTGGCCGTCAACTTCAACCCATGAGCGGCCAGGTGCTGCTCGACGGCGTCGATATGGCCACCTTGGATGAGCAAGGCCTCCACGCCGCGCGCCGCCGCATGGGCATGCTGTTTCAGTTCGGGGCGCTGTTCACCGACCTCACGGTGTTCGAGAACGTAGCCTTTCCCTTGCGCGAGCACACCGATCTGTCTGAAGCCATGATCCGCGACCTGGTGCTGATGAAGCTCGACGCGGTCGGCTTGCGTGGCGCGCGTGACTTGTTCCCGTCGCAGATCTCGGGTGGCATGTCGCGCCGTGTCGCCTTGGCGCGTGCCATTGCGCTGGACCCGGATCTCATCATGTACGACGAGCCTTTCGCCGGGCTCGACCCCATTTCCATGAGCGTGGCCGCCACGCTGATCAAGGACTTGAACGCCGCCCTCGGCGTGACCAGCATCGTGGTCTCGCACGATGTGGACGAGACCTTCCTCATTGCCGACCACGTGGTCTTCATTGCCAATGGCCGCATCGCGGCGCAAGGCACACCGGCCGAGATGCGTGCAAGCGAAGACCCGCTCGTGCGCCAGTTCGTGGGTGGGCTGGCCGATGGCCCCGTGCGCTTCCACTACCCGGCGGCGCCGATGGCGGAAGACTTCGGTGTCGGGGCGGCGCGATGAACTGGTTGAACCCCGCTGCGCTTGGTTTCGCGGTGCGCGTCAAGTTGACCGACGTGGGCGCGGCGGCGCGCCTGTTCGTGCGGCTGCTCGCGCTCGTCGGCGTGGCGTTTCGCCGCTTCCGCCTGATCGTCGATCAGCTGTTCTTCCTTGGCAACCGCTCGCTCTCGATCATCACCGTGTCGGGCCTCTTCGTCGGCTTCGTGCTGGCGCTGCAGGGCTACTACACCTTGCAGCGCTATGGCTCGGCCGAGGCGGTCGGTCTGCTGGTCGCACTGTCGCTGGTGCGTGAGCTCGGCCCGGTGGTCACGGCCTTGCTGTTTGCGGGGCGAGCGGGCACCTCGCTCACCGCGGAGATCGGCCTGATGAAGGCGGGTGAACAACTCGCCGCGATGGAGATGATGGCTGTCGACCCGATCAAGCGCGTACTTGCGCCGCGTTTCTGGGCTGGTGTGCTGGCGATGCCCTTGCTCGCTGCGGTCTTCAGTGCGGTCGGCGTGCTGGGGGGCTGGGTGGTGGCGGTGCCCTTGATCGGCATCGACCCGGGCAGCTTCTGGTCGCAGATGCAAGGCGGTGTCGCGGTCTGGGCCGATGTGGGCAATGGCGTGGTCAAGAGCATCGTGTTCGGCTTCACGGTAACCTTCATCGCGCTGCTGCAGGGCTATGGCTGCCGGCCCACGCCCGAGGGCGTGTCGGCCGCGACCACGCGGACGGTGGTGATGGCGTCGCTGGCTGTACTGGGTCTGGACTTCGTCTTGACGGCGATGATGTTTTCGATTTGATGGAGCCATGACGATGCAAAACTCTCGTCACGACGTGTGGGTGGGCCTGTTCGTGCTGATCGGTGCCGCCGCGATCCTGTTTCTGGCGCTCAAGGCCGGCAACTTGCTGACGCTGAACTTCGACGAAACCTATTCCGTGGCCGCCAAGTTCGACAACATCGGCGGGCTCAAGCCGCGCGCGGCGGTGAAGAGCGCGGGCGTGGTGGTCGGCCGCGTCGAATCGATCAGCTTCGACGACAAGACCTACCAGGCGCGCGTGATGCTGCAGCTGGAGAAGAAGTTCGCCTTCCCCAAGGACAGCTCCGCCAAGATCCTCACCGCCGGTCTGCTGGGCGAGCAGTACCTCGGCCTGGAGCCCGGCGCGGCCGAGAAGAACCTCGTCGCCGGCGACACCATCACGCAGACCCAGTCGGCCGTGGTGCTCGAAAACCTCATCAGCCAGTTCCTCTACAACAAGGCGGCCGATGGTGCTTCGCCTGCGGCTCCGGCGCCGGCCGTGGCCGGCGGGGCGAAGAAGTGATGCGAAGACTGGTTCTGTGGACGGTTCTCGCATGGCTGGTAGTTCTTACCGGTTGTGCCACCACGACGGCAGCGCCCAGCACTCCCAAGACGGCCGCGCAGAAGATCGACCCTTGGGAGAACTGGAACCGCAAGGTCTACGCCTTCAATGATTCGGTCGACGAGGCGGTGCTCAAGCCGGTGGCCACGGCCTACACCAACGTGGTGCCGCAGCCCATTCGGCGTGGCGTGACCAACTTCTTTGGCAACGTGTCGGATGTCTGGTCGGCGGTGAACAACCTGCTGCAGGGCAAGGTGGCCGAGAGCATGCAAGACGTGATCCGCGTCGGCACCAACACGCTGTTCGGCCTAGGTGGTTTCCTCGACGTGGCAAGCGAGTTCGGTGCCGACAAACAAGGCGAAGACTTCGGCCAGACCTTGGGTGCATGGGGGATGGAGCCCGGGCCTTACGTGGTGTGGCCATTGCTCGGGCCCTCCACGCTGCGCGATTCGCTGGCCCTGCCTTTGGACATCCAGGCCACGCCCACCCTCGTGATCACCGACCAGGTGGGTGTGTGGGCTGTCGGTACCTTGCAGGTGGTGAACCAACGGGCCAACCTGCTCGGTGCCACCGGCATGTTGAACGACATTGCGCTCGACAAGTACGTGTTCGTGCGCGATGCCTACTTGCAGCGGCGCAGGAGCCTGGTCTTCGATGGTGACCCGCCGGACATCAAGGAAGAAGACGAACCGCCGGCGTCTGCCCCCGCTCCTGCCCCTGCAGCGTCAGGGGCCAAGCCGTGATGTGCAACACGCACCGCGTGTTGCTGGCGTGTAATGCAGCCTGGTGCAGCCAACCGGCACGAGGTTTGCCGCGTTATCCGCTGAACTCAGGTCACTGAGCGCTCTCATACTGGGGGCGAGCCTGCGGGCTCCAGCGAACAAGAAAGGAACAGAATGCTTCGCCAACTTTTCACATCATGGTTTACCGCTGCCGCCTTGTCGCTGGCAGCCTTTGGCGTGGCGCACGCGCAGCAGGCGCCCGACGCCCTCGTCAAACAGGTCTCGAACGAGGTGCTGGATGCCGCCAAGGCCGACAAGTCCATCCAGGCCGGTGACGTCAACAAGGTCATGACGCTGGTGGAAGCCAAGGTCATGCCGCACGTCAACTTCCAGCGCATGACGTCTTCGGCCGTGGGCCGCTACTGGCGCCAGGCCACACCCGAGCAGCAGAAGCGCCTGCAGGAGGAGTTCAAGACCCTGCTGGTGCGCACCTACTCGGGCGCGCTTGCGCAGGTGAAAGACCAGACCGTGCAGCTCAAGCCGCTGCGTGCCGGAGCAAACGACCCCGAAGTCGTGGTGAAGACCGAGATCCGTGGCAAGGGCGACCCGATCCAGCTCGACTACCGTCTCGAGAAGGCCGGTGAGACCTGGAAGATCTACGACGTCAACGTGATGGGCATCTGGCTGGTCGAGAACTACCGCAACACCTTCGCGCAAGAGATCAGCGCGGGCGGCATCGATGGCCTGATCACCAAGCTGGCCGAGCGCAACAAGGGCGCGGCGCCGGCCAAGAGCTGAGCGATGCTGGTGCTTCCCGCCACCGTCACCACGCTGCAGGCGCGCGACACGCAGCGCATGCTGTCGCAGGCCTTGCAGCAGGAGATCAAGACGCAGAACGAGCCGCTGCTGACCATCGATGCATCGGGCCTGCAGCAGTTCGACTCGGCGGCGCTGGCGGTCTTGCTGGAGTGCCAGCGTCTGGCGCAGGCTTGGGGCAAAGGCTTCGCGGTGCGCAATGCGCCGGCCAAGCTGGCTGACCTGGCGCGGTTGTATGGCGTTGATGCGTTGCTGATGCCCGCGAGTTGATCCGATAGCACGAGCGGGCCGAGCGCCGGGCCGCTCCCAAGCCGGCCCGCATTCCCTCGGGGGATCGCCCGATGTACCCATCGGGCGAGGGGTCGTCACTCTTGCGCCACGTAGCGCTTGGCGCGCAGGTTGCGCTTGATGTCCTGCAGCATGGGGCGCAGTTCCTTGCCCAGCCGCAGCGCCACGCCGGTCGTGAGGATGTCGATCACCACCAAGTGCAGCAGGCGCGACACCATCGGGCTGTAACGGTCGAAGTCTTCCGGGTGATCCACCGGCAGCAGGATCTGCAGTGTGCCGGCCTGACCCATCTGCGCCAGCGGTGAGCCGCTGGTGGTGATGAAGATGGTGGTTGCGCCCCGCTTGCGCACGATCTCGGCCACGTCGATCAGATCGCGGCTGCGGCCCGAGTTGGAGATGATCACCGCGCAGTCGCCGGGCTGCAGCATGGTGGAGCTCATCACCTGCACGTGGCTGTCGCTGATGGCGACCGCATTCACGCCCAGGCGGAAGAACTTGTGTTGCGCGTCCTGCGCGACGATGCCCGAGTTGCCCACGCCGTAGAACTCGACGCGTTGCCCCGCCTTGCCGGTGGCCGCCAGGGCCTCGATGGCGCGCTCGAACGCGTGGCCGGCCGCGTCGTTGCGGTACTTCAAGAGAGCGCTCACCGCGTTGTCGATCACTTTCACGACAATGTCGTTCGACTTGTCGTCTTCATCGACCGCGCGGTGGACGAAGGGCACACCTTCGTTGACGCTGCCGGCGAGCTTGCGCTTGAAGTCGGTCAGTCCGTCGTAGCCCACGCTGCGGCAGAAGCGCACGACCGTGGGTTTGCTCACGTGGGCACGCTCGGCCAGTTCGGTGACCGGCAGGCTGGCGAAGCTGCGCGCATCGGCCAGCACCAGCTTGGCCACGCGCTGCTCGGCGGGAGGCAGGGCAGGGAGGGAAGCTCGAATGCGATCGAGCATGTTGCTCATTGCTCTTCGGACCAGGCGAAGCCGTCACGGGCCACAAGTGCGCTTGCTGCTGCCGGCCCCCAGGTGCCGGCGGCATACGGCCGCGGGCCGGTGGTGTCGTTGCCCCAGGCGCGCAGGATCGGCTCGACCCAGCGCCAGGCCTGTTCCTGCTCGTCGCTGCGCACGAAAAGGTTGAGCCGGCCGGCAATGGCGTCGAGCAGCAGGCGTTCGTAGGCGCCCACGCGGTTCTCGGCAAAGGCCTTGTCGAAGTCCAGGTCGAGCGACACCGGCGAGAGCATCTCCTGCTGGCCCGCGCCCTTGGCGGCGAGCAGGTGCAGTTCCAGGCCGTCTTCGGGCTGCAGCTTGATCACGAGCTTGTTGGGCTGGTTGTGCCCGGGGAAGATGCTGTGCGGCGTCGGGCGAAAGTTCACCACGATCTGCGCGTCGCGCGCCGCGAGCCGCTTGCCGGTGCGCAGGTAGAAGGGCACACCGGCCCAGCGCCAGTTCTGCACCTCGGTGCGCAGGGCGACGAAGGTCTCGCAGGGGCTGCCTGCCGGCACCTTCTCTTCCTGCAGGTAGCCCGGCACCGGCTTGCCGGCGGCGCTGCCGGCGCGGTATTGGCCGCGCACCACGTCGCGCGCCACCGATTCTTCGGTGAAGGGCTTGAGCGAGCGCAGCACCTTGAGTTTCTCGTCGCGGATGGCATCGGCGTCGTAGCTCGACGGCGGCTCCATCGCCACCATGGTGAGCAGCTGCAGCGCGTGGTTCTGGATCATGTCGCGCAGCGCGCCGGTGCGGTTGTAGAAGTCGCCGCGCGTGCCCACACCGATCGCCTCGGCCAGCGTGATCTGGATGTTGGCAATGCTCTCGCGCCGCCACAGGGGCTCGAACAAGGCGTTGCCGAAGCGCAGCGCCATCAGGTTCTGCACCGAAGGCTTGCCCAGGTAGTGGTCGATGCGGAAAGCCTGCGTCTCGCTGAAGACAGAGCGCACCACGCGGTTGATCTCCTGTGCGCTGGCCAGGTCGTGGCCCAGCGGCTTCTCCAGCACCACGCGGATGTGCGGGCCATTCAACCCTGCAGCGCCCAGTTGCTCGCAGATCTGCGGGAAGAGGTGCGGGCTGGTGGCAAGGTAGAGCACGGCCGTGTCGGCGTTGCGCTCCTCCAGCCACGACTTGAGCTTGGCGTAGTCGGCGGGGTGCGACAGGTCCATGCGCCGGTAGTGCAGCAGCTCGGCGAAACGGGCGAACTCCTCGTCGCTCGGGCGTTTGGCGCCTTCCACCTCCTGGAAGCGCTCCTTCAGCCAGGCGCGGTACTTGTCGTCGCCCTGCTCGTCGCGGGCCACCGACAGGATGCGCCCGCCCGCCGGCAGCTTGCCGTGGCGGAAGGCCTGGAACAGCGCCGGCATCAGCTTGCGCCAGGTGAGGTCACCGGTACCACCGAAGAAAACCAGGTCGAAGGACATGCGTGCGCGCCTTGGATGTAATTTAGTTTCACCCGAAATGATGCCGTTGTTTCTTCTGCGCGTCAAACCGTGTATTCGAGAGATCGAACTCCGTAGGGGCTCAGGTTCTAATGACACATCCCCGCTGTACGCTCCTGCCCATGAACCAACTCGACCAGCTCAAACAGTTCACCACCGTGGTGGCCGACACCGGCAACTTCAAGCAGCTCAGCGCCTTTGCGCCGCGCGATGCGACCACCAACCCGTCGCTCATCCTCAAGGCTGTGCAGCAGCCCGACTACGCACCCTTGCTGGCCGAAACGGTGGCGGCGCACAAGGGGCGCAAGCTGGAGGAGATCGTCGACGAAGTGCTGGTGCGCTTCGGCCGCGAGATCCTGAAGGTGGTGCCGGGCCGCGTCTCCACCGAGGTCGACGCCCGCTTGAGCTTCGACACCGCCTGCACCGTGGCGCGGGCCCAGCGCATCATGGCCTTGTACGAGTCGCATGGCGTGGGCCGCGACCGGGTGCTGATCAAGATCGCCGCCACCTGGGAGGGCATCCAGGCGGCGCACATCCTGCAGCGCGAAGGCATCCATTGCAACCTCACGCTGCTGTTCTCGTTCTGCCAGGCCGTGGCCTGCGGTGACGCCGGCGTGCGGCTCATCTCGCCCTTCGTCGGCCGCATCTACGACTGGTACAAGAAGTCTGCCGGCACGGGCTGGGACGAAGCGGCCAACGCCGGAGTCAACGATCCCGGCGTGAAGTCGGTGGCTCAGATCTACACGTACTACAAGAAGTTCGACATCGACACCGAGGTCATGGGTGCGAGCTTCCGCAACGTCGGCCAGATCCTGGCGCTGGCCGGTTGCGACCTGTTGACCATCAGCCCCGAGTTGCTGGCGCAGCTGCAAGCCAGCGACGCGCCGGTCAAACGCGCGCTCGACCCCAAGGCGGCGCAGGCGGCGCCTATCCATGCCGTCACCTTCAACGAGGCGAGCTTCCGCTACGCCTTGAACGAAGACGCCATGGCCACCGAGAAGCTGGCCGAAGGCATCCGCGCTTTTGCGGCCGACGCCATCAAGCTCGACAAGATGATCGAGGGTCTCAAGTGAGCGCACCGCGCTGCGACCGCACCGAGGCCTGGGCCGCGCTCGGCGGCCACTTCGAGGCGCATGGCCGGGCGTTCGATCTGCGCGAGGCCTTTGCACGCGATGCGAGCCGCTTCGACAGCCTTGGCCTGCAGGCGCCCGAGGTGTACGCCGACCTGTCCAAGAACCTGATCGACGTCGCCACACGGCGCTTCCTGCTCGACCTGGCCGCCGAATGCCGGCTCGAAGCACGCCGCGACGCCATGCTGCGCGGCGACGCCATCAACACCACCGAAGGCCGCGCCGTGCTGCACACGGCGCTGCGTGCGCCGCGCGGCCTGGGGCCATTCAGCGCCGAGGTGCACGAGGTGCTGGACCGCATGCTCGCTTACGTCGAGACCGTGCGCGACACGGCCAAGAGCGGCATCCGACACATCGTCAACATCGGCATCGGCGGCAGCGACCTCGGCCCGCAGATGGCGGTGCCGGCGCTCGATGCCTTCGCGCACCGCGGGCTCACGCTGCACTTCGTCTCCAACGTGGACGGGCACGACATTGCGCCGGTGCTGCGCAGCCTGCGGCCGGCCGAGACACTCTTCATCATCGCGAGCAAGACCTTCACCACCCAGGAGACCATGGCCAACGCGCAGGCGGCCAAGGCCTGGTTCCTGGCGCAAGGCGGCACCGACACGCGCAAGCACTTCGTCGCCACCACGACCAACGTGAAGGCCGCGGCCGAGTTCGGCATCGACACCACCTTCGGCTTCTGGGACTGGGTGGGCGGGCGCTACTCCATGTGGTCGGCCATCGGCCTGCCCATCGCGCTGGCCATCGGCGCAGAGAACTTCCGCGCCATGCTGGCCGGTGCGCACGCCATGGACCAGCACTTTGCGCAGGCCCCGCTGGCGCAGAACCTGCCGGCCACGCTCGGCTTGCTCGACGTCTGGTACCGCAACTTCCACCGTTTCACGAGCCGCTGCGTCGCACCGTATCACCAGGGCCTGAAGCGATTGCCGGCCTACCTGCAGCAGCTGGAAATGGAGAGCAACGGCAAGTGCGTCGACGTCGACGGCCAGGCTCTGCCCTTCGCCACCAGCCCGGTGGTGTGGGGCGAGCCGGGCACCAACGGCCAGCACGCCTACTTCCAGATGCTGCACCAGGGCACCGACGTGATCCCGGTGGAGTTCATCCTCGTCAAGCAAGCGACCCACGATCTGCCGGGCCAGCATGACAAGCTGCTGGCCAACGGCCTGGCTCAAAGCCAGGCGCTGATGCTGGGCAAGAGCGCGGCGCAGGCGTTGGCCGAGAAGGCACCCACGGCCTCGCCCACGCTGGATGCAGCCACGCTGGCCAGCCACCGCACCTTCCCCGGCAACCGGCCGAGCACCACGCTGCTGCTGGATCGGCTCACGCCGCGCAGCCTGGGGGCGCTGATCGCGCTCTACGAGCACCGCGTGTTCACGAGTGGCGCGCTGTGGGGCATCAACAGCTTCGACCAATGGGGCGTGGAGCTGGGCAAGGCACTGTGCAACGACCTGCTGCCGCGCCTGGCGTCAGGCGCCGTGGCCGGCCTCGACGGCTCGACGGCCGGCCTGCTGGCGAAGCTGCGCGCGTGAACAAGAAGCACATCGTCTTCGACTTCGGTGGTGTGGTGTTCCAGTGGCGGCCACACGAGCTGTTGCGCCGTACGCTGCCGCACCGCGCTGTCGACGAAGCTGCGGCGCAGCAGCTGGTGGTCGACTTCTTCCAGAACTA
>NZ_DASSRA010000325.1:0-3224 GCF_035702065.1 Rhizobacter sp.
AGAAGACCTTGGTCAGGCCCTCGATCAGGCCGAGCGCGAGGCCGGTGAGGATGGAGCCGAGGATGGAGCCCATGCCGCCGATCACCACCACGGCGAACACGATGATGATGAGGTTGCTGCCCATCAGCGGCGTCACCTGGATGATGGGCGCGGCCAGCACGCCGGCGATGGCGGCGAGTGCGGCGCCACCGGCGTAGGTGAACATCACCATCAGCGGCACGTTGATGCCGAAGGCCTGCACCAGCGGCGGGTTCTCGGTGCCGGCGCGCAGCGTGGCGCCCAGGCGCGTCTTCTCGATCAGCACCCAGGTGCCCAGGCAGACGATCAGCGAGGCCAGCACGACCCAGGCGCGGTAGTTGGGCAGCACCATGAAGCCGAGGTTGGTGGCGCCTTGCAGCAGGTCGGGCACCGGGTAAGACTGGCCCGACACGCCGAACTGCTCGCGGAACACGCCCTCGGCGATGAGCGCCAGGCCGAAGGTGAGCAAGAGGCCGTAGATCGGGTCGAGCTTGTAGAGGTGGCGCAGTAGCGTGCGCTCGATGACCACGCCGAGCGCGCCCACCACCAGCGGTGCGAGCACCAGGGCGGCCCAGTAGTTGAGGCCGAACTTCTCCAGGCTCAGCCAGGCCACGTAGGCGCCGATCATGTAGAGCGCGCCGTGGGCGAAGTTGACGATGCCCAAGAGGCCGAAGATCACCGCCAGCCCGAGGCTGAGCATGGCGTAGAACGAGCCGTTGACCAGGCCGAGCAGGAGCTGGCCCAGGAAGGCTTGTATGGGAATGCCGAATATTTCAGTCATGGCGGTGAACTTGATGTGTCATCCCGGCGAACGCCGGGATCCACAGTTGGCGTGGCAGTGGGTCCCGACGTTCGTCGGGATGACTGCACTTCTTACTTCCACAAAGCGCACTTGGACTCCGCTTTGGTGGTCCAAGCGGTCTCGCCCTTGAAGGTCTCGGCCACCTTGTAGTAGTCCCACGGCTCGGTCGACTCCTTCGGCGACTTGACCTGCATCAGGTACATGTCGTGCACCATGCGGCCGTCGTCGCGGATGAAGCCGCCCTTGGCGAAGATGTCGTTGACCTTGGTCTTCTTCATCTGCGCGAGCACCTTGTCGGCGTCGTCGGTGCCAGCGGCCTTGACAGCAGCCAGGTAGTTGGCCGCGGCAGAGTAGTCGCCCGCCTGGATGGACGAAGGCATGCGCTTGATCTTCTCGAAGAACTTGCGGCTCCAGGCGCGCGTCTCGGCGTCGCGGTTCCAGTACCAGCTGTCGGTGAGGTACATGCCCTGCGTGGCGTTCAGGCCCAGCGAATGCACGTCGTTGATGAACATCAGCAGGCCGGCCAGCTTCATGGTCTTGGTGATGCCGAACTCGTTGGCTGCCTTGATGCTGTTGATGGTGTCGCCACCGGCATTGGCCAGGCCCAGGATCTGCGCCTTGCTCGACTGCGCCTGCAGCAGGAAGGAGGAGAAGTCGCTCGCCGACAGCGGGTGCTTCACCGAGCCGACGATGGTGCCGCCGGCGGCCTTGACCACGGCCGAGGTGTCGTTCATCAGCTGCGCGCCGAAGGCGTAGTCGGCCTGCAGGAAGTACCAGCTCTTGCCGCCGGCCTTCACCACCGCGTTGCCGGTGCCCTTGGCCAGCGCCACGGTGTCATACGCCCAGTGCACGGTGTAGGGGTTGCACTGCTCGTTGGTCAGGGCCGAGGTGGCCGCACCGACCGAGATGAACACCTTCTTCTTCTCGGCCGCCACCTTGGCCATGGCCAGGCTGGTGCCGGAGTTGGTGCCGCCGATCAGCATGTCGAGGCCGGCGGTGTCGAACCATTCGCGCGCCTTGGCGGCGGCGATGTCGGGCTTGTTCTGGTGGTCGGCCGAGACCAGCTCGATGGTCTTGCCGTTGATCTTGCCGCCCGCATCGGCGATGGCCATCTTGATGGCTTCGACGCCGGCCGGGCCGTCGATGTCGGAGTACAGGCCCGACATGTCGGTGATGATGCCGATCTTGATCACGTCGCCCGAGACCTGGGCCTGCGCGGGAGCGAACGCCGCTGCACAGGCGAGCGAACAAGCGGCAGCGATGTGCTTCAGTTTCATGTGTATCTCCTTCTGGGTGGGTTGGGAGTTGTCAAACACCGAGGTACTCATGGAGTTGCGCCATGCGATCCGGCAGTTGCGACTGGGTGAACTCTTGAAGAATGCGGCCGTGCTCCATCACGAGAAAGCGGTCGGCCAGCGGCGCGGCAAAGCGGAAGTTCTGCTCGACCATCACGATGGTGTAGCCCTGCTTGCGCAGCGCCACCACCATCTCGGCCAGCTTCTGCACGATGACCGGGGCCAGGCCCTCGGAGATCTCGTCGAGCAGCAGCAGCTTGGCGCCGGTGCGCAGGATGCGCGCCACCGCCAGCATCTGCTGCTCGCCGCCGGACAGGCGCGTGCCCTGGCTGCCGGCGCGCTCCTTCAGGTTGGGGAACATGGCGTAGATCTGCTCGATGGCCATGCCGCCTTCGGCCAGCTTGGGCGGCAGCAGCAGGTTCTCTTCGGCCGACAGGCTGGAGAAGATGCCACGCTCTTCCGGGCAGTAGCCAATGCCCAGCCGGGCAATGCGGTGCGTTGGCAGGGCGATGGCCTCCTGCCCGCGGATGCGGATCGAACCCTTGCGCGTGCCTATCAGGCCCATGATGGCGCGCAGCGTGCTCGTGCGGCCGGCGCCGTTGCGGCCCAGCAGGGTCACGACCTCGCCTTCGTCGACGTGGAAGTTCACGCCGTGCAGCACGTGCGATTCGCCGTACCAGCCTTGCAGTTCGCGGACTTCGAGAAATCGTGTCATGGTGTATTGATCCAAGCCAAGCTACGCGCCGAGGAACCGGCTCTGCCGGGCCTCTGGCGTGGCGCCCCTTGGGGGCTGAGCCCGGACACAAACAGTCCAGTGGACGGTTTGTGCCTGGCGAAGAGCTGGGCCACTGGCCCAGCGCGGCCTGCAAGGCGGCAGCGGAGCGACTGGGGGGCCAACATCAATGCGCCCCCTGCAGTTCGACGTTCGCGGTGCCCATGTAGGCCTCCATCACGGCCGGGTTCTTGGACACCTCGGCATACGGTCCTTCGGCCAGCGTGGCGCCACGCTGCAGCACGGTGATGGTGTCGGCGATGCTCGAGACCACGCTCATGTTGTGCTCCACCATCAGGATCGTGCGGCTGACCGAGACCTTCTTGATGAGCTGGCG
>NZ_DASSRA010000326.1:0-4144 GCF_035702065.1 Rhizobacter sp.
ATCGGCCGCATCGCCCAGAGCCTGCTCGACCAGCAGCTGCCCGCCGGCAAGCCGGTGGTGGTGCTGTCCGACAACGGCATCGACCACGCCTTGCTGATGCTCGCCGCCATGCACGTGGGGCGGCCGGTGTGCTCGGTCTCCAGCGCCTACTGCCGGCTGACGAAGAACTACGCCAAGGTGCACGAGATCCTGCGCACGCTCGACCCGGCGCTCATCTACGCCAGCGATGCCGCCGTCTACGGCCCCGCGCTCTCGTCCATCGACACCCCAGCGATCAAGGTGCTGAGCCAGGGCTCCGACACGGTGCCCGGCGCGATGCCTTTCGGCGCCCTGCTGCAGGCCACCGAAACCCCGGCCGTGCAACGCGCCTTCGACGCCGTCACGCCCGACGACCACGCCAAGTACCTGCTGACCTCGGGCTCCACCGGCCAGCCCAAGGTGGTGATCAACACCCACCGCATGCTGTGCGCCAACCAGCAGATGATTGCGCAGGCCTGGCGTTTCCTGGAGCACGAGAAGCCCGTGCTGCTTGACTGGCTGCCCTGGAGCCACACCTTCGGCGGCAACCACAACCTCAATCTGGTGCTGCGCAACGGCGGTGCGCTCTACATCGACGAAGGCCGCCCCGCGCCCGGCCTGATCGACAAGACCGTGCGCAACCTCTGCGAGGTGCAGCCCAACCTGCTGTTCAATGTGCCGCGCGGCTGGGACATGCTGCTGCCCTTTCTGGAGAACGACCGCGACCTCGCACGCAGCGCCATCGGCCGCCTGCGCATGGCCTTCTACGCCGGCGCGGCCCTGCCGCCGAGCACCTGGCAACGCATGGAAGCGGTGGCGGCGGGCGTGCGCGACGAGCCGCTGTGGCTCACCACCTCCTGGGGCGCGACCGAGACCTCACCCTCCATCACCAGCGCGCATTGGCGGCTGGACGGTGCAGGCTGCATCGGCATCCCGCTCGCGGGCCTGGAGCTCAAGCTCGTGCCCAACGGCGAGAAGCAGGAACTGCGCGTGCGTGGCGTGTCGGTGTTCAGTGGTTACCGCAACGCGCCCGAGCTCACCGCTGCCGCGTTTGATGAAGACGGCTTCTACCGCATCGGCGACGCCGGCCTGCTGGCCGACCCGGCACGGCCCGAGCGCGGTGTGGTGTTCAACGGACGCGTGGCCGAAGACTTCAAGCTCGCCAGCGGCACCTGGGTCTCGGTGGGCACCGTGCGCGTGAAGCTCGTCTCGGCCTTCGCGCCCTATGCGCAGGACGTGGTCATCACCGGCCACGACCGCGACGAGATGTGCGCGATGGTGTTCCCGAGTGCGGCTTGCGCGCAGCTCGCACCCGAGTTGCTGGCCGCGAAGCTGCGCGACGCGATGAACGCCGTGCGGGCCGAAGGCGGTGGCTCGTCCCAGGCACCGGCGCGCGTGCTGGTGCTGGCGGAGCCGCCCAACGCCGATGCCGGCGAGATCACCGACAAGGGCTACGTCAACCAGCGCGCCGTGCTCACACGCCGCGCGGCCGAGGTCGAGCTGCTGTACGGACCGGCGCCGCATCCGCGGGTGATCCGTAGCGATTGAAGGTTCAGAAGTTGTGGCGGATGCCGAGCATCACGGCCGAGCGGCTGTCCTCGCCGTTCGCAATGCCCGTCGGGATGTTGGTCAGCTCCGCGTTCTCGACACGGCTGTGCTCGATGGCGCCATAGAGATGGGTGCGCCGGGACAATGCATAGTCCCCGAGCACGGCCACGAAGTCGCCGCTGGCCTCCTTGGTGCCGGCCACGTGGTAGTCCTGGCTCAGGTTCCAGTACTGGGCGCCGAGCGTGAACGCTGGCGCCAGGGCATAGGTACCGCCCGCCGTCCACACCGTCCGCTGCTTCGCGCGAACCGCCGCGACCGCCGGGCTGAGGCCGGGCTGGTTCGGCGCCACGATGTTCTCGACGCCACTGCCGACCAGCAGCACGGCCGAGTTGAAGCCGTCGTCGAACTCGTTGCGGATGAACGAAGCGTTCAGGTACAGCGGGCCGGACTGGTAGGCCACACCGGCCACATAGCCCTTGGCCTTGAGCTGGGCGGCGTCTTCGCGCTCCAGGTAGCCGCCACCGAGCGTGACCGGCCCGGTCGCATAGCGGGCCATGCCCCCCAGCGCCTTGCCGACCGTCGTGGTCGCTGCAGCGCCCTCGCCTGCCGCCGCTTCGAGCTCGATGGCCAGCCCGCCGACGGTCAAGGCGTACTTGGCCATGTTGTCGTTGCGAGCGCCCATGGCAACCGCGATCTCGGGCTTGTAGCTGTTGATGAACGGGCCCACGGTCTTGAACGCCGCGAAGCCGACAGCCGCGTCGTACAGCACGTTGGCCTGGCGGCCGAGGGTGATGCGTCCGAGCGTGTTGCTGTGCAGGCCCACCCAGCTCTGCTGCCAGAACTGGCCGCCGGGCTCGCTCATGCCGTTGTCGAGCGTGAGGCGGTGCTCCATGTTGGCCAGCGCGCGCAAGCCGCCGCCGAGGTCTTCGCTGACGTCGAAGCCGATGCGGCTCGGCGTGAGGCCGCTGGATATCAGCGTGGCCAGCCTCTCCCCGCCGGTCGCGCCCTGGTGGTTGGAAAAGCGCAGCGCGGCATCCATCACGCCGTAGATGGTGACGCTCGATTGCGCGTGTGCGGCACCGGCCAGGGTGGCCAGGGCGGCCGCGGCGAATGCTGAACGTTTCATCACGGCGAAGCCTCCCTCGGTTGCACGGCAACGCCGAGTAGAACAGAGCCCGGGTTCGTGGTGCCCCCTCGCCGTGGGGGGCTCCGCGCCTACCTCGAATCAAGGCTTGTTCAACGCCGCCGCAGCGCGAAACAGTGCCTTCAGCGCTGTCTTGTCCAGCTTCTCGCCTTCATGGAAGTCGATGGCCCGGCGCACGTTGCCCTCCAGGCTGGAGTTGAAGAGGCCCGCCGGGTCGGGCACCGAGGCGCCCTTGGCGAAGGTCATCTTCACCACCTTCTTGTAGGTCTCGCCGGTGCAGATGATCCCGTTGTGCGACCACACCGGCGTGCTCCACTTCCACTCTTCCACCACGCCGGGCACGGCTTCCTGCACCAGGTCGCGCAGGCGCGACAGCATCTCGCCGCGCCAGTCGCCCAGCCCGGCGATCTTCTCGTCGATGAGCGTGGAGGCGGCGTCGCCGCTCTGCGGGGGGCTCTTCTTCATCATCGGGTTCGTCTCCGTCAGTTCAGCGGCGGGCCTGGATCATCTTCCATCCGTTGCCGGAAGGGTCTCGAAAACCCGCGTCGACCGTGCCGTAGCGGTCCATCGGCTCCTGCGTGAACTCCACGCCCTTCTCGCGCATGCGCTCGCAGGCGGCGCGGCAGTCGTTCACCGTCATCACCATTGGCGGCATCGCGCCCTTGGCCACGACGGCACGCACCGCCTGGGCCGTTGCCGCATCGAGCACCGGCGGCCCGGGGTTGAACAGGCCGAGCTGGAACGAGGGCTGCTCGGGGTGCTGCACCGTCAGCCAGCGGTAGTCGCCATTGCGCACGTCGGTGTGGACGCGAAAACCGAGCTTGTCGACATAGAAGGCGAGCGCTTCGTCCTGGTCTCGCACATACACGCCTGCCACTTCAATACCTTGGCTCATGGAGCTTCCTTTGGGTCGGGTTGATCATGGGAGCCGATTGTTCCGGCAGATTCCCGGCGCCGCTTCTCCGAAACTGCGGTTTCGAGGCCGGGCCGCTGCACCGCGCTCACCACGCAGGCCGGCATGCTGGCCAGCGCGTGCGCCACGGCACTCCAGCGCGCGCGGGCTTCACCTGGGCTCTCGCCGGTGATGTCGCGGAAGGTGCGCCCGAAGGTGCCGAGGCTGCCCCAGCCGGTCTGAAAGGCGATCTCGGTGATGGGCAGGTCGGTGTCGCGCAGCAAGGCCACCGCCCGCTCGATGCGCCGCGTGAGCAGGTAGCGGTGCGGCGGCACGCCGAAGGCCTGCTTGAACGAGCGCGCGAAGTGCGCCTCGGACACGCTGCTCACCTCGGCCAGCCGCCGAACCGGCCAGTCTTCGTGCGAGGCGGCGTCCATGCGGTCCTTGGCGCGAAGCAGGCGGCGCAGCAACTCGGGATCCTGGAGGGGGTCGACCTGGGGGCTTGGCATCGCGCTCACGGTACCCGATTTGGCAAGCGGCGT
>NZ_DASSRA010000327.1:0-22583 GCF_035702065.1 Rhizobacter sp.
GGCCACATCTACGCCGTCGGCGAACAAGGCCTGGTGCTCAAGCTCGACCCCGCCAGCGGCCGCTTCATCGCCCTGCCCATGCCCTACCAAGGCACGCTCTTCGGCATCCACGGCGATGCCACCGTGCTGCTGGTGCACGGCCTGCGCGGCCACGCGCTGCGCAGCGACGACGGCGGCGCCACCTGGACCGAGATCGCCACCGGGCTGCAGGTCGGCCTGACCGCCAGCGCCCGCACGAACGATGGCGCCTGGCTGCTGGCCAGCCAGGCCGGCCACCTGCTGATGAGCCGTGACAACGGCCGCAGCTTCCAGCCGCTCGTCACCAAGACCAAACCACTGCCTGCCGCCGCCCTCGTCGCGGCCGGCGCACAGGGTGTCGTCATCGCCGGGCCACGCGGCCTGCAGGCGCTGGCCCTGCCCTGAGGAGGTTCCATGCTCGCCCCGACCAAGAAGGAGGCCCTCACGGCCTCGCTAGCTGACTTCGACCCCCGTTCGGGCTCCCTGCTCGAACGCCTGGTGTTCAACAACCGCCGCGTGGTGCTGGTGCTGTGCCTGCTGGCCACGCTGCTGTTCGGCTGGGCCGCCTTCACCAAGCTGCACATGAATGCCAGCTTCGAGAAGATGATTCCGCGCAGCCACCCCTACATCCAGAACTACCTGGAGAACCGCGTGGAGCTGCGCGGCCTGGGCAACTCGCTGCGCATCGTGGTCGAGAGCCCGAGCGGCGACATCTTCGACGCGAAGTACCAGCAGTCGCTGAAGAAGATCCACGACGAGATCTTCCTCACCCCCGGTGTCGACCGTGCGTGGGTCAAGTCGCTGTGGGCCCCCGGCGTGCGCTGGAACGAGGTGACGGAAGAAGGCTTCCGCGGCGGCCCGGTGATGCCCGACAACTTCGACGGTTCGCCCACCGCCACCGAGCAGCTGCGCGCCAACATCGCGCGCTCGGGCCTGGTGGGCAGCCTGGTCGGCACCGACTTCAAGTCGAGCATGCTGGTGGTGCCGCTGCTGGAGCAGGGCACCGACGGCCAGCGCATCGACTACCACCAGCTCTCGCAATCCATCGAGCAGCTGCGCCAGAAGTACGAGGCCGACGGCTCGGCGCGCATCCACGTGATCGGCTTCGCCAAGCTGGTGGGCGACCTGATCGACGGGCTCTACCAGGTGGCGCTGTACTTCGGCCTCGCGGCGCTGATCGCCGCGGCCATCATCTACGCCTACACGCGCTGCCTGCGCAGCACGGCCCTCGTCATCGCCTGCTCGCTGGTGGCGGTGGCCTGGCAGCTTGGGCTGGTCGCACTGCTCGGCTTCGAGCTCGACCCGTATTCCATCCTCGTGCCCTTCCTGGTGTTCGCCATCGGCGTGAGCCACGGTGCGCAGAAGATGAACGGGATCATGCAGGACATCGGCCGCGGCGCGCACCGCCTGGTGGCCGCGCGCTTCACCTTCCGCCGACTCTTCCTCGCGGGCCTCACCGCCTTGCTCGCCGACGCGGTGGGCTTCGGCGTGCTGATGGTGATCGACATCGCCGTCATCAAGGACCTGGCCCTCACCGCCAG
This sequence comes from Rhizobacter sp., assembly GCF_035702065.1. GTDB lineage: Bacteria > Pseudomonadota > Gammaproteobacteria > Burkholderiales > Burkholderiaceae_C > Rhizobacter. Next base: position 1,560 of record NZ_DASSRA010000327.1, read on the forward strand.
CCTGGGCGTGGCCGTGCTGATCTTCACCAACCTGCTGCTGCTGCCGGTGCTGCTCTCGTATGTCGGCGTGAGCGACGCCGCCGCGCAGCGCAGCCTGCGCGCCGAACAGCAAGGCCTCTCGAAGGGCTGGGCCCTGCTGGCACGCTTCGTCGAGCGCCGCTGGGCGCTGGCCGCGCTGGCCGCTGCGGCGCTGCTGGGCGCCGGTGGCTACATCGTCAGCCAGCGCCTGCAGATCGGTGACCTGGACCCCGGGGCTCCCGAGCTGCGCGCCGACTCGCGCTACAACCGCGACAACGCCTACATCACGCGCCACTACACCCTCTCCAGCGACACCTTCGCGGTGATGGTGAAGACGCCGCCCGAAGGCTGCCTCAAGTACGAGACCCTGGTCGAGGCCGACCGCCTCGCCTGGCAGCTGCAGCAGGTGGAAGGCGTGCAGACCACGCTGGCGCTGACCAACGCCGTGCGCCAGATCACTGCCGGCGCCAACGAAGGCAGCCCCAAGTGGCTGACCATCGCGCGCAACCAGGACACGCTCAACTACGGCGCGCAGCAGGCCAGCGTCAACAACCCCGATCTCTTCAACACCGCTTGCTCGGTGATGCCGGTGATCGCCTTCCTGTCCGACCACCGCGCCGACACGCTGGCCCGCGTGTCGGCCAGTGCCGAGGCGTTCGCCGCCGCCCACAGCACGCCGGAGCGCCAGTTCCTGCTCGCCGCCGGCAGCGCCGGCATCGAGGCCGCCACCAACGTGGTGGTGAAGAAGGCCTGGCTGCAGATGCTGCTGCTGGTGTACGCGGCCGTGATCGTGCTGTGCTTCATCACCTTCCGCAGCTGGCGCGCCGTCGTCGTCGCCGTGGTGCCGCTGGTGCTGACCTCGGTGCTGTGCGAAGCGCTGATGGTCGGCCTGGGCCTGGGCGTGAAGGTGGCCACGCTGCCGGTGATCGCGCTCGGTGTGGGCATCGGCATCGACTACGCGCTGTACCTCTTGTCGGTGCAACTCGCGCAGCAACGCCAGGGCGCGACGCTTGCCGACGCGTACCGCAACTCACTGCAGTTCACCGGCAAGGTGGTGGTGCTGGTCGGCGTGACGCTGGCCGCCGGCGTGGTGTGCTGGGCCTTCAGCCCGATCAAGTTCCAGGCCGACATGGGCATCCTGCTCGCCTTCATGTTCATCTGGAACATGGTGGGCGCGGTGCTGCTGATCCCTGCGCTGTCGCATTGGTTGCTGCTCGGGCGCAAGGCGCAACCGGCCGCGTCGGTTTGAGGGAGGGAGAGGCTGGCCGTCAGAGAGTCTGACATCCGCCAGCCCTGACGGTCGCCCGGCGTGCAGTGGCGCGCCGGGCTTCCAGTCTCCCGCGACCGTGGCTCCGGACAAGGCCGGGGGACAGCGTCGCCCGCTCAGGCTGGCGCCGTGCCCGCCTGCGGCTCGGCAGCCGGCACGGCGATCCCCAGGGCCAAGGCCGTGCTCAGGAACCACAGGATCTCGAAGGCCGAGAGCCGGCCTGCCGCGGCGGCCTCGCCCACGCCCATGGCGCGCTGCGTCCAGGCATTCACCAGCCGCGGCATGCTCGGGCGCGAGAGGGCCGCCGGCTCGAGCGGGCCTGTGAGCTGGTAGCGGCCATTGATGGTGCGCGGCGAGACGCCCTGGTCGATGAGGGCGTGCGTCAGGCCCCACAGCAGGGTCGACAGCCGCACGCTGTGGGTCGCACCCGGCCACGACATGGCGTCGGGCGCGCGTTGCGGTTCGGCCAGCTGCAGCGGCCGCGCCAGCAGCTCGGCCTGCGACAGCGAGCTCGTGATCTCGCCCGTGCGGAAGTCGACGACCAGGCCATGCCCGTCACCCACGCCGATCAGCGTGCGCCGACGTTCGCCAGCGAGCAGGGCCCCGACCAGCAGATCGCGCAAGGCGTGCAGCGCCATGCGGGCATGCTCGCGCTGCACGGCGCCGCGCGCCAACTCGTACAGCGCTGCGGCGGCTTCGAGCACATCGCTCATCTCGCCGACCCGCAGCGGCGAGGTCACCGACAGGCCGCGCGGCGAGTCGGTCGGCGTCGCGCCGCGTGGCGTGAGCCGCACCAGCACCCGCGGTGGCGAGACGTACTGCGACCAGTCGTGCGGCACGAAGAGCGTGGTGCAGGCGGTGGCATCTTCCACCCAGCGCAGGCGCAGGCCGGCCTGGCCATCGAGCATGCGCGTCATCGAGACCAGCACGGCACGATCGCGTGCCTCGAGGCCGAGTGCGGCGATGTCGAGCACGCGCCCCTGGGGCGATGGGCTTGAAGAGGGGCCGAGGTGTTCGGATGGTTCTGGCATCGAAGGCCAGTCTAGCGACTCGCCTGTCGTTCCGCGTCCAAGACCTTCAGAACGCCCGCACCTGCCGCTCGATGTCACCGACAAGGATGGGCTTGAGGTTCATCAAACCGCTGCGGCGCCTTGCGCCTATGCTGGGATTGATCGACCGGAGGTTGCGACGATGAACACGCTGACCAAGCTGGCCCTGGGCCTGATGGGCCACAACCCGCCGCGGCCGCCGGTGGGTGACGCGAAACAGACGCTCGCCTTGCCGTCGCCGCACCGCGAAGGCGGGTTGCCGCTCATGGAGGTGCTGGCGCGCCGCCAGTCCTTGCGCGAGTTCGCGCCCACGGCGCTGGACGAGCAGACCTTGTCCGACCTGCTGTGGGCCGCTGCGGGCGTCAACCGCCCGGCGCTGGGTGGGCGCACCGCGCCAAGCGCGATGAACGCGCAGGAGGTGCTGCTCTACGCTGCCATGCCGCAGGGCCTGTACCGCTACGAGCCGGTGGCGCACGAGCTGCTACTCGCCGAAGCCAGCGACGTACGGCGCGTCACCGGCTACCAGGACTTCGTCGACGACGCAGCGCTGGACCTCGTCTATGTCGCCGATCACGCACGCATGGGCATGGTGCCGGCGGCGCAGCGCACCGCGTACGCTAGTGCGGCGGCAGGCGCCATGGCGCAGAACGTCTACCTTTTCTGCGCCTCGGCCGGGTTGGCGACGGTCGTGCGCGCGTGGTTCGACCGTGACGCGCTGGCCAAGGCGATGGGCCTGGGCAACGACCAACAACTCTTGCTGGCGCAGACCGTGGGCCGCACGAAGGCCTGAGCGCCATGCCCTGGAACGAGGCGCACTTCCCGGCCTCGATGCGCCACCGCAAGGAGGTGCCCAAGGTAGCGCAGGCCGAGCGAGTGCAGGTGACGCCGCTGGTGAAGGGCTTCTGGCGCATTGAGGCGTGGTCGAACTGGGCACTCGGGTACAGACTTGAGCGGCTCTGCTGCCACTCGCCTTGCCGGTCGCCTCTCGGCGGAGTGCAGGACGGCCATGGGTGGACGGCCATCGTTCGAGTGAGATCGGCGACCGCCTCAGAGCAGGATATCCACCTGACCGCTCAAGCGCTCGACCAGCGTCTGCGCCATCGGCCACGCCCCGTACCCTGAAGCCGGGTTCAGGTGGCCGACCTCGCCGAGGTCGAGCAGCTCCGAACCCCAGTCGCGCGCCAGCGCGGCCACGCGCTCGTAGCTGCCCAGCGGGTCGTTGCGGCTGGCCGCGACCAGGCTGCTGAAGGGCAGCGGCTGGCGCGGCACCGGGAGCCAGCCGCCGGCGCGCAGCGCGTCGAGCGTGGGGTAGCCCTCGGGCATCAGGGTTTCGAAGTCGGGCGGCGTGGCCAGCAGCGCGGCGTGCACCGGGCGCTTCGTCTGGCGGGCCCAGTGGGCGACCATGATGCAGCCGCCGCTGTGGGCCACGAGCACCAGCGGGCCTTCGATGGCTTGCGCGGCGGCTTCGATGGCGGCCACCTTGGCGGCGCAATCGAGGTCGGTGCGGCCCATGGGCGGCACGCTGCGCACGCGCGGCAGGCGCGCGGCGAGCAGGGTCTGCCAGTGCTCGGCGACGTGGTCGCGCAGGCCGGGCACGATGAGCACGGTGGGTTCGGTGTTCATCGGATGAACTTCCCGTTCCCGTCGACCATGGTGATGTCGACGAAGCTGGAGCCGTGGTGGCGCTGTGCGCCATAGCTCAGGCGGTAGCCGCCAAGGTCGATCTCGCCGCCGTGATCGAGCGTGGCCACCACCTGGGCCGGCGCAGGGTTGGCCGGCGCGCGGCGCAGCACCTCGACCAGCACGCTGGCATTGAGAAAGCCCCACAGGCGGTCGTAGGTGGGCGTGAGCTGGGCCTTGCTCATGAGGGCCGCAAAGCGCCGCGTGAGCGCCGACGCGGGGCGCGCCGGGTAGGGCACGACCTGGGTGAAGGCCATGCCGCGCGCAGCCGGGCCCATCTGCTCGATCGCGGCGGATGAGCCGGCCAGCGAGAGCGCGTACACGGGCACGCGGCCTTCCACCGGCAGCGCCTTCATGAAGCTGAGCAGCGCGGCGCCGGCCACCAGCAGCAGGATGGCCTGCGGGTGCTGCGCGGCCACGGTCTGCACCGCGGCCGGGCCGTTGGAACCGTCGGGCTCGGCGGGCACGGTGCACACCAGCTCGGAGCCCTGCTCCTTCACCAGAGCCTCCACGATGGGTTGCATGTAGCGGCCCAGCTCGTTGTTCTGGTAGACGAGGGCCAGCTTGCGCGAGTTGAGCGTGGCCAGCGTGCGCACCATCGCGGCCACCTCGTCGCGCAGGCTGGCGGTGGTGGTGTACACGTAGGGGTTGGCGGGCGAGCGCACGGCGTCGGCGCCGTTGTAGATGCCGATGAGCGGCACGCGCCGCTCGTTCACGAGCGGCAGCGCACGCGCCAGGCCCGGCACGAAGGCGTAGCCGAAGAGCGCGGTGACCTGCTCGGTGTCGAGCAGGCGGCGCGTGTTGTCGAGCGTCTTCTGCGGGTCGGCCGCGTCGTCGAGCGTGATGAGTTCGACCGGCGCACCACGCACACCGCCCTTGGCATTGATGTCGTCGATCAGCACGCGCTGCCCTTCGGCAATCGGCTTGACGACCGCGCCCAGCGGCCCGGTGATGGGCAGGCTCTGGCCGATGCGCACCGGCGCGGCCGCCTGGGCCGCGACGCCGATGCCCCCCAGCGCCGCGGCGCTGGCCCCTCCGAGGAAGACGCTGCGGCGGTCCATGCGCGGCCCTCGTTCAGGCGGCCTTGCGCAGGAAGCCTTGCTGCCCGCCCTTGGGGTTGGGTGCAAAGCCGTTGGCGGCGAGTGTCTCCTCCACCGTCTCGTAGAACACACCGATCTTGCAGATCTTGCGCGCTTCCTTGGCCGTGGCGATCTCGCGGCCGAACTCGCGCGAGATGCGCACCAGCTGCTCGATCTGCTGCACCGTGGTCATCTTGGCGGTGCGGGTCTGGTTCCAGAGGTTGTCTTCGATGCCGCAGCGCACGTGCAGGCCCATGGCGATGCCCATCATGTTGATGGGCAGCGTGTTGAGCATGCTGCTTTCCACCGTGAGCATGGTGCCGTCGGGGATGGCGCGCAGGAAGTTGGCCAGGCTGTAGATGGTCGGCTGGTCCATGCCGCCGCCGATGGCGACCCAGTTGCACACCAGCGGGCCCTTGTAGATGCCGCGGCGCATCAGGCGCTCGACCGTCTCGTAGCTGTTGACGTTGTAGAACTGGAAGGCGCTCTGGATGCCGGCCTTGGTGAGGCGGCGCACATGCTCCTCGAAGAACTCGGGCGTCGAGGGCACGATCATGTTCGAGTAGGCGCGAAAGCCATCGGGCTCGGCCAGCGAGGTGCCGGCGATGTCGCGCGCGTCCATCTGCTCGACCACATTCATCTGCGAGGTGTTGACGGTCACCGTCACCTGGTCGGGCTTGGGGTCGAGCTCGGCCAGCATGTGGCGGGTGTCGTCCGACAGCCACTTGGCGGCGGCACCGTCGGTCTCGGGCGCGAAGGAGATGGAGCCGCCGACCTGGATGATCATCTCGGGCACGGCCTTGCGCACGCCGGCGATCAGCTCGTTGAACTTGGACAGCTTCTTGCTACCGCGGCCATCGAGTTCGCGCACGTGCAGGTGCAGCACGGTGGCGCCGGCGTTGTAGCAGTCGACGGCCTTCTGGACCTGCGCTTCCATGGTCACCGGGATGTCTTCCGGGAAGTCGGAAGGAATCCATTCCGGGCCGTAGGGGGCGGCGGTGATGACCAGCTTGTCCTGGTTTTCAACGAAGAGGGAACCGTCGAGGAAGTTCATTGCGGGCTCCTTGATGCAATGCAATGGCTGAAAGGCAGGCCGCAGGCGGCCATTGCCAAGCAGATTAAGGAGCGAGGGGAGCGATCTCCCCCCCAGCGCAGAGGGGGGTGGGGACTAGGGCCAGCCCGCGCCGGGCAAGCCGCCGAAAACCCCTACTCCAGCGGTGGGAGCAGCCCCAGGATGCGGGCCCGCGAAACGGCCTGCTTGCGGGTGCCGGCATCCAGCTTGGCGAACAGGTTCTTCACGTGCCACTTGATGGTCTGCTCGCCGATCTGCATGGCGAGCGCCACCTCCTTGTTGGACAGGTTGCGCGCCAGCAGGTCGAGCACCTCGCGCTCCTTGGGGGTGAGCGCCATGGTGGGCGTGACCCGGGCGGCCGGCTGCACCGCCACCGGGGGTGGGGGCGCAGTCAGCGGGGCGGCAGTGCCGGGGCTAGCCCCTTCGAGCTGGCGCACCCAGGCACCGAGCGCCGGGTGGGCGTCGATGAACACGCGGCGCAGGCCCAACGCCTCGGCCCAGGTGCGGGTCTCGTGCATGAGCGCCAGGCCCTCGTGCTCGCCGCAGCGGTCGAGCGCGTAGGCGCGCAGGCCCTGCGCCTCGACCTGGAAGCGGCCCAGACGCAGGCGCTGCGCGCCGCCCACGGCCTCGGCCAGGGCGGGCACGGCGGCGCGCCAGTCCTTGGCGGCCAGGGCCGCATGGCCGCGCGCCATGGCGGCCAGCATCAGCACGCCGCGCCACCAGAGCGGGGAGTCGTCGCGCGCCGGCAGGCCGGGCTGCGACAGCTGCGCCTGCAGGTCGGCGACCAGGGCCTTGCAGGTCTCGGCACGGTGGCGGTGCGAATGCATGCGGATCTGCTCGGCCAGGCTGGCGATGCGCAGGCGCGGCAGCCCGCGCACCTGGGCCACCGCGTCGAGCGCGCTCAGCAGGCTCAGGGCGCGCGGCTCCGAGCCTTCGACGCTGGCCACGCGCGCCAGGGTGCGAAAGCCCAGCAGCACGGTCTCGGGCAGGCCGCTGCGTTCGAGCACGTCGAGCCGGTTGGCGAGCAGCGCTTGCGCCTCGGCGCCCTGCCCCTGCTCCCACACGGCGGTGGCGAGCAGCGCTGCGAGCATGCTGGCGAAGGGGCTGCGCCGGCCGAGCTCGGCCTCGGCGGCGCGCAAGGCGGGGCGCAGCTGCGCCTCGGCGGCCGCCACCTGGCCTTCCCACAGCAGGCTCATGCCGGCGATGAGGTCGGACCAGTGCGTGATGTAGGCAAAGCGCCCACCGTGCTCGGGCAGCTTGAGGCGCGCCAGCGCCGGCTCGCCAGCCAGCAGGTGGCGAAAAGCGCTGCGGTTGGCGTGGATCTGCAGGAGCAGCGGGTCGTTGAGCGGCGGCGCGCTGTCCCAGGGGTCGTGCAGGCTGGCAAAGCGGTCGGGCAGGTCGGCGAAGACGGCCGCGCCGCTCAGGATCAGCGCGCATTCGCAGCGCATGGCGTCGTCGGTGCCGGGACGCGCGAGCAGGCCTTCAACGAGGCGGCCGGCCTCGGCGTGGCGCTCGCTCACGGCCAGCGCCCACGCAGCGGCCAGTTGCAGGCGCGGACGGCGTTGCAGCTCTTCGGGCGGCAGGCGCTCCAGCCATTCGAGCACCGCCGAATGCTGGCCGCGCCGCGTGAGGGCGTCGTAGAGGCTGCGTTCGGCGAGGTCCAGCGCCTGCCCGCGCTCGCCGGCGGCCCAGGCCTGGCGCGCAGCTTCTTCCAGCATGCCCTGCTGGGCCAGCCAGGCGGCGGCCCGCGTGTGCAGCGCCGTCAGCTCGGCGGCCGGGCGCGCCTGCACGCGCTGGCGCAGGCGCTCGCGCGCGAGCGCGTGCAGGCGCAGCCAATCGCTGCCTTCGGCACCGGCCAGCAGCGGGGTGTCGCGGCTCAGGCGGGCCAGGCGGTCGGCGGCATCGGTGCCGCCACTCAAGGCCGTGCACAGCGAGGGGTGCAGGTGGTCGACGAGGCTTGCGTCTTCCAGGAAGCGCAGGTCGGCGGCGTCGAGCTTGGAGAGCAGCAGGTCGAGCAGCCGCTCGCGCAGGTCGGCTGCGGGCAGGTTGGCGCCAGGCAGGTCGTTCAGGGCGCTGCGCACGTCGGCGCCGCTGGCCACGGCGCGCAGCACGAGCTGCAAGCCCAGCGGCCAGCCTTCGCACAGCTCGTGCAGGCGGGCGGCGGTGTCGAGGTCGAGCGCCGTGCCCAGCAGCTTGTGGCCGAGTTCGATCGACTCTTCGAGCGTGAAGCGCAGCTCCGCCGGGCCCAGGCGCAGCAGTTGCCCGTAGCTCAGCAGGTCGTCGACATCGAGTTCGCAGTCGGCGCGCGCGGCGATCACCACCCGCAGGTTGGGCGGCTGGTTGCGCAGCAGGTAGGCCAGCAGCGCGCGGCTGGCGGGCGGCAGGCGGTCGGCCTCGTCGACGATCAGCACCAGCTCCAGCGCCGACTGCACCAGCTCGGCCAGCCAGCGGGTGATGCCTTCGAGCGCGTCGCCGCGCGCGATCACCTGCTCCAGCCAGTGCTGGCCGAAGGCGGGGCGGCCGGCGCCCGAGCGCACGGCGAGCGTGAGGCTTTGCAGCAGGCGTTCTTCGTCGTCATGCGACTGGGCCGAGACCCAGGCCACTGCGCTGCCGTGGGCCAGCAGCTCCAGCCGCCACTGCGCCAGCAGCGAGGTCTTGCCATAGCCGGCCGGCGCCTGCACCAGCAGGCTCGGGCGCTCGCGCAGCCGCGGCGCGCCGATCTGCAGCGCACTGCGCGCGAGCAGCTGGCGCGGCACGCGCGGCGGCGTGACCTTGAGCAGCAGGTCGGGCGCGGGGCCGGGCGACGAAGAAGGCGTGGCGGTCATGGCGTTGCGCATCCTAGCGCCGGGCACGGGCTTGCGGCGGTCGGGTTGCCCCCCGCTGCAGGAGTGGGGTCCGCCGGAGATGGCGGCCTAGCATGCCGAACCAAGCCATGTACCAGCACCTTCTCATCCCCATCGACGACAGCGAGCCCGCCACCGCCCTGGTCGGGCAGGCCGCCGACCTGGCGCGCCGCCTGGGTGCGCGCCTGACCTTCCTGCAGGTGCTGCCTGCGCAGGGCGCAGCCGCTGCGCGCGAGCTGTGCGCCAAGGCCGAAGCCGCCGCGCGGGCCCTGGGCGTGCCCTGCAGCAGCCTTGCGCTGGCTGCCGACGACCCCGGTGCGGCCATCGCCGAGACCGCCTCCGCGCAAGGCTGCGACCTCATCATGCTGGCCACGCACGCCGAGGCGCAGGCGGTGCTGCGCCATGGCGAGCACCCGCTGCTGGTGGCCGCGCTGAGCGAGCTGCCGCCACCCGTGCGCGCGATCGCCGTCATCCGCGCCGAACACCGCGCGCTGGCCGCCGTGCTGCATGCGTGGAGCGACTTGCTGGCGAGCGCGGTGGCGTGCCAGCGGGCGCCCGACGCCGCGGCCATGCGCATGGCGCTGCAGTACCTGCGGGGCTTCTCGCGGGTGCAGCACCACCCCAAGGAAACCGACCTGCTCTTCAAGCTGCTGAGCCTGCGCACCACCCGCCTCGACGCCGAGCTGTGCGAGCTGGAGCGCCAGGGCGAGCGCGATGCCGAGTTGCTGGCCGAGCTGCACGAGGCCGTGGAGCGCGCCGCGACGAGCGCCGAAGGCGTGCAGCCGCTGCAGCGGCTGCTGTCGCACTACTGCGACTTCATGTGGGACCACCTCGGCCGCGAAGAAGGCGTGGTGCTGCCCGCCGCCCAGCGCTGGCTGCAGGCCGAGGACTGGGCCTTCCTGGACATGGTGTACCAAGGTGCCCAGACCATGCCCTTCGCGCACCCGAGCGCCGACGCCGTGCTGAGCGTCCTGCAGGGCGCGCGCTGAACAGTCGTCCGATCAGGCCCGTTTGGCGGCCTTGCGCCGCGCCGTGGGCTCTGGCACCGCACGCAGCTGCGCATGGATCAGGCCCTGGCCCTCGTCGGCCAGGAACTGCTTGAAGGCCGAGGCCACCTGCGGCAGGCGCCGCGCCGCCAGGTGCATCGCATACCAGTCGCGCTGCAGCGGGTTGCCAGCCATCGGCAGCACCTTCAAGAGGCCCGCGCCCAGCTCCAGCGGGCAGGTGTGCAGCGACAGGAAGGCCACGCCGAAGCCCGCCGCGCACATGTGCTTGATGGCCTCGTTGCTCGACATCTCGGAGCCGATGCGCAGCGGCTCGCCGGCGTCCTTGTAGAGCCGCTCCAGCGTCGTGCGCGTGCCCGAGCCGCGCTCGCGCACCAGCAGCTTGGCCTCGACCAGGTCGGCCAGCGTGGGCTTGCGCTGGCGCATCAGCGGGTGGCTGGGTGAGGCGAGGAAGGCCATCGGGTGCTTGGCAAAGGCCACGGCGGTGGTCTTGAGCTCGGCCGGCGGGCGGCCCATGATGGCGATGTCGACCTCCTGCCCGGCCAGCATGCGCACGATCTCGTCGCGGTTGCCCACCTGCAGCTTCACCTTCACGTCGGGCCGGTGGCCGGCAAAGGCCACCAGCAGCGGCGGCAGCAGGTACTCCGCCGTCGTCACCGCGCCCACGCGCAGGGTGCCCGAGAACACGCCGCGCTGCGCCGCCATCTCGTCGCCGGCCTCGCGCCACAGGTCGAGGATGCGCGCCGCGTAGTCGGCCATCAGCTCGCCCGCCGCCGTGAGGCGCACGCCTCGGCCTTCCTTCTCCAGCAGCGGCGCGCCCGCGCTCTCTTCCAGCAACTTGAGTTGGATCGACACCGCGGGTTGCGTCAGGTGCAACTCGCTCGCGGCCCGTGAAACGCTGCCCAGGCGGGAGACGGCATGCAGGGCGGCGAGCTGGCGGAAGGTGGCGTTCTTAAGCATCAGTCAAAGCAAATAGGACGACCAAAAGAATTAACTATTCGCAATGTAATGCGCTTCCTACATTGGGCCCATCGTCATCCGCAAAGCACCCTCAAGGAGATCCCCCATGGGCCACATGCAAGAAGCCACCCAGATCACCGACGCCAAGAAGCGCTACTCGGCCGGTGTCCTGAAGTACGCCCAGATGGGCTACTGGAACGCCGACTACGTGCCCAAGGCCACCGACATCCTGGCGCTCTTTCGCATCACCCCGCAGGACGGCGTGGACCCGATCGAGGCCGCCGCCGCCGTGGCCGGCGAATCGAGCACCGCCACCTGGACGGTGGTCTGGACCGACCGCCTCACCGCCTGCGACATGTACCGCGCCAAGGCCTACCGCGTGGAGCCGGTGCCCAACAACCCGGGCCAGTACTTCTGCTACGTGGCCTACGACCTGAGCCTGTTCGAAGAGGGCTCGATCACCAACGTGGCCGCATCGGTCATCGGCAACGTGTTCAGCTTCAAGCCGCTGAAGGCCGCGCGGCTGGAAGACATGCAGTTCCCGGTGGCCTACGTGAAGACCTTCACCGGCCCACCGACCGGCATCGTGGTCGAGCGCGAACGGCTCGACAAGTTCGGCCGCCCGCTGCTGGGCGCCACCACCAAGCCCAAGCTGGGCCTGTCGGGCCGCAACTACGGCCGCGTGGTCTACGAGGGCCTGCGCGGCGGGCTCGACTTCATGAAGGACGACGAGAACATCAACTCGCAGCCCTTCATGCACTGGCGCGACCGCTTCCTGTTCGTGATGGACGCCGTCAACAAGGCGAGTGCCGCCACCGGCGAGGTGAAGGGCAGCTACCTCAACGTGACCGCCGGCACGATGGAAGAGATGTACCGCCGCGCCGAGTTCGCCAAGTCGCTGGGCTCGGTGATCGTGATGGTCGACCTGGTGGTGGGCTACACCGGCATCCAAAGCTTGAGCCACTGGTGCCGGCAGAACGACATGATCCTGCACCTGCACCGCGCGGGGCACGGCACCTACACGCGCCAGAAGAACCACGGCGTGAGCTTCCGCGTGATCGCCAAGTGGATGCGCATGGCGGGCGTGGACCACATCCACGCCGGCACGGCGGTGGGCAAGCTCGAAGGCGACCCGCTCACGGTGCAGGGCTACTACAACGTGTGCCGCGACACGCACACCACCGTCGACCTGCCGCGCGGCGTGTACTTCAACCAGGACTGGGGCGCGCTCAAGAAGGTGATGCCGGTGGCCTCGGGCGGCATCCACGCGGGCCAGATGCACCAGTTGCTGGGCCTCTTCGGCGACGACGTGGTGTTGCAGTTCGGCGGCGGCACCATCGGCCACCCGCAGGGCATCCAGGCCGGCGCCACCGCCAACCGCGTCGCGCTGGAAGCCATGGTGCAGGCGCGCAACGAAGGCCGCGACATCGCCAACGAAGGCCCGCAGATCCTGGCCGACGCGGCCAAGTGGTGCAGCCCGCTGCGCGCCGCGCTCGACACCTGGGGCGACATCACCTTTAACTACACGCCGACCGACAGCTCGGACTTCGTGCCGACGCCTGCGGTGGCTTGACGGAGACCACCATGCGAATCACCCAAGGCACCTTCTCCTTCCTGCCCGATCTCACCGACGAGCAGATCATCAAGCAGCTCGACTACGCCCTCGGCCGCGGCTGGGCGGTGGGCATCGAATACACCGACGACCCGCACCCGCGCAACACCTTCTGGGAGATGTTCGGCAACCCGATGTTCGACGTGTCGGACGCGGCCGGCGTGATGCTCGAGCTGCAGCAATGCCGCAAGACCTTCCCCGACCACTACATCCGCGTCACCGCCTTCGACTCGACGCACGGCACCGAGTCGGTGGTGCTGTCGTTCATCGTCAACCGGCCCAAGGTGGAACCCGGCTTCCGGCTGATTCGCACCGAGGAGCCGGGGCGCAGCCTGCGCTACAGCATCGAGAGCTATGCGGTGCAGCGTGCGCCCGAGGGTGAGCGGTATTGAGATGGCACGGGGCTTCGATACCTCAGCCTGAGCGGGCGGAGTGTGTTCGTTGGCCCGCATGCCACCACCCGTTCAGGCTGACCCTTCGATACCTCAGGGCAGGGTACGCCTTCGGCGTATCGAAGCCCCGCACCGACCGACGCACACCATGAACGACACCCAAACCCCCAACCAGATGCTGGAAGCCTCCGGCGCCCGCGCGATGCTCGACCAGCTCGACGCCGAACTCATCGGCCTCGCGCCGGTCAAGGGCCGCATCCGCGACATCGCCGCCCTGCTGCTGATCGACAAGCTGCGCGCCGAGCAGGGCCTGCAGTCCACCCCGCCCTCGCTGCACATGTGCTTCACCGGCAACCCCGGCACCGGCAAGACCACCGTGGCCATGCGCATGGCGGGCGTGCTCAAGCAGTTGGGCTACGTGCGCCGCGGCCACCTGGTGGCGGTGACGCGCGACGACCTGGTGGGCCAGTTCATCGGCCACACCGCGCCCAAGACGCGCGAGGTGGTCAAGAAGGCCATGGGCGGCGTGCTCTTCATCGACGAGGCCTACTACCTCTACAAGCCCGAGAACGAGCGCGACTACGGGCAGGAGTCGATCGAGATCCTGCTGCAGGTGATGGAGAACCACCGCGACGACCTGGTGGTGATCCTGGCCGGCTACCGCGACCGCATGGACACCTTCTTCGGCAGCAACCCCGGCATGGCCTCGCGCATCGCGCACCACATCGACTTCCCCGACTACAGCGAGGCCGAGCTGATGCAGATCGCGCAGCTGATGCTGGGCCAGCTCAACTATCAGTTCGACGACGGCGCCGGCCCGGCCTTCGCACGCTACGTCGGCCTGCGCCGGCAGCTGCCGCACTTCGCCAACGCGCGCTCGATCCGCAACGCGCTCGACCGCATCCGGCTGCGCCACGCCACGCGGCTGTTCACCGCCGACCACAGCCTCACACGCGAGCAGCTGTGCACGCTGCAGGCGGAGGACGTGCTGGCCAGCCGGGTGTTCGCCGCTTCAAAGGAGACGCAATGACCCACCTCGCGTCATCCCGGCGCACGCCGGGATCCACTGCGGCCACGGGGTCGCGCCACGCAATCGCACAGCCAACAGCACGAGTGGATCCCGGCGTGCGCCGGGATGACAAAGGGGGTGCGCCATGAGCATTGAAGCCCTGATCTTCGATGTGGACGGCACGCTGGCCGACACCGAAGAGGCGCACCGCCTCGCCTTCAACCGCGCCTTCGAGCTGCAGCGCGTCGGCTGGTCGTGGAGCCGCGCCGAGTACCGGCAGCTGCTGGAGATCACCGGCGGCAAGGAGCGCATCGCCGCCTTCATCGACTCGCTGCCGCTGCCCGCCGCCGAGCGCCAGCGCCTGCAGGCCCTGGTGCCCGCGCTGCATGCCGACAAGACGCGCTTCTACGGCGAGGCGGTGGAGCAAGGCCAGGTCACGCTGCGCGAGGGCGTGGAGCGCCTGCTGCACGAGGCGCTGGACGAAGGCTGCCGCCTCGCCATCGCCAGCACCACCACCGCGGCCAACATCAGCGCCCTGCTCAACGCCACGCTGGGTGCGCGCGGCATCGACCTCTTCGCGGTGATCGCCTGCGGCGACCAGGTGCGCGCCAAGAAGCCCGCGCCGGACGTCTACGAACTGGTGCTCTCCGTGCTGGGCCTGCCGCCCGAGCAGGCGCTGGCCATCGAAGACTCGGCCCACGGCCTGCACGCCGCCACCGCCGCCGGCCTGTGGACGCTCGTGACACCCACCTTCTGGACGCAGGGCAGCGACTTCAGCCGCGCCGGCCTGGTGCTGCCGAGCCTGGGCGAACTGGGCTTCGACGAGCTGCTGCGCGCCGCACGCCCCGCGCCGCCCTTGACGAGCACGCAACGCCTCTACCGCGGAGCCGGCCTGTGAGGAACGACATCAGCGCCCTCTTCTTCGACCTCGACGGCACGCTGGTCGACAGCGCGGCCGGCGTGGCATTCGCGCTCAACGCCGCGCTGGCCGAAGCCGCGCTGCCGCGCTTCGAGCCCGCCACCGTGCGCGGCTGGATCGGCGACGGGCCCGATGCACTGATCCTGCGCGCGCTCCAGGCCTGCGGCTTGCGCGATGCCGAACTGCCGCCACTCGCCGCCCGCCTGCGCGAGCACTTCGATGCCGTCACGCTGAGCACCCCCGCCGCGCAGGGCCAGGCCTTCGACGGCATGGCCGCGCTCTTGTCGCAGATCGGCGAGCACTATCCGATGGCGGTGGTCACCAACAAGCCCACGCCGCTCGCGCGCGCTGTGCTCCAGGGCGCCGGCCTGCTGCACCACTTCGCACAGGTGCATGGCGCCGACCTGCCCGCGCAGCGCAAGCCTTCGCCGCTCCTGATCCAGCAGGCGGCGCAGCGCCTGGGCGTGCGCCCCGACAGCGTGCTGCTGGTGGGCGACGGCCCCGCCGACATCAAGGCCGCGCACGCCGCGGGTTGCCAGATGGCCTGGGCCGACTGGGGCTACGGGCCCGTGCCCTCGGTGCTGCTCGACAACGCCTGGCGCCTGAGCGCGCCGGCCGAGCTGCTGGCGCTGCGCCCAAGAGAGATTCATTAGCAAACCAGGAGAACCGCCATGCTCACCGGAGGACGTTCCACGCTGACCCAGTTCCTGATCGAAGCGCGCCGCCACCACCCCGAGGCCACGGGCGACTTGAACGCGCTCATCACCGACGTCTCGCTCGCGTGCAAGACCATTGCGCGCAAAGTGGCCTACGGTGCGCTCGAACGGGACGTGCCCGCACCGCTCACCGTCAACGTGCAGGGCGAGGAGCAGAAGGCGCTCGACGTGCTCAGCAACCAGCTCTTCCTGCGCGCCAACGAATGGGGCGGCCACACCGCCGGCATGGTGTCGGAGGAGCTCGAAGCGCCCTACACCCTGCCGCCCGAGCACCCGCGCGGCAAATACCTGCTGCTGTTCGACCCGCTCGATGGCTCGTCCAACATCGACGTGAACGTCTCGGTGGGCAGCATCTTTTCGGTGCTGCGCGCCGTCACGCCCGGCGAAGACCCGCAGCCGCAGGACTTCCTGCAGCCCGGCACGCAGCAGGTGTGCGCCGGCTACGCGATCTACGGCCCGTCGACCATGCTGGTGCTCACGCTCGGCCGCGGCACGCACGCCTTCACGCTCGACCCGCTGCTGGGCGAATGGGTGCTCAGCCACCCCGGCCTGCGCATCCCCGAGAAGACCTGCGAGTTCGCCATCAACGCCTCGAACAGCCGCTTCTGGGAGCCGGCGGTCAAGCGCTACGTCGACGAATGCCTGGCCGGCCGCACCGGCTCGCGCGGCGCCGACTTCAACATGCGCTGGATCGCCTCGCTGGTGGCCGAGACGCACCGCATCCTGATGCGCGGCGGCGTGTTCCTCTACCCGCGCGACACCAAGGACCCGACACGTGCCGGCCGCTTGCGCCTGCTGTACGAGGCCAACCCGATCTCCTTTCTGATCGAGCAGGCGGGCGGCGGCGCGAGCACCGGGCATGCGCGCCTGATGGAGGTGCAGCCCGAGTCGCTGCACCAGCGCATCGGCTTCGTCTTCGGCTCGCGCTGCGAGGTGGCGCGCATCGAGCGCTACCACCACGACGAGCCGGCGGCGAACTACGACTCGCCGCTCTTCGGCAAGCGCGGCCTGTTCGCCGTGACGGCGTAAGGAGTGCCGCCATGTCCGCCAAGCACCCCATCATCGCCATCACCGGTTCGTCCGGCGCCGGCACCACCTCGGTCACCAAGACCTTCGAGAACATCTTCCGCCGCGAAGGCGTGGCCGCCGCCATCGTCGAGGGCGACAGCTTCCACACCTACGACCGCCAGGCCATGAAGGTGGCGATGGCCGAGGCGGAAGCCAATGGCAAGCCGCACTTCAGCCACTTCGGCGAAGACGCCAACCTCTTCACCGAACTGCAGGAGCTGTTCCGCAGCTACGCCGAGACCGGCAGCGGCCAGGCCCGCAAGTACCTGCACAACGAGGACGAGGCCGCGCCCTTCAAGCAGCCGCCCGGCACCTTCACGGCGTGGGAGACGCTGCCGCCCAGCGACATCCTGTTCTACGAGGGCCTGCACGGCGGCGTGAAGACCGACAAGGTCGACGTCGCGCGCTTCGCCGACCTGCTGATCGGCGTGGTGCCGGTGATCAACCTCGAATGGATCCAGAAGATCCACCGCGACAAGAGCACACGCGGCTACTCCACCGAGGCGGTGACCGACGTGATCCTGCGCCGCATGCACGAGTACGTGGAATACATCTGCCCGCAGTTCACGCGCACGCACATCAACTTCCAGCGCGTGCCGGTGGTGGACACCTCCGACCCCTTCGTCGCGCGCACCATCCCGACCGCCGACGAGAGCCTGGTGGTGATCCGCTTCGCCAACCCGCGCGGCTTCGACTTCCCCTACCTGCTCAGCATGCTGCACGACTCCTTCATGTCGCGCGCCAACACGCTGGTGGTGCCGGGCGGCAAGATGGAGCTGGCCATGCAGCTGATCTTCACGCCGATGATCATGCGGCTGGTGGAGCGGCGGCAGAACCTCCTAGCCGCGTGAGGTGGCGTGATGAAGAACAACACTCAACAGCCCACTCGGACCCAGTGCGCCAACGCCTTGCGCATGCTCGCCGTCGATGCGGTGCAGGCCGCCAACTCCGGACATCCCGGCATGCCCATGGGCATGGCCGACATCGCCGAGGCGCTGTGGCGCCACCACCTGCGCCACGACCCTTCCGATCCGCACTGGCCCGACCGCGACCGCTTCGTCGTCTCCAACGGCCACGGCTCGATGCTGCTGTACGCCCTGCTGCACCTGAGCGGCTATGACCTGCCGATGGCGGAGCTGAAGCGTTTCCGCCAGCTGCACTCGCGCACCCCCGGCCACCCCGAGGTCGGTGTGACGCCGGGTGTCGAGACCACCACCGGGCCGCTGGGCCAGGGCATCGCCAACGCGGTGGGCATGGCGCTGGCCGAGAAGCTGCTGGCGGACGAGTTCAACCGCCCGGGCCACACGGTGGTCGACCACCGCACCTACGTCTTCCTCGGCGACGGCTGCCTGATGGAGGGCATCAGCCACGAGGCCTGCTCGCTGGCCGGCACCTGGCAGTTGGGCAAGCTCATCGCCTTCTACGACGACAACGGCATCTCCATCGACGGCGAGGTGCGCGGCTGGTTCACCGACGACACGCCGGCGCGCTTCGAGGCCTACGGCTGGACGGTGCTGCGCAATGTCGATGGCCATGATGCCGGCGCGCTCGACCGCGCCATCGCCACCGCGCACGTCTCCAACCGGCCGGTGCTGGTGTGCTGCAAGACGACCATCGGCCACGGCTCACCCAACCGCGCAGGCACGGCCAAGGCGCATGGCGAAGCCTTGGGCGCCGACGAGATCGCGCTGACCCGCACCGCGCTGGGCTGGACGTCTGCGCCCTTCGAGGTGCCGACCGAGGTCGCGCTCGCCTGGTCGGCACGCGAGCGCGGCGCGTCGTTGCACCAGGACTGGCGCTCGCGCATGGCGGCCTACACGCAGGCTCACCCGGAGCTCGCCCGCGAACTGCAGCGCCGCCTGCAGCAGCCCATGCCGCTCACGGCCCAGGCCGAAGACGCCCTCGCCACCGCCTGCGCCACCGCCGAGGACAAGCGCGCCGTCGTCGCCACCCGCAAGGCCTCGCAAGACGTGCTGCAGGAGATCGGCCCCGCCATGCCCGAGCTGCTCGGCGGCTCGGCCGACCTGACCGGCTCCAACCTCACCGACTGGAAGGGCCACCGGCCCCTGAAGGGCCACGCCACCGGCAACCACGTGCACTACGGCGTGCGCGAGTTCGGCATGGCGGCCCTCATGAACGGTGTGGCGCTGCACGGCGGCTACCGGCCCTTCGCCGGCACCTTCCTCGCGTTCTCGGACTACGCACGCAACGGCGTGCGCATGTCGGCGCTGATGAAGCTGCCGGTGGTCTACGTGTTCACCCACGATTCGATCGGCCTGGGCGAAGACGGGCCCACGCACCAGCCGGTGGAGCACGCCTCCAGCTTGCGGCTGATCCCCAACGTCGACGTGTGGCGACCGGGCGATGCGACCGAGACCGCCGTGGCCTGGCGGCAGGCACTGCGCCGCAGCGACGGCCCGAGCTGCCTGCTGCTGTCGCGCCAGGCCATGCCGCATGCCGGCGACGGCCGCGCGCGCGTCGAGGCCATCGCGCGAGGCGCCTACGTGCTGCGCCGCCCCGAGCGCGAAGCCGTCGCGCTGCTGGCCAGCGGCTCGGAGCTGGGGGTGGCGTTGGCTGCGGCGCGCTTGCTGGCCGACGACGGCATCGCCGCGCGCGTGGTGTCGGTGCCTTGCCTCGATGTGTTCGAGCGCCAGGACGAGGCCTACCGCCGCGAGGTCGTCCCGCGCCACCTGCCGCGCCTGGCGGTGGAGGCCGGCAGCACAGGCCTGTGGTGGAAGCACGTCGGCGAGCACGGCGACGTGGTCGGCATCGACCGCTTCGGCGAATCGGCGCCGGCCGCAGAGCTCTTCAAGCTGTTCGGCATCACCGCCGAGGTGGTGGCCGCGCGGGCCCGCGCACTGCTGCGCAAGGCCCGGCCCGACGAGGCCGCGCTCGACGAGCGCTTCGTGCTGTCGTCCAACTGAGTTCTTTCACTTCAGACGGAGCCCGCCATGGCCATGATCTCCCTGCGACAACTGCTGGACCACGCTGCCGACCGGGGCTACGGCGTGCCGGCCTTCAACGTGAACAACCTGGAGCAGATCCAGGCCATCATGCAGGCCGCCCAACAGACCCAGAGCCCGGTGATCCTGCAGGCCTCGGCCGGCGCGCGCAAGTACGCCGGCGAGCCCTTTCTGCGCAAGATGGTCGAGGCCGCGGCCGAGATGTACCCCGACATCCCGATCGTGATGCACCAGGACCACGGCGCCAGCCCCTCGGTGTGCATGCAGTCGATCCGCTCGGGCTTCACCAGCGTGATGATGGACGGCTCGCTGCTGGAAGACGCCAAGACGCCGTCGAGCTACGACTACAACGTGGGCGTGACGCGCCAGGTCACCGAGATGGCGCATGCGGTCGGTGTGTCGGTGGAGGGCGAGCTCGGCTGCCTGGGCTCGCTGGAGTCGGGCACGGCCGGCGAGGAAGACGGCGTGGGCGCGGCGGGCGCGCTGACGCACGCGCAGATGCTCACCGACCCCGACCAGGCCGCCGACTTCGTCGCACGCACTGGCGTCGATGCGCTGGCGATCGCCATCGGCACCAGCCACGGCGCCTACAAGTTCAGCCGCAAGCCGACCGGCGACATCCTCGCCATCGACCGCATCAAGGCCATCCATGCGCGCATTCCGAACACGCACTTGGTGATGCACGGCTCGTCCTCGGTGCCGCAGGAGTGGCTGGCGGTGATCCGCGAGCACGGCGGCGAGATCAAGGAGACCTATGGCGTGCCGGTCGAGGAGATCCAGGAAGGCATTCGCCACGGCGTGCGCAAGGTCAACATCGACACCGACATCCGCCTGGCGATGACGGGCGCGATGCGCCGCGCCATGGCGCGTGACCGCCGCGAATTCGACCCGCGCAAGTTCTTCAAGGACGCCACCGCCGCGGCGCGCGAGCTGTGCGTCGACCGCTTCGAGGCCTTCGGCTGCGCCGGCATGGCGGCTCGCATCAGGCCGGTGCCGCTGGATGCGTATTTCGGGCGCTCGTGACCAATTGCGCCGGAATGACTTAACCGACCAGGACACCGGCACGCTCACTGACCCTTCGACCGCTTACGACCGAGGCTGTGTGAGAACGCTCGGGCATCGGATTGGTGGGCAGTGAGACGAACGAGGCACAGTGGCACAACCTTTCGTCTCAAGCCCGGCAGCAATGACGCAACTGGATTGCGATCTCGATGAGACATAACAAGGCGCTCACGCGCCCAGCATCCTCATCGCCTTCATCGTTCTGGCTATGCCCAAGATGCCGATGACTCGTTTGAGGTTGTAAGCCAAGACGTGCAGGCTCATCTCTGTGCCCACGTTCGGCAGCGTGCGGGTCAGGAAGTGCGTTGAAC
>NZ_DASSRA010000328.1:0-24709 GCF_035702065.1 Rhizobacter sp.
TCGACAGGGGCATCAGGTCGGAGGTGAGGAAACCCTTGAACTTGCCCTGCGGGTCCATGTCGCGCGGGTGCAGGAAGCTGTTGCCCGGGCTTTGCGCACCGTAGAGCACGAACATGTCGGTGCCGTCGGGCTTGACCTTGAACACGGCGAAGCGGTTGCGGTCGCCCACGTGCTCCCAGCGCGAGAACATGATGGTGCCGTCGGGGCGCACCACCGGGTTGCGGTCGTGGCTCTGGTTGAACGAGATCTGGGTGATGTTGCCGCCGTTCACGTCCATCGTGTGCAGGTTCATCACCTGCTCTCGCTCGTACTCGTCGAGCGCCTTGTAGCTCTGGCCGAGTGCCTGGTTGGGCTTCGACTTGGTCTGGCGGTTGGACGTGAACACGAAGCCGCCGCCGGCCGGCAGGTAGGCCGGGTCGGCGTCGTCGTGATCGCTCGAGCTCGTGAGACGGCGCAGCGTACCGCCGGTGAGCCCACCGGCGCTCATGTCGTATTCCCAGATGTTCCAGCGGCCGGTACAGGCCTTGGCCGTGCCGATCATCGAGGTGTTGGAGGCCGGGCAGCGCAGCGCGAAGACGATCTTCTTGCCGTCGTACGAGACCTCGGGGTCGGACGCATCGCCCACGCCCTGCGTGATGCCGGCGGTGACGTTGTATTCAGGGGCACTGGGCGAGGACTTCTCGCGCACCATGAGGTCGCCACCCGGTGCGGTGGGCGCGCCGTCGGTGGGGTTCATGCTGAGCGCGGTCGAGCGCTTGACGTAGGCCAAAGGCACATCGCCTTCGACGGTGACCGTGCTGTCACCATCCTTGCTGCCACTGCCGCAGCCGGCGAGCATCACGCTCACTGCGGCAGCCATGCACGCCAGCGTGCAGATTCTTGTCAGGACTTTCTTCATGTTCGCCTCCATACGAGTCCGATCAATCACAAACGGCATGCGGTTCACTGGTGCGGCTGCGAAACCGCCGACAGCAACCCGGACGAGTAGTGCAAGACACCGGACGCATCCACCACCACCGCATCGACACCGGGCTGCGACTCGATGAGCCGCATGCCCTTCTCCAACCCCATCACGAACAGGCACTTGGACAGGCCTTCGGTCGTGAGCCCGTCATCCGCCAGGATCGTCACGCTGCGCACGCTGCTCGGTGACTTGCCCGTGCGCGGGTCGATCACGTGGTGGCAGCGCTCGCCGTCCTGCTCGAAAAAGCGCTCGTAGTCGCCCGAGGTCGAGATCGCCACGTCTTCGAGCGGCAGCACCGCCACCACGCCACCAGGGCGGCGCGGATCGCGGATGCCGATGCTCCAGGGGCGGCCGCCACGGTCGCCCATCACGTGGCTGTCGCCGCCGGCCGCCACGGTCGCATTGACGATGCCGTGGCGCTTGAGGATGGCCACGCTGTTGTCCACCGCATGGCCCTTGGCGAAGCCGCCGAGGTCGATGCGCATGCCAGGCCGCCCGAAGCGCAGCGTGCGGGCCTTCTGGTCGAGGATGAGGTGGCGAAAGCCCACCGTGGCACGCGCCTTGGCGAGGGCTTCTTCGCTGGGCTTGATGCCCAGGCGGTAGTCGTAGAGCTGGCCGACGCCGGCGTAGGTGATGTCGAAGGCGCCGGCAGACAGCTCGGAGAAGTCGAGCGCACGGGCGATGAGGCGCGTCATCTCGGCACTCAATGGCACAGCCTGCTTTGCGGCCTCGCGGTTGATGACCGACAGCTCGGAATCGGGCTTGTGCGGGCTCATGCTGCGGTCGATGCGGTGCATCTCGGCCATCACCGCGTCGATGGCGGTCTCGCCGACGGCGCGGCTCTCGGCCCACAGCTCGACGCGCACCGCGGTGCCCATGATGGCTTCCTCGCGGCTGAACCACCCCCCTTGCTCGAGCGGACGCCCCGGCACACGGCCGGTGTCGGCCGTGCTGGCAGCGGGCTTGGGAGAGCCGAACAGCATGGCTACTCCGAACGCTCCGGATACTTGCGGGTCAGGGTCACGCGCTTCTCCAATCTTCTTTGTCTGCCGGGCACTCGCACCGCGCGATCACGGTGCGTAGCGCCTGGTTCTCGCTCCGGGCGCATCATCGGGCCTCACGACCCGGAAAATAACGTCAATAGTTGGCAAACGACGACGGCCTTACACACGGTCGCAGAAGATACGGAGCACGCTTTTCGGGTCTGCACTCAGGTGCTACAAGTACGGAACTCGCAGACCCCTGCGAGTCACTTAGACGGGGTGCGCAGATAATCCGGCGTTGGACGACAGCCGGAACTGCACAGCGGTGCAGACCGCGTCACGAAAACCCGAGAGCCCTCGCTCACATGATCAGCTCAAGTCACTACCTGCCTGGCACCGCCCGGGCCGCGCAGCCATGAAGCCTCGTCACAAACGCATTGCGATCATCGTGGGGGCGCTCGCCGGCCTCGGTGTCGCCGTCGGCCTGGTGCTCAACGCACTGCAGAGCAACGTCGCCTTCTTCTTCACGCCCACCCAGGTGACTGCCGGCGAGGCGCCGAAGAACCGGCCCTTCCGCGTCGGCGGCATGGTGCGCGAGGGCAGCCTCAAGCGCGAGCAGATGACGGTGCATTTCGTCATCACCGACACCGCCAAGGACGTGCCCGTGAGCTACACCGGCATCCTTCCCGACCTCTTCAAGGAAGGCAAGGGCGCGGTGGTGCAAGGCAAGCTCGGCGCCAGCGGCGAGTTTGTCGCCACCGAGGTGCTGGCCAAGCACGACGAGAACTACATGCCTCCCGAGGCCAAACACGCGGTCGATGAAGCGGCCAAGATGGGGAAGACGGTCAAGCCATGACACCTGAACTCGGCCATTTGGCACTCATCCTTGCCCTCCTCATCTCCATCACCCAAGGCACCCTGCCCCTGATCGGCGCCCACCGCGGCCATGCCGGCTGGATGACACTGGCCCGACCGGCGGCACAGACCCAGTTCGTGCTGGTGGCGTTCGCCTTCGGCTGCCTGATGCAGGCCTTCCTGGCGAACGACTTCT
Source organism: Rhizobacter sp. (assembly GCF_035702065.1). Taxonomy (GTDB): domain Bacteria; phylum Pseudomonadota; class Gammaproteobacteria; order Burkholderiales; family Burkholderiaceae_C; genus Rhizobacter. The sequence continues at coordinate 2,999 of NZ_DASSRA010000328.1, forward strand.
CGGTGCTCTACGTCGCCAACCACTCCAACTCCAAGCTCCCCACAGCATTCCGCGCGGCGGCGGTGTGGGGCGGGCACGAAGGCTCGCTGCTGCTGTGGCTGCTGATGCTCACCGGCTGGTCGTGCGCCGTCAGCCTGTTCTCGCGCCAGCTGCCGCAGGCCATGGTGGCGCGCGTGCTGGGCGTGCTGGGCCTGGTCGGCACCGGCTTCCTGCTCTTCATGCTGCTCACCTCCAACCCCTTCGAGCGCCTGCTGCCCGCCGCGCCCGACGGCCGCGACCTGAACCCGCTGCTGCAAGACCCGGGGCTGGTGGTGCATCCGCCCATGCTCTACAAGGGCTACGTGGGCTTCTCGGTGGCCTTCGCCTTCGCCATCGCCGCCTTGCTGGCCGGCCGGCTCGACGCCGCCTGGGCGCGCTGGTCGCGCCCCTGGACCAACGTGGCCTGGGTCTTCCTCACCATCGGCATCGCACTCGGCTCCTACTGGGCCTACTACGAGCTGGGCTGGGGCGGCTGGTGGTTCTGGGACCCGGTCGAGAACGCCTCCTTCATGCCCTGGCTGGTGGGCACGGCGCTGATCCACTCGCTGGCCGTCACCGAGAAGCGCGGCAGCTTCAAGAACTGGACGGTGCTGCTGGCCATCTCGGCCTTCTCGCTGTCGTTGCTGGGCACCTTCCTCGTGCGTTCGGGCGTGCTGACCTCGGTGCACGCCTTCGCCACCGACCCCAAGCGCGGCATCTTCATCCTGGCCTTCCTCACGGTGGTGATTGGCGGCTCGCTCACGCTCTTTGCCTGGCGCGCCTCCAAGGTCAGCATGGGCGGCGCGTTCGCACTCTTCTCGCGCGAGACGCTGCTGCTGGTCAACAACGTGCTGCTGGTCGTGGCCTGCGGCTCCGTGCTGCTGGGCACGCTCTACCCGCTGCTGATCGACGCACTGGGCATGGGCAAGCTCTCGGTCGGCCCGCCCTACTTCAACGCGGTGTTCGTGCCGATCATGGTGCCGCTGCTGTTCCTGATCGCGCTTGGGCCCCTGGCCCGCTGGAAGCACGCCGACGCGCGCGACATGGCGCAGCGCCTGCGCATCGCCGCCGTGCTGGCAGTGGTGGCGGGCGTTGGCCTGCCCTTCCTCGTGGGCAGCTGGAGCCCGCTGGTGGCGCTGGGTCTGCTGCTGGCGGTGTGGATCGCTGCCAGCACCGTGTTCCAGATCCGCGAACGCCTCAAGTCGGGTTGGCCGCCGCGCTCCTTCTGGGGCATGCACCTGGCGCACCTGGGCATTGCGGTGTTCGTGGTCGGCGTCACCATGGTCAAGGGCTATGAGGTCGAAAGAGACGTGCGCATGGCCATCGGCGACACCGTCGAGATGGGCGGCTACACCGTCAAGCTGCGCGGCGTGCAGGAGGTGCAGGGCCCCAACTACGTGGCCCAGCGGGGCGACATCGAGCTCTTGAAGAACGGCCAGTCGCTGCGCGAGATGCACCCCGAGAAGCGCAACTACTTCTCGTCGCAAATGCCCATGACCGAGACCGCCATCGACACCGGCTTCACCCGCGACCTCTACGTGTCCCTCGGTGAGCCGCTCGACGCTCAGGGCCTCACCTGGAGCGTGCGTGTCTATTACAAGCCCTTCGTGATGTGGATCTGGGGCGGCTGCCTGCTGATGGCGCTCGGCGGCGCCGTCGCCGCGGCCGACCGGCGCTACCGCCTCAAGTCGCGCGCGGTGGTCACCGAGGGGGTGCCCGCATGAAGCGCCTGCTGATCCTGGTGCCGCTGGTGCTGTTCCTGGTGCTGGCCATCTTCCTCGGCATCGGCCTCAACCGCGACCCGCGCGAGGTGCCTTCGCCTCTGGTGGGCAAGGCCGCCCCCATGTTCTCCCTGCCACAGCTCGACGCCGCCGGCAGCTTCGGCCCCAAGGAAATGGCCGGCAAGGTATGGCTGCTCAACGTGTGGGCCTCGTGGTGCGTGTCGTGCCGTGAAGAGCACCCGGTGCTGGTCGAGTTCGCCAAGAGCCGCCTGGCGCCGCTGATTGGCCTCGACTACAAGGACAAGCCCGAGGACGCGAAGAACTGGCTGGCGCGCTTCGGCAACCCCTACGACCTCTCGGTGGTCGACGCCGACGGCCGCGTAGGCATCGACTACGGCGTCTACGGCGTGCCCGAGACCTACGTGATCGACAAGACCGGCATGATCCGCTTCAAGCAGATCGGCCCGGTGACGCGCGAGGTGCTGGCCACCAAGATCGTGCCCCTGATCCAAGAGCTGCAGAAATGAAGATGAGCAAGATGCTCGCCGCGCTGGCGATGGTGCTGTGGGCCTTCGCGGCGCAGGCCAACGAAGCCGCCCCGCTGGCCGAAGACCCGGTGGTCGAACAGCGCCTCGTCCAGATCTCCGAAGAGCTGCGCTGCCTGGTGTGCCAGAACGAATCGCTGGCCGGCTCGCGCGCCGATCTCGCGATGGACCTGCGCCGCGAGATCCGCGGCCTCATCAAGCAAGGCAAGAGCGACCAGGAGATCCGCGACTTCCTGGTCAGCCGCTACGGCGACTTCGTGCTCTACCGCCCACCCGTCAAGCCCACCACCTGGCTGCTGTGGGGCGGGCCCTTCGTGCTGCTGGCCGCCGCGCTGGCGGGGCTGGTCGTCTTCCTGCGCAAGCGCAAGCCGGCCGACGCGGCCCTCTCGCCTGAAGACCAACACCGGGCAGACGCACTGCTCAAGGGAGACTCCTGATGACCGGTTTCGTGCTGGCGGCGGCGGTGCTCGTCGTCGCCACCCTCCTGCTGCTGCTGCGCCCCTGGCGCCGCGCGCCCCAGGCCGCTGCGCCGGCCTCGGCCGGTGACATCAATGCCAGCGTCTACCGCGACCAGATGCTCGAACTCGACCGCGACCTGGCGGCGGGCACCTTGTCCGCCGGGGACCACGCGCAGGCCCGCGCCGAGCTGCAGCGCCGCCTGATCGACGACGTGAGCGGCACGCCCGAAGCCGCCGCAGCGCCCCCCTTCGGCATGCGCCGCACCGCCTGGGCCCTGGCCGTGGTGCTGCCGCTGGCCGCGGCCGGCCTCTACAGCTGGCTGGGCTCGCCCGCCGCGCTGGCGCCCTACGCCGCCAAGGCGCCGACCTCGCAGGACGTGGAGCAGATGGTGGCCCAGCTCGCCGCCCGCATGGAGAAGGATCCGTCCGACCCCAAGGGCTGGGTGGTGCTGGCCCGCTCCTACCGCGCCATGGGCCGGCTGCCCGAAGCCGAGGCCGCCTTCAAGCGCATCGGCCCGGCACTCAACGAGAACGCCACGCTGTTGGCCGAGTACGGCGACGTGCTCGCCGCCCGCGCCATGGGCAACTTCGACGGCAAGCCGATGGAGATCGTCAACCAGGCGCTCAAGATCGACCCCGAGAACCCGATGGCGATCTCGCTTGCCGCCACCGCCGCCTACAACCGCAACGACTTCGCCGGCGCCGTGACGCACTGGGAGCACCTGCTCAAGCTCGTGCCACCCGATTCGGACGACGCCAAGTGGCTGAGCGAAGCCGTGGCCAAGACGCGTGCGCAGATGGCCGGGCCGGGTGGCGTGGTGCCGGTGGCCTCTACACCTGCCGACAAGACCGAGCAGGCGGTGGCCAAGCAGCCGCCCGCGGCCAATGCATCTGTCAGCGGCAAGCTGACGATCTCGCCTGAGCTGGCCGCCAAGGTGCAGCCCACCGACACCGTGTTCGTCTTCGCCCGCAACCCGCAGGGCTCGCGCATCCCGCTGGCGGTGCTGCGTGCCAAGGTGTCCGACCTGCCGCTCGAGTTCAAGCTCGACGACTCCATGGCCATGAGCCCGGAGTTCAAGCTCTCCAGCGCCGCCGAGGTGCGCATCGAGGCGCGTGTCTCCAAGACCGGCAGCGCCACACCCGGCCCGGGCGACCTGATCGGCGTGGGGCCGGTGGTCAAGCCGGGCGCCAAGCAGGTGGCGGTGCAGATCGACCAGGTCCGGCCCTGAGCGGGTGCGGCCCGGTCAGCGGGCGCTGAAGAAGTCCCAGATCAGGTCGGTGGCCGAGAAGGCCGTCGACCCGGCCGCGCCGCCGCGCGGCTTCTTGCCGCCCGGCCACGAGTGGCCACCTGTTTCCGTCACGCACAGCTTCACTTCCACCCCGCCGCGGCAACCCGTGTAGGCGTCGCAGTGGGCATCGGCCTGGTCGAGCACACGCTTCGGCGTGGGGTTGCGGGCGTTGAGGCGCACCCACTTGGCCACCGAGTCGGGCACCGACACGAACGAGGTCACTGCGGCCCGCTGGCGGCCGGCACCGCCATCGAAGAGCTCGAGCGGGTCGTCCTTGGCGTGGATGTGCAGGATGGAGATGGGCGACTTTGGCGCGCACTCGCGCGTGTTGTCAGTGCCCGCCACGGCGGCGATGGCCTTGAACACCTCGGGCATCTCGCAGGCCAGGCGGTAGCTCATCATCCCGCCGTTGGACATGCCGTCGACGTAGAAGCGCTGGGCATCGATGCCCGGCTGCACGCTCAGTCGCTGGACGATCTCGCGGATGAAGCCCACGTCGTCGCTGCCGTTGTCGCGTGCCGCGCCGCAGCAGTGGCCGGCGTTCCAGGTGGCCAGCTTGCCCGAGCGCAGCCGGCTGTAGCCGTTCGGGAACACCGCCACGTAGCCCGCCTGGTCGGCCTTGGAGATCTGGCCGTAGAAGCTGTCATTGGCCTGCAGATCCATGTTGCCGCCGCCTCCATGCAGCGAGAACACCACCGGCATCGGGCGCTCTGCCGAGTAGCCCGGCGGCACGTGCACGCGGTACTGGCGGGTCTGCCCCGCGTGCACGAGCGAGAAGCTGTGGTCGCCGGGGCCGAGGGGGCCGCCTGCCGCCTGGGCCCAGGCGGCGAAGCTTGTCAGTCCGATCAGTGCGCCGGCGATCCATCTCTTCATCGGTTCAGGCCTGCTCCCCTTCGCCCACCGGTTCGTCCGAGGTGGAGATGCGCGAGTTGGCGAAGCCGTTGTCGTCGTTGAAGAACACGGTGATCGGCTTCTCGTTGCGCAGCATGTCGATGAGGTGGGGCAGTTGGCTGTGGTGGTAGTAGAACGAATAGTAGTTGGGGGCCACCTGGGCCGCGGGCGGCAGGTTGGCCGCCGGGTCTTCGACGAACCAGACCGAGCAGGTCTGGCCGCCGCCCTTGAGGATCAGGTTGGTCTTGCCGGTCTTGCGCGAAGACCAGTTGTAGTACTGGTAGGTCGAGACCTGGAAGCTGGCTTGGGCCATGGTGTGTTCTCCCGTGGAAAGCGTCGACACGAGCGTCGAGACGAGCTTTCACTTTGGACTGCAGGGCCGGCTGCTTCAACTGCCAAGCTAGGGAGCACCCCGCACACAAGGGATGCTCGACAGAGCACCGGCGTCAAGCACCGCCTGCCACAGCACCGTCCATGCATCCCAATCGTGGCCGCCTGCGGTGGTGAACACCCGCCCGGCCGGCAGGGCCTGGCGCAGCACCTCGGCGTTGAAGGCGAAGCGGTCGGACTGGCCGTAGCCCAGATAGAGCGGGAGCTTCTTCGCGTCAGCCGTGTGCTGGGTCTGCACCTGCAGCCAGCGCCACAGCCTCACGTCGTCATCACCGTCCGGCGGAGCCTGCCATGCCGCCAGCCCGCCCGCGCTCTGGATCTGCTGTGCCGATTCCAGCGTGCCGAGGTAAGGCGCCAGCATCACCACGCCATCGACTTCGCCCGCCCAGGCCTCGGCGTAGAGCATCGCACCCACCCCCCCGAGCGAGATGCCAGCCAGCCAGATGTGCCGGTAGCCTTGCAAGCGCGCCGGCTGGATCACGTCGGCACGCAGGCGGTCGACGATGGAGCGGTTGTCGTAGTAGCCCCAGTGGGCATCGACCAGCAGCACGTCGGCCGCGATCTGCCGGTCGCGCACGGCCTGCACGAAGCCTTCGCGCTGGAACTCTTCAGGCAGCGAACGCATGCCCGGCAGCAGCACGAGCAAGGTGTCGGGCCGCGTGCTGCAGCGGGCTGGCTCGGCGATGGTGCGCATGGGCACGGTGGGCTCGCGCCAGGCGCTGCAAGCACCCAGCAACATGGTCGCCAACAGGCCGAGCAGGAGACGCCGCCTCACGTGGCACGCTCGAAGTCGATGAAGCGCTGGCCGACGTCGACGCTCTTCAGCCGCACGAGCAGCAGGTCGCCCACATCCAGGCCCTCGAAGCCGCTCACCACGCGCCCCTCGACCAGCGGCGAGGTGATGCGCACGAAGGTGCCCTTGGGCGTCACGCCGGTGACGATGGCGTCGAAACTCTCGCCGATGCGCCCATGCAGCAGGAACGCAGCGGCCGCCTTCAGCACGCGGCGTTCGATGGTGGAGGCCGTGTCTTCCTGCTGCGTGCAGTGCCGGGCGATGGCTTCGAGCTGCTCGATCGTGTACGGCGCTGCGCGGCCGTCCAGCGCCGCCTTGAGCAGGCGCTGTGTCACGAGGTCGACGAAGCGACGGTTGGGTGCCGTGGAGTGGGCGTAGTCGTTGACGGCCAGGCCGAAATGCCCCGCCGGTGGCGCGCCGGGTGCCACCGCGGCATATGCGCCCGAGCCGAGCAGCTTGACCACCGAAAGCGACAAGTCCTCGAAGCCCGCGGGGTCGGCCTGCCGGCGCGCGATCAGGAACTGGTCGAGTGCCAGCGCGTCCGGCGCAGCCGGCAGGCGGGTGCCGAACGGCGCGGCCAGGCTCACCAGCCGGTCCCAGCGGCGCGGCTCCTGCAACACGCGGCGCAGCGTTGGCTGGCCGTGCTCGGAGAGGTAGCGGGCCGTGACGCCGTTGGTGGCGATCATCAGGTCGGCGATCAAGTCCTTGGCGCGGTTCTTGTGGTCGGCACGCAGGTCGACCAGCTCGCCATCGGCGAACACCGGCCGCGCCTGGGCGGTGGCGATGTTCAGCGCGCCGCGCCGGTGCCGCCCCAGGCGCAGTGAGCGCGCCACGCGGTCGTGCAGGTGCAGCTGGGTCTGCAGTTCCAGGCGGGCCGCCACCAAGGGCGGCGGTGGCGCGTGCCCATCGAGCCAGGCGGCCACGCCGTCATAGGCCAGCTTGGCGTGGTTGCGAACCAGGGCGCGGTGGATCTCCGCGCCGGTCACCTCACCGTCGCCGTTGACATCCATCTCCACCACCACGGCGAGGCGATCCACGCCTTCGCGCAGCGAGCTCAGGTCGTTGGAAAGCAGTGGCGGCAGCATGGGAAATACACCGGCCGCGGTGTAGACCGAGGTGGTGTTGGCCGCGGCATGCGCGTCGAGCGCGCCGCCCTGTGGCACGTGCGCGTCGACCTCGGCCACCGCCACGGCCAGGCGCACCACGTCATCGGGCAGCGCCTCGGCCCAGCTCAGTTGGTCGAGGTCGAGCGTGTCGTCGTTGTCGATGGAGAACCACAGGCGGTCGCGCAGGTCCCGGATGCCGGGGCCGTGTTCCAGTGGCTCGCCGGCCTGCGCCTGGGCCTCGTGCAGGGCCTCGGGTGCGAACGCGGGCCGCATGCCCAGCGTCTGCATCTCGAAGGCGGCGATCCGGGCCAGTTCGGCAGCATCCATGGGAACGTTTCTGTTGTGGTGCGGGTCGATTGTGAAGGCTTGCCGCTATCCTCACAGCACACCAGACCTCTCTGCCCCATGCGCTGCGAAGACATCGCCTCCCATCCCGACTTCCGCCGCCTCTCGTCCATCCCCGGCATCGCCGTCGACCTGCGCTACGCCGGCCCGCGCAACTTCGTCGGCCGCGACCTCTACGGCCAGCTCGATTGCAGCTGGCTGCACCACTTGGCCGCCAGCGGCCTGGAGCAGGCTGCCGCGCTGCTGGCGCGCGAGGCGCCCGGCCACCGCGTGCTGGTGCTCGATGCGCTGCGGCCCCACCGCGTGCAGGTGGAGCTGTGGGACTTCCTCGACGGCACCGGCCTGCGCGAGTACGTGGCCGACCCGGCGCGCGGCTCCATCCATTCCTTTGGCATGGCGCTCGACGCCACGCTGATCGACGTGCATGGCCGCGAGCTCGACATGGGCACCAGCTTCGACGAGATGACCGAGCTCTCGCACCCCCGGCTCGAAGCGCAGCACCTGGCCAGCGGCACGCTCACGCCGGCGCAGGTGGGCAACCGCGAGTTGCTGCGCCGCGTGCTGGCGCACGGCCAGTTCAACGGCATCGACAACGAGTGGTGGCACTTCGACATGCTCGACCGCAGCCACGTGCGGCAGCACTTCGTGCGGGTGGACTAGAGGGGCTGGAGGGGACTAGAGCGAGGCTTCGACCCGCTCGTACTCCGAGATCACCTGCGCCCCGAACAGCAGCAGGCCGGCGGCGATCTCCAGGCTGAGCAGCACCACGATGGCGGTGGTGAGCGAACCGTAGACCACGTTCACCTGCGACAGCGTGCCGAAGTACCAGACCAGCACATGGCGCGTGACTTCCCACAGCAGCGCCGCCGTCACCGCGCCGATCAGCGCGTGGCGCAGCGCCAGGCGGCCGACCGGCATCACCAGGTAGATGGAGGCCAGCACGAAGACTTCGCCGGACAGGCCCAGCAGGTAGAGCATCACGCCGGAGAAGCCGCTGAGCGACCATTCCCGGCCGAAGAGCTCGAAGCTCTCCTGGCCGATCGCCTGCAGGCTGCCCGCCACGAGCGTGACGATCAGCAGCCCCGCCCCCAGCGACAGGATGTAGGCATACGGCAGCAGCGCCGACACCAGGTAGTGCCGACGGCGCACCTCCATGCGGTGCAGGAAGATCACCGACATGGCGTTCTCCAGCACCGTGAAGGCGAGTGAACTGAAGAAGAGCATCGTGGCGAGCAGCACCCAGCCCATGTAGCCGCGGTTGGACAGGAAGTTGCCCAGTTCGCCGACCACGGCGCGCGACTGGCCCGGGATCAGCCACTCCAGGTAGCGCCCGATGGTGGCCAGCAGCTCGGCCTGGTCGATCACGTGCGAGAGCACGATCACCGTCAGGATGAGCAGCGGCACGATGGACAGCAGCGCGTAGTACGCCACGGCGCCGGCCAGCAGCAGGCCCTGGTTGGCGCGGAAGGCCTTGAGTGCCTGGAGCAGGAAGCGGCCCGGGTGGGCCAGGACGTGGCGGGCGGTGGGGCCGATCAAGCGCATCGGCCCACCTTAACGCGGATCGCCGCCCGGGGTGGGCACGGCCCGCCTCATCCTCTTGCCGGAAGAAGCTCCGCCGCGGCCAGGGTGTAGGCGCTGCGATAGCTTGCTGACAGCACACCGGCCGCACCGCGCTGCGCCAGCTGGGCCGGGCCGAGTTCGCCCTGCGCAAGCCGCTGCAGCGCCTCGCGCTGGTAGCCGGTGACCAGCACGGCCCAGTCGACGCCCGCATCGGCGCCGCGGATGCGCTGCTCGGAGGTCATGGCCGCCGCCATGCCGCTGCGCAGCAGGTGGGCGCTGCCCAGACCGGGCTGTTGAGTGATCCGAGGCAACAGCTCGGTGCCGAGCCAGGCATCGAGCGCAGCCGCCGCCTCCCCGGCCGGCTTGAAGCGCACAAGCAGGCCGAAGTGACCCGCCCCCAGGCCGTGGCTGTGGGCGACCTCGCACAGCCCGCGCGTCATGCCGCGGTAGTGGGGCATCATCTTCTGCGTCCAAGGGCTGGGGTGGTTCAAGCGTTCCAGGTAGGCGGGGCTGGCCAGCGTCTCCAGCTGCGCCACTTCGTAGAGCACGCAGTAGCCCGTGCCTTCGCCATCGGCTACCCAACGCGTGCCGCGCAGGAAGCCGGGGATGGCCAGCCGCTCGGGCAGGTGCTCGTGGGTGTGCCAGTCGTCGTGTTCGGCGACTGCCTCCGGTGCGATGTCGAAGGTGAGCAGCATGGCGGCGCGGCCGAGCAGGGGCATGCGAGGTCTCCTTGGGGCGCAGCCAGCGGTCCATCCCCCACGTTTGAGCATCAATCTAGGGACGCCACGGCCGGCCGAAGCTCCTATCTTCTCTCCATCACGCGCCGCGCGTGGGCGCGCGGCTGTGCTTCAAGGAGACCACGACATGAGCGCCATCTTCGGTGAGACCCTCAGCTTCGGCCAGGCCAACGGCCCCGACATCCGCCTGCGCGTCACCGGCGACGAGTTCTACGCCACCTACGAGACCGTGGACGGCTACACCGCCGTGAGCGACAGCGACCGCGGCGTCTTCTGCTACGCCTATCTGCACAACGGCGTGCTCGTGTCGAGCGGCGTACCGGTCACCGCCCTGCCGCCGGCCGCCACCCCGCGCCACCTGCGCGAAACGCTGGCGGTGCGCCACGGCCGCTTCGAGGCGCGGCGCAGTCGCATCCGCCCGGCCGGGGCGCGCATGGCCAACTCCGCGGCGCTCACCTTCGGCCCCAGCCAGGGCCTGCTCGAAGGCCGGCGCCTGGCCAATGGCACGGTGCGCGGGCTGACCATCCTGGTGGAGTTCCAGGACGTGCGCACCACCGTCACCCAGGCCGACGTGAGCGACCTGCTGAATGCGCCCAACTACACGCGCAACGGCAACTTCAGTTCGGCGCGCGAGTACTTCCGCACCGTCTCCACCGGCAAGCTCGACTACACCAACGACGTGGTCGGCCCCTTCCGCCTGAGCCAGAACCGCAGCTTCTACATCAACAACCTGCTCGTGAAGGAGGCGCTCGACCTGGCCGTGGCCTCGGGCGTGAACCTCGCCAACTACGACTCGCGGCACGAGGGCATCCTCGATGCGCTCAACATCATGTACGCCGGGCAGACGCAGTACGAGGGCGAGCTGTGGCCGCACAACTCCACGCTCAACCTGCGCTACGGCGCCATCTCCACCAACCTCTACCTGCTGACCAGCGCCGGGCGCAGCGCCTCCGACCTCAGCATCGGCACCTTCTGCCACGAGAACGGCCACCTGCTGTGCCGCTTCCCCGACATGTACGACTACGGCGCCGTCAACCGCGAGGGCGACGGCGTGCAGAGCGCGGGCATCGGCAGCTACTGCCTGATGGGCTCGGGCAACCACCTCAACAACGGCCGCACCCCGTCGCCGGTGTGCTCCTACCTGCGCGACCTGGTCGGCTGGTGCGACAACGAGATCATCCTCAACACCCCCGCCGACATCCAGGCGGTGCACGGCGACTACAACACCGTGCTCAAGTTCAACACCGGCGCACCCAACGAGTACTTCATCGTCGAGAACCGCGCCAAGATCGGGCTCGACCAGCACCTGCCGTCGAGCGGCCTGGCCATCTACCACTGCGACATCCTCGGCTCCAACGAGTTCCAGCAAGGCACGGGCGCGCGCCACTACCAGTGCGCGCTGCTGCAGGCCGACGGCAACACCGACCTGGAGCACAACGTGAACCAGGGCGATGGCACCGACCTCTTCTCGGCGGTGAACGGCGTGGCGCTGTCCAACAGCACCCGGCCGTCCACGCGCCTGTGGAGCGGCGCCGAGTCGGGCCTGGTGCTCTCCAACGTCGGCGTGCCCGACGTGCGCATCGGCTTCCGCGTGGGCGCGGCGGCCCCCGCGCCATCGACGCATGGCGAGAACCTGACCGCCCTGCCCATCCCCGACAACAAGCCGGCCGGTGTCACCAGCAAGATCCGCATGGCGGCCGCCGGCACGGTGAAGCGGCTGGTGCTCAACCTCGACATCACGCACACCTACATCGGCGACCTCGTCGTCGAGCTCGCCGCGCCGGGCGGTGCCAAGGCGGTGCTGCACAACCGCGCGGGCGGCAGCAACGACAACCTGGTGCAGCGCTATGACTCGGCCTCGGTCACCGCACTCACCTCCATCGTGGGCCAGGGAGCCGAAGGCGACTGGGTGCTCAAGATCAGCGACAACGAAGGTCAGGACGTGGGCCAGCTCAACCGCTGGAGCATCGACCTGGAGGTGGAGACCGGTGCTGCCACGGCCAGCGGCGAAGCCTCACCGAATGCCGCCATCCCCGACAACAACCCCACCGGCGTGAGCAGCGTCATCGCCATCGGCCGCGCCGGCACGGTCGGCCAGCTCAAGGTGGCGGTAGACATCACCCACACCTACATCGGCGATCTGCGCATCGAACTCGCCTCGCCTGGCGGCCGCAGCGTGGTGCTGCACAGCCAGCTCGGCGGTGGGCAGGACAACCTGGTCGTGACCTACGACTCGGCCACGCCGCTCTCGCCGCTCTCGGCGCTGCAGGGCCAGGCCATGCAGGGCAACTGGACTTTGCGTGTGGTGGACGCGGCGGCGGTGGACGTGGGCACGCTCAACAAGTGGTCTCTCACGATCGTGCCGGCCCTGTGAGCTGATGCCGTTCAGCCTCGTGGCGGCACGCGTGCTGCCACGACGGAATCGAGGTGCCCTTCGCCGCGCGCGATGGCGGCGTCGAACATCGCCATCACGGCCGGCATGACGAGCAGCGGCGTGCCGCCGCGCTCGGCCTCCTCGACCATCAGGCGCACGTCCTTGCGCGCCATGCTCACCTCGAAAGAAGGCTTGGTGGCGTCGGCCGACACGATGCGCTCGGCCCGCGCCGGCAGCATCTGGCCCGGGTTGAAGTGCTTGAAGAGCGAGAAGGCATCCGCGCTGGAGATGCCGCAGGCGTGGGCCAGGCGGTTCACGTCACCCAGCACACCCATGATGCCGATCAGCGTGAGGTTGCCGAAGAGCTTGAACGCCGCCGCACGATCGTTCGCTTCGCCGAGGTAAACCACGGTGCCGGTCATCTTCTGCAACTCGGGCAGCAGCGTGTCGTGGTGCGATTTGTCGCCCGAGACGAGCATGAGGCCCGTGCCCTCCTGCGCGTTCGACGGGCCCATGAACACCGGCGCGTGCACGAAGGTGCGCCCGCGCGCATGCCAGCGCGCCACGCGCTCGCCGGTGGGCGTGGGGGCGGTGGTGGTGTGGTCGACGATCCAGGTGCCCTGCGCGATCTTGCCGGCCAGGGGCTCCAGCACGGCGTCGACCGAAGCGTCGTCGGCCAGCGAGAGGTGGATGCGGCCCACGCCTTCGAGCGCGTGGGCGGGGTCGTCAAAGGCCTTGGCGCCCTCGGACTCCAAGGCGCGTGCCTTGGCGGGGCTGCGGTTCCACACGTTCACTTCATGGCCGGTGGCACGCAGGCGGCGCACGAAGCCGGCGCCCATCAGGCCGGCCCCGAAAAATGCAGTCTTCATGGGGCTGTCTCCTTCAGCGATGAAGGCGCGACGATAAGCCGAAAGCCGCTTCGCTGCAGCGGCTCTGAAAGGCATGGGAGACGACAGGGAAAGCTCGGCCCGCCCCCTCCAGCCCTGCGCGCTACCATGGCCCGACCCCGATGGAGCCACCCGATGGACAGCCTCGACCTCCAAGTTCTGACCCAAGCGCGCCAATGGCATGCCGACGGCCATGCCGTGCGGCTGGTCACCGTCATCGAGACCTGGGGCTCGGCCCCGCGCCCCCCCGGCGCTTTGCTGGCCATGCGCCATGACGGCCTGGTGGTGGGTTCGGTGTCGGGCGGTTGTGTCGAAGACGACCTGATCGAGCGCGTGCGCGGGGGCGACGACGTGGAGCGCCCCTCGCTCGTCACCTACGGCGTCACCAAGGAAGAAGCCGCCCGTTTCGGCCTGCCCTGCGGTGGCAACCTGCGCCTGGTGCAAGAACCCCTGCGCGACACCGCCTGGATCGACGAGGTGCTGGCCCGCACCCAGCGCCACGAGCTGGTGGCGCGCCGTCTCGACCTGCGAACCGGCCGGGTCCAGGTGGAAGCCGCCGCACGCGGCGAAGAGTTCAGCTTCGACGGCCAGGTGATGCGCGCCCTCTTCGGCCCCCGCTGGCGCATGCTGGTGATCGGCGCCGGCCAGCTCTCGCGCGTGCTGGCGCAGATGGCGCTGGCGCTCGACTTCGAGGTCATCTGCTGCGACCCGCGCGAGGAATACCACCTCACCTGGGACGTGCCCGGCACGCAGTTCAGCCGCAGCATGCCCGACGACCTGGTGCTGGAGCTGCAGCTCGACCCGCACAGCGCCGTGGTGGCCGTCACCCACGACCCCAAGCTCGACGACATGGCCTTGCTGGAGGCGCTCAAGTCGCCTGCCTTCTACGTGGGCGCCCTGGGCTCGCGCAGCAACACCGCCAAGCGCAAGGAGCGGCTGAAGCTCTTTGACCTCTCCGCCGAAGAGATCGCCCGCCTGCACGGCCCGATCGGCCTCGACCTGGGCGGGCGCACGCCGGCCGAGATCGCCGTGTCCATCCTGGCCGAGATCGTGGCGGTGCGCCATGGGGTGACGCTCACGCAGAAGAAGCCGGTGGCGGCCACCGAGGCTTGCGAGTCAAAGGCGCAATGAGGAAGCCGTTCGGGCTGAGGTATCGAAGCCTTGCGCAGGCCGTGCCCGGCTTCGATACCTCAGCCCGAGCGGGTGGTGCCGTGCGAGCGTGCTCATGATCCCGTGGCTGCGCCATCCTCTCGACCCCCTGCCTGACACGCGGTTCGCCCTGCCCGCCGGCTCTGATGCACCCGGCCTGCTCGCCGCAGGCGGCGAACTCACGCCCGAGCGACTGGCCGAGGCCTATGGCAAGGGCGTGTTCCCCTGGTACAGCGCGGGCCAGCCCATCCTGTGGTGGTCGCCCGACCCGCGCATGGTGCTGTTCGTCGACGAGTTCAAGCTCTCGCGCTCGCTGCGCAAGACAGTGAAGCACTTCGCCATGGACAAGCGCTGCGAGATCCGCATCGACAGCGCCTTCCGCCGCGTGATCACCGCCTGTGCCCAGACGCCGCGCGACGGCCAGGCTGGCACCTGGATCGTGCCGGAGATGATCGACGCCTACTGCGACTGGCACGCATTGGGAGCCGTGCACAGCTTCGAGACCTGGGTCGACGGCCAACTGGTGGGCGGGCTGTATGGCATCAACCTCGGCCACATGTTCTTCGGCGAATCGATGTTCTCGCACCGCACCGATGCCTCCAAGATCGCCATGGCCGCGCTGATCTGCTTCTGCCGCCACCACGGCATCGGCTTGATCGACTGCCAGCAGCGCACCGGCCACCTGGCCTCCCTGGGTGCGCGCGAGATCCCGCGCAGCGAGTTCGAGGCCGCCATCACCCCACGGATCAGGGAGCCTTCCATCAGGGATTGGACCTATCATCCGGCGATGTGGGCGCACCTTGAAGTCGACAAGGCGAAAGAGCCTTGAAAGGCGAGCCCGCCCACACAGGAACCTGGCACGTGACCCACCCGAAAGAGCTTCCGCTCTCATCGATTCAGTTCTACGCCACAGCGCCCTACCCGTGCAGCTACATCGCGGGCCGCATGGCGCGCTCGCAGGTGGCCACGCCCAGCCACCTCATCCACGCCGACGCCTACTCCGGCCTGGTGGCCAACGGCTTCCGGCGCAGCGGGATGTTCACCTACCGGCCCTTCTGCGACGGCTGCCGCGCCTGCGTGCCGCTGCGCATCCCGGTCAAGAACTTCGAGCCCTCGCGCAGCCAGCGCCGTGCCTGGAAGCAGCACGGCAACCTGCAGGCCCGCGTGCTGCGCCTGTGCTTTGTGCCCGAGCACTACCGGCTCTACCTGCGCTACCAGGCCGGGCGCCACAGCGGCGGCGGCATGGACAACGACAGCGTCGACCAGTACACCCAGTTCCTGCTGCAAAGCCGCGTCAACTCGCGGCTGGTGGAGTTCCGCGAACCCTCCGCCGATGGCACGCCGGGTGCGCTGAAGATGGTCTCCATCCTCGACATCCTCAACGACGGCCTGTCGGCGGTCTACACCTTCTACGAGCCCGAAGAGCGCACCAGCTACGGCACCTACAACGTGCTGTGGCAGATCGAGCAGACCAAGCTGCTCAAGCTGCGCCACGTGTACCTGGGCTACTGGATCGGCGAGAGCGACAAGATGGCCTACAAGGCGCAGTTCCGGCCGCACGAGCTGCTGGTGAACGAGCGCTGGGTGCCGGGCGAAACGCCTGCCGCCGAAACCCGCTGAAGCTCAGGCGCCGCCGATCGGCAGCGTCATCCCCACCTTCACGCGATCCATCACCACCGAGGTGGTGAAGCCACGCACGTTCGGGTCCGACAGCAGGGCCTCACGCGTGAAAGCCTCGTAGGCCGCCATGTCCTCGGCGAGCACCACGAGCAAGAAGTCGGCCTGGCCCGTCACGTAGTAGCACTGCTGCACCTGCGGCCACGCGGCGATGCGTTGGCGGAACAGGTCATTGGCCTGGTGGTTCTCGCGTTCCAGTTCCACCGCCACCACGCACGTCAGGGCCAGGCCCACGGCAGCGGGCTCCACCTGCGCAGCTTCGGTGCGGATCACGCCGGTCTCGCGCAGGCGCTTCAGGCGTCGCTGAACGGCAGCGGCCGACAGGCCGACCTCGGCGGCGATGGCCTCGGCCGGCAGGCGGGCATTGAGTTGAACCCGGTCGAGGATGCGCAGGTCGAGCTTGTCGAGTGCGGGGACAGTGGCGAGGGCAGGCGTCGGAATTGGCATGGCAAACGAGGTTTGGCCGCATTGTGCAGGCCCATCACGCGGCCCGTCATCACACGCGGCTGCAGAGAATCATCGCTTCGCAACGAAGATGCCCACCATGATCGACCACCTTGAACTCCAGGTTGCCGACCTGCCCCGCGCCCGCGCCTTCTACCAAGCGGCACTGGCCCCGCTGGGCTATGCCCTGCACGTCGAGGGGCGCTCGCTCGGCTTCGGTGCCTCTGCGCAGGCCCTCGACTTCTGGGTGCGCGCCGGCGAGCCCGCCCGGCCCGCGCCGCACTTTGCCTTCCACTGCCCCACCCGGGCACTGGTGGATGCCGCCTATGCGAGCGCCGTGGCGGCCGGCGCGGTGCCGCGCGCGGCGCCGGTGCTGATGCCTCAGGTGCACGCGAACTACTACGCGGCCCAACTGGGTGACCCGGATGGCCACCCCATCGAGTTCGCCTGCCACGCCGCCGAGTGACAGAGCCAAAGGCGGCCCGTCACTTGCCGCCGTAGCCCAGCGCCTGCGGAAGCCACAGCACGGTCTGCGGCACGAAGGTGATGACCGCCAGCGCCACGATCAAGACGCCGATGAAGACCCAGCTCTCGCGGATCATCTCCTTCAACGGCACCCCAGCCAGCGCGTTGATCACGAAGAGCAGCATGCCGAAGGGCGGTGTCACCATGCCGATCATCATGTTGACGACCACCATCACGCCGAAGTGCACCAGGTCCACCCCGAGCAGCCGCGCAGTGGGCAGCAGAATGGGCACCAGCACCAGCAGCATGATCGAGGTGTCGAGAAAGCATCCCAGCACCAGGAACAACAGGTTCACGCCGATCAGGAAGCCGGTCGGCGAGAGCTTGAAGCTGTTCAGCCAGGCCGCCAGCGCGGTGGGCACGTTCTCCGCCGCGAAGGCATAGTTGATGAGGAAGGCCGTCGCCACGATCAGCGTGACCGAAGCGCTCGACTTCGACGACTCGATCAGCACCTCGTAGAAGCGCCGGGCATCGAGCGCGCGGTACACCACCACCGCCAGGAAGAGCGCGTACAAGGCCGCCACGGCCGCCGCTTCGGTCGGCGTGAACACACCACTGTAGATGCCACCCAGCAGCACCACCGGCAGCGAGACCGGCAAGACACCCCGCCACAGCACCTGCGGCAGCTGCTTCCACGTCACGGCCTCTCCGCGCGGCAGCTTGCGCCGCTGAGCCACCAGCTGCACGCCGATCATCAGCGCGGCCGCCATCAAGAGGCCAGGGATCACGCCACCGAGAAACAGCGCGCCCACCGAGGTGTCGGACACCAGCGCGTAGATCACCAGCGGGATCGAAGGCGGGATGATTGGCCCGATGGTGGCCGAGGCCGCCACGATGGCGCCCGCGAAGGCCGGCGAATAGCCGTGCTTGACCATCGCGCGGATGCTCACCAGGCCCGGGCCAGCCGCATCGGCGATGGCGCTGCCGCTCATGCCCGAGAAGATCACGCTGGCCACCACGTCGACCTGGGCCAGCCCGCCACGCAGGCGGCCGACGAACACTTGCGCGAACTCGAACAGCCGGTCGCTGATGGAACCCGAGTTCATGATCGCGGCCGCAAAGATGAAGAGCGGCACCGCCAGCAGCACGTAGCTGTTGTAGAGGCCGTTGAGCACCTGCTCGGCGACGAGGCCGACGTCCTGCCCCTTCACCAGCAGGTAGGCCACGCCGCTGGCCAGCATGCCGAATCCGATGGGCAGGCGCAGCAGCAAGGTCGCGAACAGCATGGCAAGCAACACGGTCAGGGCGAGGCTCACAGCGCGCGCTCCCAGTCACGCGACACCAGGCGCCAGGCCTTGCGCAGGTACATCACGACCAGCGCCAGCACAAAGAGCAGGAAAGGAGCGAACACGATGGAGAACGGCAGGCCCAGCACTGCCGTCGGCTCGCGGTGCATGAAGCGCACGTAGTCGAAGGCATAGGGCAGCAGCACACCCATCAGCCCGGCCATCAGCAGCGCGCCCACCAGTGCGACGATGCGCCGGCCCTGCGGCGGCAAGGCGGCATAGACCAGATCGAACATCACGTGCTCGCGTTCCTTGAGCAGCAGCGCCGCCGACCAGAACACCATGGCGATGTAGAGGATGACCACCAGCTCGTCCGACCAGGCGAGCGGGCGGTCGAAGAGGAACCGTGCGCCGACCTGCAACACAAAGACGAGAAACAGCAGGCCGAAGATCGCAGCCGCAACCGCTTGCGCGGCCCGTTCCAGACGCTGTCGCATCGCCTACTTGACGGCGTTGATGCGTTCGAGCAGGCCATCCGGCCAGGTCTTGGCCTGCTCGGAGGCGAGGTACTTCGCCTGCACCGACTTGCGGAAAGCCTCCACATCGGGCGTGGTCACCTGCAGGCCTTCTTTCTTGAAGAAGGCGATCAGCTCGGCCTCGTCGCGGATGCGGTTCTCGTCGTTGTACTTGGCAGCGGACAGGGCCGCGGCACGCACCTTGGCCTGCTGCTCGGGCGCGAGGCCCTTCCAGGTCTTGCTGGCAATGGTGATGAAGAGGCCGTCGACCAGGTGGCTGGTGAGCACGATCTGCTTCGTCACTTCATGGAACTTGGCCGAGCGCACGGTGGGCAGCGGGTTGTCCTCGCCGTCGATGGTGCCGGTCTTGAGCGCGAGATAGACCTCGCCGAAAGCCAGCGGCGTGGCCGTGGCACCCAGCGCTTCACCAAGGAACAGCCACTCCTTGGTGGCCGGCATGCGCAGCTTCACGCCCTTGAGATCGGCCGGCACCTGCACCTTGCGCGGCTCGCGCAGCGCCAGCTGGCGCGTGCCGAGATACGCCACGGTGAGGATCTGCACGTCCATCTTGGCGGCCACGGCCTTGGCCATCTCTTCGCCGATGGGGCCGTTGAACACCTTCTTCTGGTGCGCCGGGTCGCGGATCAGGTAGCCGGCGGTGTAGATCGCGTACTCCGGCATGATCTTCGCGATGTCCTGCGCCGACACGGCGGCCATCTCCAGGCTGCCACGCGCCATGGCAGTGGATTCGGCACCCTGCTTGAAGAGCGCGCTGTTCAGGTGGATCTGCACCTCGAACTGGCCGGGCGCCGACTTCTCCAGCTCGTCCTTGAACACCGTCCACATCTTGGCGTGCCAGTCGTCGGGCACGGCGGGCGTGGAAATGCGCAGCAAGGTCTTGGTCTCGGCCGTCGCCGTGCCGGCCAGGAACAGGCTCAGCGCGGCGGCAAGCAGCAGGTGGCGGCGGATCATGCGGTCTCCTCTTGTTCTTGAGAGCGGCGATGTTACCGGCGCAGGCTGCCCGACAATAGGCGGCTGACCCTGGTGAACACCCCCGCATGAACTCCGCGACCCTGGCTCCCGATCTCGCGAACCACACCCCGATGATGCAGCAGTACCTGCGCATCAAGGCCGAGCACCCCGACACGCTCGTGTTCTACCGCATGGGGGACTTCTACGAACTCTTCTACGACGACGCGCGCCGCGCCAACCGGCTGCTCGACATCACGCTGACGCAGCGCGGCCAGAGCGGCGGCGAGCCGGTGGTGATGGCGGGCGTGCCGGTGCATTCGGTCGAGAGCTACCTCGCCAAGCTGATCAAGCTGGGCGAGCCGGTGGCAATTGCCGAGCAGGTGGGCGACGTGGCCACCGCGAAGGGGCCGGTGGAGCGCAAGGTGGTGCGTGTCGTCACGCCGGGCACGGTGACCGACTCCGAGCTGCTGGCCGACAAGCGCGATGCGCTGCTGCTCGCGGTGTCGCAGCAGACCCGGCGCGGCGTGGTGAGCTACGGCCTGGCGTGGCTGGGTCTGTCCAACGGCCAGCTCGGCATGACCGAATGCGGCGAGCGCGAACTGGCCGGCTGGCTGGCGCGCCTGAACGCCGCCGAGGCCCTGGTCGACCGCGACCAGGTGCCCGCCTTGCTTGCGCAATCGCGCATCGCCCTCACGCACCGCCCGGCCTGGCAGTTCGACGCCGCGCTCGGCACACGCAAGCTCTGCGAGCAGCTGCGTGTCGCCAGCCTCGCCGGCTTCAATGCGCAGGACATGCAGGTCGCCCAGGCCGCGGCCGCCGCCCTGCTGAGCTATGCCGAGCACACCCAGGGCCAGGCGCTCGCCCACGTGCGCACGCTGACGGTGGAGCGCGCCAGCGACCTGCTCGACCTGCCGCCCACCACGCACCGCAACCTCGAACTCACCCAGACGCTGCGCGGCGACGACGCGCCCACCCTGCTCTCCTTGCTGGACACCTGCCGCAGCGGCATGGGCAGCCGGGCCCTGCGGCACTGGCTGACGCACCCGCTGCGCGAGCGCACCGTCGCCACGCAGCGGCACGACGCAATCGAAGTGCTGCTCGACAAGTCACCCGAGCCGCTGCGCGAAGCACTGCGCGGCGTGAGTGATGTGGAGCGCATCACCGCGCGCGTCGCCCTGCGCCAGGTGCGCCCGCGTGAACTCACCGGCCTGCGCGCCACGCTGCAAGGCCTGCCGGCCATCCGCGCGCTTGTGCCCACAGGCCAGGCCGTGCTGCTGGACATGCTGGCCGAGGCGATGGACCCCTCGCCCGCCATCGAAGCCCTGCTGCGCAGCGCCATCGCCGACGAGCCCGCCGTGCTGCTGCGCGATGGTGGCGTGATCGCGCCCGGCTACGACACCCAACTCGACGAGCTGCGCGGCATCAGCCAGAACTGCGACGCCTACCTGCTCGACTTGGAGACGCGCGAACGAACCCGCACCGGCATCGCCAACCTGCGCGTGCAATACAACAAGGTGCACGGCTTTTACATCGAAGTGACGCAAGGCCAGGCCAGCAAGGTGCCCAGCGACTACCAACGCCGGCAGACCTTGAAGAACGCCGAGCGCTTCATCACGCCCGAGCTCAAGGCCTTCGAGGACAAGGCGCTGTCGGCGCAAGACCGCTCGCTGGCCCGGGAGAAGATGCTGTACGAGGCGGTGATCGACCAGCTGCAGGCCCACCTCGACGAGCTGAGCGGCCTGGCCCGCGCCCTGGCCAGCCTGGATGCACTGTCCGCCTTGGCCGAACGCGCGGGCACGCTCAACTGGTGCCGCCCCCAGTTCGTGCGCGAGCCCTGCATCGACATCGAGGCCGGCCGCCACCCCGTGGTCGAAGCGCGCCTGGCCGAGACGGGCGCGGGCAACTTCATGGCCAACGACTGCCGGCTCGACGCAGCCCGCAAGATGCTCGTGATCACCGGCCCCAACATGGGCGGCAAGAGCACCTTCATGCGCCAGGTGGCGCTGATCGTGCTCCTGGCGGCGGTGGGCTCCTTCGTGCCGGCCTCGGCCTGCCGGCTCGGGCCCATCGACGCCATCCACACCCGCAT
>NZ_DASSRA010000329.1:0-6171 GCF_035702065.1 Rhizobacter sp.
CGGGGCGGTCACCCAGGCTGGGCGCCACCGGGGCGGCCACGCTGGGCAGCGGCCTGGCCACGGCAGGCGCAGCCGGCACGGACACCGCCGGCGCAGCCTTGGCCGGCGTGGCGAGTGCGCCCAGCACGTCGCCCTTGGTCACGCGGCCATCCTTGCCGGTGCCGGGCACCGAACCCGAGGCGAGGTTGTTGTCGGCCATCAGCTTGGCGGCTGCGGGCATGGCCACGCCACTCTTGCTGGCACTGGCTGCGGCAGGCACTGCTGCGGCGGCGGCAACGGGTGCCGGCGCGGGGGCTGCGGCAGGGGCGGGAGCCGCGGCTCCGGCCTTGCCTTCGGTGTCGATCTTGGCGATGACTTCATCGCTCACGACGCTGGAGCCGTCTCCTTTGACGATCTCGCCCAGCACGCCAGCCGAAGGCGCCGGAACTTCGAGCACCACCTTGTCGGTCTCGATCTCGATCAGGATCTCGTCCATGGCCACGGCTTCGCCGGGCTTCTTCTTCCACTGCAGCAGGGTGGCCTCGGCCACGGACTCGGAAAGCTGCGGAACTTTGACTTCTACGATTGCCATTTCAATTCTTTCTTTGGTTCACCCCGCGCGAGTGGCTGTCTTGACGCAGCCGAGCGCACGAACGATGGCGGCGCAGGGCGGCCGCCATCGCTTGTGTGAACCTCATTTGGTGAGGACGAAGCCCTTGAGCTTGCCGAATGCCTGGTCGAGCAGCGCCTTTTGCTGCTCCTGGTGCAGGTGCGAGTAGCCGACGGCCGGCGAGGCGGAGGCCGGCCGTCCGGCATAACCGAGCTTCTGGCCGTCGAGCATGTTCTCGTGGATGTAGTGCTGCACGAAGAACCAGGCACCCTGGTTCTGCGGTTCGTCCTGGCACCACACCACCTCGGTGGCGTTCGGGAACTTCTTCAGCTCGGTGGAGAAGGCCTTGTGCGGGAACGGGTAGAGCTGCTCCACGCGAATGACCACCGTGTCGAAGGACTTCTTCTCGTCGCGGCGCTTCATCAGGTCGTAGGCGACCTTGCCCGAGCACGCGATCACGCGCTTGACCTTCTGCGGGTCGATCTCGGGGTTGCTCGGGCCGATGACGGTGCGGAACTCACCCTTGGTGAACTCGGCCAGCGGCGACGACGCATCCTTGGCGCGCAGCAGCGACTTGGGCGTCATGATCACCAGCGGCTTGCGGAACATGCGCACCATTTGCCGGCGCAGCAGGTGGAAGATCTGGCTCGCCGAGGTGGGCTGCACGACCTGCATGTTGTTGTCGGCGGCCAATTGCATGAAGCGCTCGAGCCGAGCCGAGCTGTGCTCAGGGCCTTGGCCTTCGTAGCCGTGCGGCAGCATCATCACGAGGCCGTTGGCACGGCCCCACTTGACTTCGCCGGAGGCGATGAACTGGTCAATGACGACCTGCGCGCCGTTCACGAAGTCGCCGAACTGCGCTTCCCAGATCACCAGGGTGTTCGGGTCGGCCGAGGCGTAGCCGTACTCGAAGCCGAGCACGGCCTCTTCGGACAGCAGTGAGTCGATGACGACGAACGGTGCCTGGTTGTCGGCGATGTGCTGCAGCGGCGTCCAGGTGCCTTCGTCCCACTTCTCGCGGTTCTGGTCGTGCAGCACGGCGTGGCGGTGGGTGAAGGTGCCACGGCCACAGTCTTCGCCCGACAGGCGCACCGGGTAGCCACTGGCCACCAGCGAGGCGTAGGCGAAGTGCTCGGCCATGCCCCAGTCGACATTGATCTCGCCGCGGCCCATGGCAGCGCGGTCGGCGAGCACCTTCTCGACCAGCGGGTGGGCCTTGAAGTTGACCGGCAGCGACGTGATGCGCTCGGCCAGGCGCTTGATCTCGGCGAGCGGCAGCGCCGTGTCAGCCGAGTCGGTCCACTTCTTGTTGAGGAAGGGCGACCAATCGACGGCGTACTTGCTCTTGTAGTTGGTCAGCACCGGGTCGACGGTGTGCTTGCCCGCCTCCATGGCGGCGCGGAAGGCCTTGACCATGTCGTCGGGGCCGTTCGCCGGCAGCACGCCCTGCGCGACCAGCTTGTCGCCGTAGAGCTTGCGCGTGCCCGGGTGCTGGGCGATCTTCTTGTACATCAGCGGCTGCGTGAGCGCCGGCGTGTCCTGCTCGTTGTGGCCGAGCTTGCGGAAGCAGACGATGTCGACCACCACGTCCTTGTTGAACTCCTGGCGGTAGTCGAGCGCGAGCTGGGTGCACAGCACCACGGCTTCGGGGTCGTCACCGTTCACGTGCAGCACGGGTGCTTCGATCATCTTGACCACGTCGGTGCAATACAGCGTGGAGCGCGTGTCGCGCGGGTCGCTGGTGGTGAAGCCGATCTGGTTGTTGATGACGAGGTGCAGCGTGCCACCCGTGTAGTAACCGCGCGTCTGTGCCAGCGCGAGAGTTTCCATCACGACGCCCTGGCCGGCGAAGGCCGCGTCGCCGTGCACCAGCACGGGCAGCACGGTGTCGCCTTCCTTGTCGCCGCGGCGGTCCAGGCGGGCCTTGACCGAGCCTTCGACCACCGGGTTGACGATCTCCAGGTGCGAGGGGTTGAACGACAGGCTCAGGTGCACCGGGCCGCCATCGGTGGTGACGTCGCTCGAGAAGCCCTGGTGGTACTTCACGTCGCCCGAAGGCAGGTTCTCGGGGGCGGTGTGGTCGAACTCGGCGAACAGGTCGCGGGGCATCTTGCCCAGGGTGTTGACCAGCACGTTCAGGCGGCCGCGGTGGGCCATGCCAATCACGATCTCCTGCACGCCCTTGATGCCGGAGCGCTGCACCACCTCGTCCATCGAGGCGATGAAGCTCTCGCCGCCTTCGAGCGAGAAGCGCTTCTGGCCGACGTACTTGGTGTGCAGGTAGCGCTCCAGGCCTTCGGCGGCGGTCAGGCGGTCGAGGATGTTCTTCTTCTCGTCGGCCGTGAAGTTGGGCTTGGAGCGGATGGCTTCGAGCTTCTGCTGCCACCAGCGCTTCTCGGCCGGCTCGGTGATGTGCATGAACTCGGCGCCGATCGGGCCGCAGTAGGTTTCGCGCAGTGCCTGCACGATCTCGCGCAGCGTCTGCTGCTCGGCGGTCGTGAAATAGGTGTTGGTGGCGCTGAACGTGATGTCCATGTCGGACTCGCTCAGGTCGTAGAACGCCGGCTCCAGCTCGGGAATCTTGGGGCGCTCCTGGCGCTTGAGCGGGTCGAGGTCGGCCCAGCGGGCGCCGAGCGAGCGGTAGGCGGCGATCAGCGACTGGACGTGAACCTGCTTGCGCGCCACGGCGAGCTCGGTGGCACTGGCCTTGACGGCGAAGGCGTTGGCCTTGGCACGCTGGGCGAAGGATTCGACGACCGGCGCATGGGCCACGTCGCGGGCCTCGGAGCCATCGGTGGCGGGAACGTTCTGGAGGGCGTCGAAGTACGTGCGCCAGTTGTCGGGCACGGACCCGGGGTTGTCGAGGTAGGCCTCGTACATCTCTTCGACGTAGGGCGCATTGCCTCCGAACAGGTACGAATTGGACCTGTATTCCTGCATCATTTCGCTCACCTTTCGCTCCGGTTTCCGGGGCTGTAGTGGGTTGATAAACCTTCCGCGACACGGCTAGACCGACTGGCGGATTGCGACCCGCCTTGACTGAGCAAGGGGACGGGAAGGACCTGAAAAGTCTGGGCGCGACTGTAACACCGGCCCGGAACCGCTGCCACATCGCTGGATTGGACTATCTGACGTTTCTCACAATGCGAACAGGGACAAATCTGCTGTTCGCATGCACCGCGTGATCCACATCCACCCCGA
Source organism: Rhizobacter sp. (assembly GCF_035702065.1). Lineage (GTDB taxonomy): Bacteria > Pseudomonadota > Gammaproteobacteria > Burkholderiales > Burkholderiaceae_C > Rhizobacter. Next base: position 3,791 of record NZ_DASSRA010000329.1, read on the forward strand.
GGCCGCCCCCAAGCCGGCCCAGGGCGAGCCATGCAATGGCTGCGGGGTGTGCTGCCTCACCGAGCCCTGTCCGGTGGGCATGCTGGTCAGCCGCAAGCGGCGTGGCGCCTGCGCGGCCTTGCGCTGGGACGGGGAAACAGGCCGCTACCGCTGCGGCGTGGTCAGCGAGCCGCAGCGCCACACTGCGCCGCGCTGGCTGGCCGCGATGGCCGCCCGCTGGGCGATGCGCATGATCGCCGCGGGCCAGGGCTGCGACTGCGACCTCACGGTCGAGGCGGCACAGCCCTGAAGGCGGGGCCGGTCAGGCCAGCGCCAGGCGGCGGCGGGCCGCCTTGTACTCCTCGGACAGTCGGGCGACCAGTTCGCGCGCCGGCACCACCTTCTTCACGGCACCAATGCCCTGGCCCGAACCCCAGATGTCCTTCCAGGCCTTGGGCTTGGCCCGCTCGGAGCCGAAGCTCATCTTGCTGGCGTCGCTGACTTCCAGGTTGTCGGGGTCGAGGCCTGCAGCGCGGATCGACGGCGCCAGGTAGTTGCCATGCACGCCGGTGAAGAGGTTGGAGTAGACGATGTCGTCTGAGCTCCCTGCGACGATGGCCTCCTTGTAGGCATCGGCAGCGCGTGCTTCTTCGGTCGCGATGAAGGCCGTGCCGATGTACGCGAAGTCGGCGCCAAGGGCCTGGGCGGCCAGCACGGCATCGCCGGTGGCGATGGAGCCGCTCAGCGCGAGCGGGCCGTCGAACCACTCCCGGATCTCGGCGATCAGCGCGAACGGGCTCTTCACCCCGGCATGGCCGCCAGCACCGGCGGCCACGGCGATCAGGCCGTCGGCACCTTTCTCGATCGCCTTGTGCGCGTACTTGTTGTTGATGATGTCGTGCAGCACCACGCCGCCCCAGGCGTGCACCGCCTGGTTCACGTCCTCCCGCGCACCCAGCGAGGTGATGATGATGGGCACCTTGTACTTGGCGCACAGCGCCATGTCGTGATCGAGCCGGTCATTGCTCTTGTGCACGATCTGGTTGATGGCAAAAGGCGCGGCCGGCTTGTCCGGGTTGGCCTTGTTGTAGGCGGCCAGCGTCTCGGTGATCTCGGCCAGCCATTCGTCCAGCAGCTCGGCGGGGCGGGCGTTCAGCGCCGGCATGGAGCCCACGACACCTGCCTTGCACTGCTCGATCACGAGCTTGGGGTTGCTGATGATGAAGAGCGGCGAACCAATGATGGGCAGCGGCAGGTTCTGCAGAACGGGAGGCAGGGCCACGGGAGGTCTCCGGAGAATGGTTGGACGAGAAGCGGGACGAGTGTGCGCGGCACACCCGCCCGGGGCAGTCACTGCTGCGACAAGCTCAGAAGGCTTCGAGCGCCAGCGCGGTCACGCTGTCGGCGCCCTCGACGATCGCATCGCGGATGCCGGGCACGCGGCTCAGGATGTGATCGGCGTAGAAGCGTGCCGTCGTCACCTTGGCGTTCAGGAATGCGGCATCACCCTCGCCCGCCTTCAGCTGCGACTCGGCCACCAGCAGCGCGCGCGCCAGTTGCCAGCCCGCCATCAGGTTGCCGGCCAGCATCAGGTACGGCACCGAGCCCGCGAACACGGCATTCGGGTTGCCCTTGGTGCCACCGGCCACGAAGTCGACCACCTGCTCGAAGGCCACGCGGGCCGCCTTCAGGCGGGTCAGCATGGCGCGTGCCGCCACGCTGTCGCGCTTGGCCAGTTCGGCTTCGGTGCCGGCGATCTGCTGTGCGATGGCCTTGGCCGTCTGGCCGCCGTCGCGTGCCGTCTTGCGGCCCACCAGGTCGTTGGCCTGGATGGCGGTCGTGCCTTCGTAGATGGTCAGGATCTTGGCGTCACGGTAGTACTGCGCCGCGCCGGTCTCCTCGATGAAGCCCATGCCGCCGTGCACCTGCACGCCCAGGCTCGTCACCTCCAGGCTCATCTCGGTGCTGTAGCCCTTCACCAGCGGCACCATGAACTCGTAGAAGGCCTGGTTCTGCTTGCGCACCTCGGCATCGGGGTGGGCGTGGGCCGCGTCGTAGGCCGCGGCGGCGGTCAGCGCCATGGCGCGGCAGCCTTCGACCTGCGCGCGCATGGTCATGAGCATGCGCTTCACGTCCGGGTGATGAATGATGGGCGCGCTCTTGTTGATGGAGCCGTCGACAGGGCGCGACTGCACACGGTCCTTCGCGTAGGCCACGGCCTTCTGGTAGGCGCGCTCGGCAATCGCAATGCCCTGCACGCCAACAGCGTAGCGCGCCGAGTTCATCATGATGTACATGTACTCCAGGCCGCGGTTCTCCTGGCCGACGAGTCCCGCGACGGCACCGCCGTGGTCGCCGTACTGCAGCACCGCGGTCGGGCTGGCCTTGATGCCCAGCTTGTG
>NZ_DASSRA010000330.1:0-2300 GCF_035702065.1 Rhizobacter sp.
ACAGGCGGCGCGAAGTCAGAAGACGAAGCGTGCTGGCGCACGCAGCCCCCAAGCCCTGCGCTGCTCGACGGCTCACCAAGGGGCCCAAGAGAAGGCTCGCCTTCGGCATCGTGTCTCGGCTCGCTTCGCTTTGCCGTGATCAAGCCGATGCGAAGCGAGGCGAGACGAGCCGTAGTGAGGTCGCAGCAGATGTTCGGCCGATCCTGTGGCATGGCGAGGACAGACCGAGGAGACCTCAAGCCACGCAGTTCGGCCAGATGAAGAGCGCCTTTGCTTTGGTTACTTTCATTTGGCGCGACAAATGAAAGTGACCCGCCCGCCGGGGCGGACTCCCGGCGCACCCGTTGGAAGTAGGAAGAACGAGCCACGCGAAGCGGACAACAAGGCCGTTAAGTCACCGGCGCCGGGTTGAACAGCACCAGCGCGTTGTGCAACTTCCACTGCTCGGCCCAGGTCTTCTTGCGGCCACTGGCCACGTCGAGCATCAGGCGGAAGAGCTCCCAGCCCACCTCTTCGATGGTGGCTGTGCCATCCGCAATGCGCCCGGCGTTCACATCCATCAGATCGTGCCAGCGGCGCGCGAGATCGCTGCGCGTGGCGACCTTGATCACCGGCACCTCGGCCAAGCCGTAGGGCGTGCCGCGGCCCGTGGTGAACACGTGCAGGTTGATGCCGGCAGCCAGCTGCAGCGTGCCGCAGATGAAGTCGCTGGCCGGCGTGGCGGCGTAGATCAGCCCCTTTTGCTTCGCCTTCTCACCGGGTGAGAGCACACCCGAGATCGGTGAACTGCCGCTCTTGACGATGGAGCCCATCGCCTTCTCGACGATGTTCGACAGGCCGCCCTTCTTGTTGCCCGGTGTGGTGTTGGCACTGCGGTCGACCTGACCCTTGCGCAGGTAGGCGTCGTACCAGGCCATCTCGCGGATCATGGCCTCGGCCACCTCGGGCGTGCTGGCGCGCGAGGTCAGTTGGTCGATGCCATCGCGCACCTCGGTGTTCTCGCTGAACATCACCGTGGCGCCTGCGCGCACCAGCAGGTCGGTGCAGAAGCCCACCGCGGGGTTGGCGGTGACGCCGCTGAAGGCGTCGCTGCCGCCGCACTGCACGCCCACCACCAGTTCGCTGGCCGGCACGGTCTCACGCCGCCGCGCGTTCAGGCGTTCGAGGTGCTCCTCGGCGGTGGACATCACCGAATCGATCATGGACATGAAGCCGACGTGCGCCTCGTCCTGCAGGCAGACCACGTCAAGCTTGGCCTCTTCTGTCGCGCCCACGTCGGCCACGTTGCGCTCGTCGACGATGGCAAACGAGCCCGGCGGCAGCAGGCGCTCGGGCTGCAGCTTCTCGCAACCCAGGCTCACCACCATCACCTCGCCGCCGAAGTTGGGGTTGAGGCTGATGTTGCGCAGCGTGCGGATCGGGATGTGCGCGTCCGGCGCGTCGATGGCCACGCCGCAGCCGTAGGTGTGCTCCAGGCCGACCACGTCGTCGACGTGGGGGTACTTGGGCAGCAGTTCGCGCTTGATGCGCTGCACCGCGAAGTCGACCACGCCGGCCACGCACTGCACGGTGGTGGTGATGGCAAGGATGTTGCGCGTGCCCACCGAGCCGTCGGCATTGCGGTAGCCCTCGAAGGTGTAGCCCTCCAGCGGCGGTTGCGGTGCGGGCTTCACGGTCGCGAGGGGCAGACCGTCGAGCGAGCGCGCTTCGGGCATCTCGAGCAGGCGCTCGTGCACCCAGCTGCCGGCGGGGATGGCACGCGCCGCACGGCCGATGGTCACGTTGTAGCGGCGCACGGTCTCGCCGGCGGCGATGTCGACCAGCGCCACCTTGTGGCCCTGCGGCACCTTGTCGACGAGCGTCAGGCCCGAAGGGAAGACGGTGCCCGCAGGCAGGCCGCCGTCGTTGGCAACGATCGCGACGTTGTCGCGCTCGTGCATGGCGATGTAGAGGGGATTCATGTCACTCGGGTTTGACTTTGCCGTCCTTGACGACCTGGGTCCATTTCGCCAACTCGCTGCGACCAAAGGCGGTGAACTGTTCCGGGGTGTTGGCCGTGTGAACGAGTCCGAGCCCATCCATCTTCGCCTTCACGTCGGGCTGGGTGAGGATCTTCTCCACCTCGGCGTTGAGCCGCTGCACGATCGCAGCCGGCGTGCCCGCCGGCAGATAGAACGCCTGCCAGCTCGCCACGTCGAAGCCGGCTACGCCGGCCTCCTGCAGCGTGGGCACGCTGGGCAGCGCCGGGCTGCGCGCGGCCGAGGTGACGGCGAGCGCACGCACCTTGCCGGCCTGGATGT
>NZ_DASSRA010000331.1:0-9797 GCF_035702065.1 Rhizobacter sp.
CGCGGCCGTCGGCGGCTTGCCGCCGGCAATGCGGTTGATGGCGGCGGCGCGCGCGTTGTCGGCGCCGGCCACGGCCTCGTCGACCCAGGTGCCGCCCGCCTGGTTGTAGGCGTTGGCGAGTTCCTTCACGGCGGCCGACTCGCCGCCGGAAGTCCACCAATGGATGACCTCGGCCTTCTGGGCGTGTGCAGAACCGGCGGCGGCCAGGGCAAGGGCGGCAGCCAGGGCGAGGGGCTTGAGTCGAATGAACATGTTGTCTTCTCCGTTGGGTGGCCTCAGGGCCATTTCTTGAAAAATGCGGGTCACCCCGCGCTGCGGTTCTTGAGGAATGCGGTGAATGCCTTGGCGCTTTGCTTGAGCGTGCGCTGTTGGGTGGCGTAGTCGACGTGCACGATGCCGAAGCGCGGTGTGTAGCCGAAGGCCCATTCGTAGTTGTCCATCAGCGACCAGATGAAGTAGCCGCGAACATCCACCCCGGCCTCCATCGCCCCCGACACGGCGGCGAAGTGGCGGTTGAGGTAGGCGATGCGCTGGGCGTCGTCGACCTCCCCGTCGACCACCCGGTCGTCGGAGGCCATGCCGTTCTCGGTGATGTAGATCGGTGGCAGATTCGGGTAGCTCGCCTTGAAGCGCACCAGCAGTTCCTGCAAGCCCTGCGGATGGACGTGCCAGCCCATCTGGGTGAGCTCGGCGCCAGCCGGCGGCGGCAGCTCGGTGAAGCCATGGGCGCCATCGCTGCGCAACGTGCTCACGAAGTAGTAGTTGATGCCCAGGAAGTCCAGCGGGCGGTGGATGGTCTCCATGTCGCCGGGCAGCACCAGCGGCTCGGTGCCCGGCCACAGCCGGAACAGGTCGGCGGGGTAGGCGCCGCGCAGCAGCGGCCCGAGCACCCACTCGTTGTGCTGCACCTCGAAGAGCCGGGCCGCTTCGCGATCGGCCGGGGTGTCGCGCTCGGGAGCGCCGCGGCCGATGTTGGCCACCAGCCCGCGCAGCGCGCCGGGGTCGTTGGCCTCCAGGGCCGGCAGGGCCAGGCCGTGCCCGAGCAGCAGGTGGTGCATGGCCTGGGTGGCGAAGCGCAGGTTGGTGCGCCCGGGGGCATGGCGGCCGTTGGCGTAGCCGAGGAAGGCCGAGCACCAGGGCTCGTTGAGCGTGGCCCAGGCGGTGACGTGGCCGCTCAGCTCGCGGCTCATCAGGTCGGCATAGTCGGCAAAGCGGTAGGCGGTGTCGCGGTTCACCCAGCCGCCGCGGTCTTCCAGGTGCTGCGGCAGATCCCAGTGGTAAAGCGTGACGAAGCGCTTCAGGCCCTTGGCTTCGAGCCGGTCGAGCAGGCGCTTGTAGAAGTCGATGCCGGCGCGGTTGGGCCGGCCCTGCTCGTCCATCACGCGCGGCCAGGCGATCGACAGGCGGTAGGCGTCGACGCCCAGCGAGGCGATCAGGTCCACGTCGCTTTGCCAGCGGTCGTAGTGCTCGCAGGCACGGTCGCCGTTCTCGCCGTTGACGACCTTGCCCGGGGTGGCGGCGTAGGTGTCCCAGATGCAGGGCAGGCGGCCGTCGCGGTGGGTCGCGCCCTCGATCTGGTACGAGGCGGTGGCCACGCCCCAGGTGAAACCGGTGGTGGCCATCGGCGAATGGCGCGGTGGCGCGAGCACAGGCAAGGCCTGGGAAGCCGAGGGGGAAGCAGGCGCGATGGCAGACGCGGACATGAGGTCGATTTCCTTGGGGCCGATGTAACTTTGGGAAAGTGGAATCGCTTCCATTTGCGAACCGGATTACATCGCTGCGCTGCTTTGACGTCATGAGGGAGAACCCGGGTGCAGGGTCATGTCGCCGGCCCGCGGTGTCGCTCCTTGGGGTGTGGCGACGGCCGAACGGCCCTCCTCGGTGGGCTGGGCACGCCTGCCGCCTGGCACTAGCCTGCGCAGCTTCTTCTTCAACCGCAGCCACCGACCATGCCTCTGCCTTCGAACCACCGACGCGCCCTGCTCCTCGCGATGGGCGCCCTGCCCTGGGTGCCTCGCACCAGCCACGCCACCGCGCGGCCCCTGATGCTGGCCAACGTCTACCGCGGTGGCGTGAACCTGGCCGACTACCGCGTCAGCGAAAAGTACGACGGGGTGCGCGGCTACTGGGATGGCGAGCAGTTGTGGACGCGTCACGGCCAGCGCATCCAGGCCCCCGCCTGGTTCACCGCGGGCTGGCCCGCGCAAGCGCTCGACGGCGAACTGTGGGGCGGGCGAGGCCGCTTCACCACCGCGTCATCCGCGGTCGCGAAAGAACTGCCCGATGACGGCGCCTGGCGGCAGCTGCGCTACATGGTGTTCGACCTGCCCTCGCACACCGGCACCTTCGACCAACGCTTGCCCGCCCTCACGCAGGACCTCGCGCGCAGGGCCGTGCCCTGGCTGCAGCCCGTGCCACACCGCCAGCTTGCCGACGAAGCGGCACTGCGTGCCCTGCTGCACGACACGGTTCGCGCTGGCGGCGAGGGGCTGGTGCTGCACCGGGGTGCATCGCTGTACCGCGGCGAACGCAGCGACGACCTGCTCAAGCTCAAGCAGCACCTCGACGCCGAAGCCACCGTGGTCGGCCATGTGCCCGGCAAAGGCAAATACCAGGGCCTGGTCGGAGCGCTGCTCGTCCAGACACCGCAAGGCCTGCACTTCAAGCTGGGCAGCGGCCTGCGCGATGCCGATCGCGCGGCGCCACCGCCCATCGGCAGCCAGGTCACCTACCGCTACATCGGCCTGCACCCGGACGGCGCGCCGCGCTTTGCGAGCTTTGTGCGGGTGCGGCCTGACTAGGGCTTGCCAGCCAGCTTGGGCACCAAGGCCAGCACGGCCAGGCCCAGCAGCGTGCTGAGCACCGCGGTCATCTCCCGCCCGAGGCCGCAGGCGATGCCGATTGCTGCCGTCATCCACACACCCGCCGCCGTGGTGAGGCCCTGCACCTGTTCCTCGGAACGGTTCTTGATGATGGCACCGGCACCCAGGAAGCCGATGCCGGCGATCACGCCCTGGATCACACGGCTCATGTCGGCCACCTGCAGGCCGGCCTGCTGTGGAACGAACACGAACAGTGCCGCGCCCATGGCCACCAGCATGTGCGTGCGGATGCCCGCCGCCTTGCCCTGCTGCTCGCGCTCGTAGCCGAGCACACCGCCCAGCAGCGCTGCGAGCAAGAGGCGCACCAGAATGCGCGTGATCTGCTCGACGTCGGCAACGTCCGAGAACTCCGCGCCCAGAGTGCCGAGAATGCGGTCCCACATCGACATGCCGCAAAGGGGCAAGTGACATGCCACCGGCGGCCTGCTCCTGCGGAGAACCCGCTGCCTACAATCGTCGCCATGACTTTCACGCCACCGACCCCCAGCATTGCGCTGCCTCGGCCCTGACATGAAACCCCCACACTCGCTTTCGCTCGCTGCCCCCCGAGGGGGCGCTCAGTGGCTTCGGGCGGCCGGGCGCCACTGACATGGCCGTCTTCACCGAAGTCTCATTCGACGAGGCCGCCGCGCTGGCGGGCCGCCTCGGGATCGGCGATCTCAGCACCCTCAAGGGCATCGCCTCCGGCATCGAGAACACCAACTACTTTCTCGACACCACGCAGGGCCGCTATGTGCTCACGCTGTTCGAGCGGCTGACCGCCGAGCAGCTGCCCTTCTACCTGCACCTGATGAAGCACCTGGCGCAGCACGGCATCCCGGTGCCAGACCCGCAGGCCGATGCGGGCGGGGAGATCCTTCACCAGCTCTGCGGCAAGCCGGCGGCGGTGGTCAACCGCCTGAGCGGCGGCCACCAGCTCGCCCCCGACACCAGCCACTGCGAAAGCGTGGGCGCCATGCTGGCGCGCATGCACCTGGCCGGCGCCGACTACCCGCGCCACCAACCCAACCTGCGCGGCCTCGCCTGGTGGGGCGAGACGGTGCCGGTGGTCGCGCCCTATCTCATGGCCGAGCAGCGCACACTGATCGAGAGCGAGCTGGCCTTCCAGCAGCAGCTGGGCGCCTCGGCCGCCTACGCGGCGCTGCCGCGCGGGCCCATCCACGCCGACCTGTTCCGCGACAACGTGATGTTCGAAGGCCACCAGCTCACCGGCTTCTTCGACTTCTACTTCGCCGGCGTCGACACCTTTCTGTTCGACATCGCCGTCTGCCTCAACGACTGGTGCACCGACCTCGAAAGCGGCCGCCTGGACGAAGACCGCGCCGTGGCCTTCGTCGCCGCCTACAACGCGGTGCGCGAGCTGAACTCGGGCGAGCGGCGACTCATGCCGGCGCTGCTGCGCGCCGCGGCGCTGCGCTTCTGGGTGTCGCGGCTGTGGGACTTCCACCTGCCGCGCGACGCCTCCATGCTGAAAGCCCACGACCCCACGCACTTCGAGCGCGTGCTGACACACCGGGTCAGTGAACCCTGGCACCCTTCGCTGATCTGAGGCGTGTGACCAAACCAACCATGCAACTCCGTCTCGTCCCCCCCAGCCGCGGCGCACTGTGGGTGCGCCAGGGCTTTCGCATCTTCTTCGCGCGGCCGTTCTCCTTCATGGGCCTGTTCGGCATGCTGTTGCTGGGCATGGTGGTCGCCCAGTTGATCCCCTGGGTGGGGCCGCTGCTGTTCTCGGCCAGCCTGCCGCTCATCACGCTTGGCTTCATGCGGGGCACGCACCAGGCGCTGCAAGGCCGCTTCCCCACGCCCAGCATCATGTTCGCGCCCCTGCGCGGCCCGCATGCACGCCCACTGTGGCAGCTGGGGGCGATCTACGCCGCCTGCATGTTCGCGGTGGCCCTGGTCTACATCGCCATCGACGGCGGGCGCATGCAGGCCTTCCAGACCGCGGCCCTGGCCGAGAAGGCCACGCCCGAAGGCTTGGCGGAGCGCCTGGCCGATGGCCGCTTGCAGCTCGGCTTCCTGTGGTTCGCCGGCGCCACCACCCTGCTCAGCCTGCCGTTCTGGCATGCCCCGGCGCTGGTCTTCTGGGGCGGCCAGTCGGCAGGCAAGGCCATGTTCTTCAGCACCGTGGCCTGCTGGCGCAACAAGTGGGCCTTTGCGGTCTACGGCCTCACCGGCGTGGGCATCGTGATGGGCTTCGCGTTGGCCAGCTCGCTGCTGTTCGCCCTCATCGGCGCGCCCGGCGTGGCGCCGCTGGTGATGATGCCGGCCGTGCTGCTGTTCACTGCCGTGTTCTACGCCTCGCTGTTCTTCACCTTTGCCGATTGCTTCGAGGCCCCGCCCGAAACGCCCGCCCTCGAGAAGGAGCCTGCACCATGAAGATCGCCCTCGTCACCGGTGCCGGCACCGGCAGCGGCCGCGCCACCTCGCTGGCCCTGCTGCGTGCCGGCTACGGCGTGGTGCTCGCCGGTCGGCGCGCGGAGCCCCTGAACCAGGCGGTGGCCGATGCAGGTGAACTCGGCTCGAACGCGCTGGCCGTGCCCACTGACGTGGGCGACCCGGAGTCGGTCAAGGCCTTGTTCGACAAGACGCACGCACGCTTCGGCCGCCTCGACCTGCTGTTCAACAACGCCGGCAGCGGCACGCCGCCCGTGCCGCTCGAAGAGCTGACTTACGCGCAGTGGAAGGCCGTGGTCGACGTCAACCTGACCGGCGCCTTTCTCTGCACGCAGCAGGCCTTCCGCCTGATGAAGAACCAGTCGCCGCGCGGCGGGCGCATCATCAACAACGGCTCGATCTCGGCCCATGCGCCGCGCCCCTTCACCGCGCCCTACACCGCCACCAAGCACGCCATCACGGGGCTGACCAAGTCGACCTCGCTCGATGGCCGTGCCTACGACATCGCCTGCGGGCAGATCGACATCGGCAACGCCGCCACCGAGATGACCGAGCGCATGGCAAAGGGCATCCTGCAGCCCAACGGCCAGATGATGGTGGAGCCGCGCATGGACGTGCAACACGTGGCCGACGCCATCGTGCACATGGCCGCGCTGCCGCTCGAATCGAACGTGCAGTTCATGACCATCATGGCCACCAAGATGCCCTACGTGGGCCGCGGCTGATCCGACGCATCACGTCGCCAGCGAGAACCCCGGCACCGCCTTCGCCATCTTCTTGAGCTCCTGGTCCATCAGCGAGGCGAACTCGCGCGCCGTGGGCGACAGGTGCTGCCAGTGGCGGAAGGCCCACCCGATGGACACCGGCGGCAGGTCGGCGATGGGCACGGCCTTCACCGTGCCGCCCTGGGCGAAGTTGTGCGCATGCACCGCCGGCACGATGGCATGGCCCAGGCCCAGCTCGACGAACACCTTGGCGGTGTCGAAGTCGTCGAACACGATCTCGGGCTTGAGCTCCAGGCCGCGCTCGGCCGCCGCCTGCTCGATGGCGCTCTGGTGCGTGGTGCCGCCCGAGAGGCCCAGGTAGCGGATGCCGGCCAGATCGGCCACGTTCAGCCGGCGCCGCGCGGCCAGCGGGTCGGTGGGCGCCGCCAGCAGGAAGAGCCGCTGCTGCGCCACCGTGCGCACCTTGATGCCGCGCGTGGGCTCGCCGATGGTGATGAAGCCGAGGTCGGCCTGACTCAGGCGCAGGATCTCGAAGCACCTGCGCGTGGAACCCGCCGGCAGGAAGCGCAGGTTCACGCCGGCATGCGCCTTCCTGAAGCGCACGATGGCGCCCATCATGAAGTGGCGCACCGTGGTGCCGCCGGTGGTGATGGACAGGCTGGCCGGCTCGCCGTGCTGCAGCGCACGGATGCGCTGCAGGCCCACCTCGATCGCGTCCAGCCCTTCGAGCGCGAACTCCTTCAACACCCGCCCGGCGGCCGTGGGCTCCACGCCGCGCGCATGGCGTTCGAACAGCTTCACGCCCAGCTCCGATTCGAGCCGCGAGATGTGCTGGCTCACCGCCGACTGCGTGCGGCGCGTGTCGCGCGCCAGCGCGCTGAGGCTGCCGGCCTCACAGGCGGCGACGAGGATGCGCAGGTCTTCCAGGGTCATCGTGAGCTCTTAGGAATGACTATGAGGAATACGGCAAGTCTTAGCGTTGACTGAAGCCACCGCGGCTGGCAATGTGCGCCCGCCCCTCTGTTCCGTCAACCTCTGGAGCACCCCATGAAGACACTCCGACTCACCGGCCGCGACATCGTGGCCATGAAGACCCGCGGCGAGCGCGTGGCCGCCCTCACCGCCTACGACTACACCTCGGCCCAGATGCTCGACGCTGCCGGCGTGCCCCTGCTGCTGGTGGGCGACACGCTGGGCATGGTGATCCAGGGCGAAGACACCACCCTGCCCGTCACCCTCGACCAGGTGATCTACCACGCACGCAGCGTGTCGCGCGGCACGCAGCGCGCCCTGGTCATCGGCGACATGCCCTTCATGACCTACCAGGTGACCAGCGACGAGGCCCTGCGCAACGCCGGCCGCCTGATGGTCGAAGGCAAGGTCGGCGCGGTGAAGCTTGAAGGCGGTGCCGAAGTCGCACCCACGGTGAAGCGGCTGGTGCATGCCGGCATCCCGGTGTGCGGCCACCTGGGCTTCACGCCGCAATCCACGCATGCGCTGGGTGGCCCGCGCGTGCAGGCCAGGGAGCCCACCGCGGCGGTCACGCTGCTCGACGATGCCCTGGCGCTGCAGGAGGCCGGCGCCTTCGCCGTGGTGCTGGAGCTGGTGCCGGCCACTGTGGCCGAGGAGGTCTCGCGCCGCCTCACCATCCCCACCATCGGCATCGGCTCGGGCCCGCACTGCGATGGCGAGATCCAGGTCTTTCACGATCTCTTCGGCCTGTACACCGACTTCCAGCCCCGCCACACGCGCCGCTACCTCAACGTGGCACAGGACATCGCCGCCGCCGCGCGCCGCTACGTGGCCGACGTGGGCGCGCGCAGCTTCCCCGGCCCGGAGCAAACCTCCGACCTGTCGCCTGCCTCACGCGACAGCTTCAAGTCGTTGCTGGCGACGCACTGAGCGCCATGAAAAAAGGCCGCGGGGCAAGCCCCGCGGCCAAAGCTCAACTTCTCTCCTTCGTGATCCGCTGCGTGTTCAGCTGCCGATGCGCCCGCCGTCGTTCTTGGTGATGGCGATGGTGGCCGAGCGCGGGCGCGCCGTGGCGGTGCCGACCGTGCCCTGGTAGCCGGCATTGGCCGGCCAGTGGCTGCGGTAGCTCGCCGGGTTGGCGACATTGGCGGCGGTGATCGTCTCGCCCGGGTGCTGGATGTTGGCGAACACCGTCAGGCCATCGGGCGTCTCGGTGCAGCCGGTGAGTTCGCAATCGCCGGGGCCGACCAGGAAGCGCTTGAGCTTGGTCGGCGTGGGCTTGGCACCCACGAAGGTTTGCACATCGACGTTGGCCCCGCCCGCCACCGGGTAGCTCAGCGTCGCTGCGGCGCCGTCGCCCACCGTGCCCGGCACGCCGATCAGCATCATGCAGTTGGTGACGTCTGTGTAGGAGCCGTCGTCGGTCTGCACATAGAGCAGCTTGGTGTTCTGGCTGAACCACAGGCCATCGGGGCTGGAGAAGTCCTGCTCGTCGGTCAGGCCCGAGATGTTCACGCGGGCGGCGTACTCGGCGTCGGTCAACGTGGTGTTGGCCGCATCACGTGCCGCCTGCGCGCCGAAGAGGTAGACGTCCCAGTTGAAGCTGGTGGCCGCCGGTTCGCCGCCGGTCTCGCGCAGGCGGATGATGTGGCCGTTGATGTTGCCCGGCGCTCCGGGTGCAGCGCCCGAGCGCGAGTCGGCGTAGCTGCGCGGGTTGGGTGCGTCCAGGCCCAGCTGCGTGCCGGTGGGCGCGAGCTTGCGGCTGCTGTTGTTGGTGAGCGTGTAGTAGATCTCGCCGCTCACCGGGTTGACGGCGCACCACTCGGGGCGGTCCATCTTGGTGGCGCCCACCGCATCGGCCGCGAGACGCGCGTTGATGAGCACGTCGCCCTGATCGGCGAAGGCGTAGTTCGCGTAGCCGGCGATGGCCGTGTTGGCGATGTTCAACTCGATCCAGGTGCCGCTGCCGTCGGCGTTGAAGCGCGCCACGTACAGCTTGCCTGCATCCAGGTACTTGTCGCCGGTGGCGATGCGGTCGGCTGCGCTCGCGTCAGCCGCATCCCAGTTGGCGGTGGAGACGAACTTGTACATGTACTCGCCGATCGAGTCGTCGCCCATGTACACGGCCAGCGGCTTGCCGGCCACGGCCTTGCCGAACGAGGCGCTCTCATGCGCGAAGCGGCCCAGCGAGGTGCGCTTCTTGATTGCCTTGGTCTTGTCGTACGGGTCGATCTCGACGATGTAGCCGAAGGTGTTCAACTCGTTGCGGTAGTCGTCGGTGCCGTCGGTGGAGGCGCCGGTCTTGCTGATGTCCCAGCGGCGGTACTTGTCGTCGGCGCCCGAGGTCTCCCAGCCATGGCGGCTGGCTGCGCCCTGCGCACGGCCGTAGCGGTTGAGCGAGACCACGCTCTTGGCGTCGCGCGCTGCGTTGTCGGCCGCGCCGCGGGTGAAGTAGCCGGCCCAGTTCTCCTCGCCCGAGAGGTAGGTGCCCCAGGGCGTGTTGCCCGTGCCGCAGTTGTTGATGGTGCCGCGCGCGGCGGTGCCGGCGGTCGAGTACAGGGTGCGCATCAGCGCGTGTCCCCGGGCTGCGCCGGAGAGCTGCACCGGGGTGAGCGGCGTCACGCGGCGGTTGTAGGCCGAGTCCTGCACGTAGGACCACTGGTTGCCGGTCTTGCGCACCTCGACGGCGGAGATGCCGTGCACCGCGATCTCCTTGTCCGTCTCGGAGGCCGGGCGCGGGCGCGCGCTGCTGCCGTTGACGTGCAGGAAGTTGTCGGTCGTGGCCTCGTGGTTCATCAGCAGCAGGCCGCGGGTGGAG
>NZ_DASSRA010000332.1:0-13226 GCF_035702065.1 Rhizobacter sp.
TCAGGTCCTTGATGACGCCCTGCAGGCCGAAGCGCCCGCCCCAGGCCGCGCCCTCGAACAGCGGGTACACGAGGCCGACCACGACGGCCGTGGCCATCAGCTGCGGGCCGAAACGCGCCCGCTCGGCGATGCCGCCCGAGATGATGGCGGGGATGGCCGCCGCGAAGGTCAGCAGGAAGAAGAACTTCACCAGGTCGTAGCCATTCTTCGCCGCCAGCGTCTCGGCGCCGCTGAAGAACTGCACGCCATAGGCCACGGTGTAGCCGACGAAGAAGTAGGCGACGGTCGAGACGGCGAAATCGACCAGGATCTTCACCAGCGCATTGACCTGGTTCTTCTTGCGCACGGTGCCGAGTTCGAGGAAGGCGAAGCCGGCGTGCATGGCCAGCACCATGATCGCGCCCAGAAGAATGAAGAGGGCGTCGGTGCCTTGTTTGAGTTGCTCCATGGGGGTCCCGAATCAGGGCACCCAGTGCGCACCACCACGGCGCGCAATCACATTCAAGGTGCCAAAAGCACCAAACGAACGCAAATTCTGTGCCTTTCTGGCGCGTGTGAATGCCCCAGACTGGAGCGATCTCACCGCATTGGCGCGTCAGCTTGGCACCACGGCGGTGCCTCAGGGGGCCGACAGGCGGAAGGTATTGCGTCCGCCGGCCTTGGCCTCGTAGAGCGCCCGGTCGGCGGCGGCCAGCAGGGTGGAGGGTGGCACGTGACCGTCCGGGTGGTAGGCGATGCCGATGCTGGTGCTGACGTCCCACAGGCCTTCGGGCAACTCGAAACTGCGGTTGATGGCCGCAATGATCTTGCGCGCGATGAACTGCGGCTCGGCGGGCGTGTGCAGGTCTTCGAGGATCACCACGAACTCGTCGCCGGCCAGGCGGGCGACGGTGTCGGTCTCGCGCACGCAGGCCGAGACGCGCTGCGCAAAGAGCTTGAGCACCGAGTCGCCACCGGCGTGGCCCAGGGTGTCGTTGATGAGCTTGAACTTGTCGATGTCGAGGAACAGCAAGGCCAGGGGCTGCTGCTGGCGGCGGCTGCGCGCCAGCGCGTCGGAGAGCTTCTCGTTGAAGCGCAGCCGGTTGGGCAGGCCGGTCAGCGTGTCGGTGCGCGCCATCCGCAGGAGCTGCTCTTCGGCGGTCTTCATCGCGGTGATGTCGACCGCCAGCGCGTAGATGCCGCGCACCGCCCCGCCCTCGGACACGTCGGGCAGGTAGGTGGTATGGAGGTGGCGGCTGACGCCGGCTGTGGTGGTCACCATCTCGAACTCGGTGCGCTCGCCGGCCAAGGCACGTGCCAGCAGGGGCTTGCGCGGCGCGTAGTCCTCGGGGCTCAGCATCTCCGAGACGGAGCGACCGCCCACCGCCTGCGGGTCCACGCCCATCCAGCTCTTGAAGGTGGCGTTGCAGAACTGGTAGCGCTCGTCCTTGTCGACGTAGGCGATGAGCACCGGCAGGTTGTCGGCGATGGTGCGAAGGCGCCGTTCGCCGGCGGCGCTGCGGCGCTCGGCGGCCTTGAGCGCGGTCTGGTCGGAGGCCAGCACGTAGATGCCGGCCACGCGGCCGTCGGCGTCGCGATCGGGCACGTAGTGGGTCTGGAAGGCGATCTCCTTGCCGCGGATCTGCACCTCGCCTTCGTAGGCGCTGCGCTGCCCGGCCAGCGCGTGCGCGATGTACGGCCGGTGCTCGTCGTAGCGCTCGCCCAGCGCCTCGCGCAAGGTCAGGTTGTGCAGGCGTTCGGGCGAGACCTCGTGGACCGCCATCGCCGTGGCATTGGCGAACTGGCACACCTCGTCGGCGCCGAAGTAGGCGATCAGCGCGGGCACGTTGTCGGTGATATCGCGCAGGCGGTGCTCGCTGCTCGCCAGCGCGGCGGTACGCTGCGCCACGCGCTCTTCCAGCG
Organism: Rhizobacter sp.; assembly: GCF_035702065.1. Taxonomy (GTDB): domain Bacteria; phylum Pseudomonadota; class Gammaproteobacteria; order Burkholderiales; family Burkholderiaceae_C; genus Rhizobacter. The sequence goes on from NZ_DASSRA010000332.1 coordinate 1,903, forward strand.
TGGCGTTGAGCTCGCGCAGGCGCGCGGCATCGTCGCGCTGCCGCTGCGCGAAGCGTGTCAGAGCGTCGCCCAGCAGCGCAGCCTCGCGGTACAGCGGGTTGCGGGCGGCGGAAGCCGTGCTGTCGGTGTCCAGCCCGGCGGCGAGTTCGCGCATCGGTGCGGCCAGGCGCCGCGAGAGCAGCCACAGCAGCGGCGCGAGCAGGAGGCACAGGGCACCGGCGGCCAGCAGGGTGCGCTTCTGCAACGCATGGAAAGGCCCCATGGCCACTGCATCGGGCTGGCGCAGCACCACCTGCCAGCCCAGGCCCGGGTAGCGGCCGGCGCCACGCGTCTTGGACGACACGCTGAGCGTGCCCGCGCTCGGCTCGAGCTTCTTGCCCTGCAACGCGGCCGAGCCGAGCAGCACGGTGCCGTCGGCCGAAAGCACCAGGGCCTCGGCCTGGTGCTGTTCGATCACCTGGTCGACGAGTTCGAGCTTGATCTGGGCGGCCCAGGTCCAGCTGAGGTGCACGCCCAGCACGCCGCGCAGCTCGCCATCGGCCCCACGCACCGGCGCGGCGATGTCGACGAAGCGCCAGGGCTCGGGCTGCGCGGGCAGCAGCTTCTCCAGCAACACCGCGCGGTGCACGTCGCCCACGAAGCCGGCGTTGCGCGCACCGGCGTACCAGGGGCGCGCCGAGACGTTCACGCCCTGCAGCAGGCCGTCGACGGCGGCCACGACCACGCCCTGGTTGTCCGTGAGCCCGATCCAGGCGAACTGCGGGAAGCTGGCGCGCACCTGCTCCAGCGTGCGGCGCACGGCGGGCATGTCGCCGCTGCGCGCCACCTGGTCGAGCTGGGCGATCACCTGCACCTCTTCGTAGTGCTGGGCCATGCCGCGGTCGAGCGCATCGCGCAGGGCATCGGCGTTGGTCTGCAGGAAGCGGGTGGCCTGCTGGCGGGCCTCGTCGCGCACGAAGCTGTCGATCACCAGCGTGCTGGTGAGCACCGCGGCGACGATGGCGCCCATGGCGCCGAGGAAGAGCCAGCTCGCGAGCGGCGGGCGGCGAGACAGAAGCGGCATGCTCAGTTCGAACCCTTGATCAACCGCCCGCTGGCCGCCTGGATCGGCCGCGCGTTCATCGGGTACAGGCGCGAGAAGATGCCGATCTGCTCGGGCGAGATCGACACCGGCGTGCGCATCACCATCCACAGCACGCCCTCGCTGCACGGGGGCGTGGTGAGCGAGCCCATGTAGGTGAAGTAGCCGCGCTCGGTGGGCAGCAGGCCGTTGAGGTCGATCGGCGCCTTGGCGGCGAGCTCCTCGCCTTTCTCCAGCGGCAGGTTGTTCCACACCTGCTGCACGATGGGCTGCGCGCTGCCGCGGTCGAGCAGCACGGCCACCACGGCGAGCCTGCCTTCGAGGTCCTTGTGCACGAGGTGGGCCACCATGTCGAACTGGCGGCCGTTGATGCGCTCTTCCGATGGGCGGTGGAAGTGGAACTGCACCAGCTCGAACCGCCGGCCGATCACTTCGATGCTGCTACCGGGCGACACGTTGACCTGCACCGTGTGGCCGTTGTCGATGACGCGGAAGGCACTCGGCTTGTAGTCGAACTGCACCGGGTCGAGCTGCACCGAGATCTGGTCGCGGATGTCGATCGGGCTTTGCCGCTTGCCGCTGCTGCACATGGAGAACTCGGGCTTCATCTGCCCCCAGTTCTCGGGGCCGCCTTCGCCCTGGTACGACCAATGTTCGGGGTACTTCTTGACCACTGTCTTGGGCGCGGCCGGGCGGCGCTGCGGCTCGCTCCAGTGGATGCCCGGAGGCACGTCCATCGAACCGGCACCGCCGGCGGCGGATGGCCGCGAGACCACGCGCAGCACGGCAGGGTCGGGGCTGTCGACCGTCTTGTTCGCACCGAGCTTCTCGGCCAGGCGCTCGCGCAGCTTGTCCATGCCCTCGTCGCCCGCGCCCAGGGGCGGCTTGGGTGACGGCTTCTTGGACAGCTTGCCCAGGTTTTCTTCCGCATCGGGCTCCGCCGCGCGGTTGAGCGCAGGTTTGCCCGGCGAGGTCTTGATGACCATCTCCGCCGCACGCACGGCCGGAACCAGGGCCCACAGGCCGAGGCCGAACAGCGCAGCCACCAGAGGCCGAGGCAGGGATCGCATGATGAAAAGACTCCGACACACAGCCCCGCGAAGCCGGAGCGTCTGTGCCAGATATCGGCCCCGCGGAGGCGTTCTTTAGGAAACGCGGGGCTTGACCCAGACCCAGGCCGCCAGGCCGATGCCCAGCATCGCCAGCGAGGTGGCGGCGAGCGCCAGCGTGGAATGCATCACGAGTGGCGCGATCACGCCCGCCACGAAGCCATTGGCCACGCTGCCCACGCAGGCCTGGAAGCTTGACGCCATGCCGCGCCGCTCAGGCACGAGGTCGAGCACCATCAGCGTGACGACCGGCACCATCAGCGCCCAGCCGAAGGCGAACACCGCGATCGGCACGAGCGCCCACCACACCTGCGGCGTGAACGCGAGGTTGAGCCCGAGGTTGAGCAGCGAGACCAGCAGCATGATCAGCAGCCCGTGGCGGATCTGGTGCCGGGGCTTCACGCGCCCGGCGAGCCGCCCCGAGACGAAGGCGCCGCCCATGATCCCGGCGATGGTGAGCAGGAAGAACCAGAAGAACTGCTCGGGCTTGAGCGCCAGGTGCTCACCCAGGAACACCGGCGCCGAGAGCACATAGAGGAACATGCCGTTGAACGGGATGCCGCTAGCGAGCGCCAACGCGATGAAGCGCGGGTTCGCGCCCAGCGACCAGTAGCCGCGCATCAGGTGGCGCAGGTTGAAGGGCTGGCGCTGCGTGCTGTGCAACGTCTCGGGCAGCAAGCGGTAGTTGGCCACCCACAGCGCCACACCCACGGCGGTGAGGAACCAGAAGATCGCGTGCCAGTTGAGGTGCACGAAGAGAAAGCCGCCCACCATGGGCGCGATGGCCGGGGCGATGCCGAAGTAGATCGTCACCTGCGACATCACGCGCTGCGCATCGGCCGGCGGGAACATGTCGCGGATCACCGCGCGCGAGACCACGATGCCTGCGCCCGCCGACATGCCCTGCACCGCGCGCCAGAACACCAGCGTGCCGATGTGGTTGGCCAGCGCGCAGCCCGCCGACGCGAGGGTGAACACCGCAATGCCCCACAGCACGACCGGCCGGCGGCCGAAGCTGTCGGACAGCGCACCGTGGAAGAGGTTCATCAGCGCGAAGCCGAACAGGTAGGCCGACAGCGTCTGCTGCATCTCGACCGGCGTGGCGCCCACCGACTGCGCGATGCCGGTGAAGGCCGGTAGGTAGGTGTCGATGGAGAAGGGCCCGAGCATGCCCAGGCACGCAAGCAGGAATGCGAGGGCCCAGCGCGGGGCGCGCCAGAGGGTGTGGGCGTCGGGATTCATGGGAGCGGCGAGTGTAGGAGCCCGCCCTTGCCCGCGCGGTTGCGGGGCCAAACGAAAAGTGTGAAGCAAGCCGATAGGCCGGATTCTGTGCGTGCGGTTTCCCGCACGTGACCGCCATTCCTCTGGGCCGTGCATCGCTGCACGGCTCGATGCCACCTACCCGCCAGCTCCGCGGAGCCACATCAACGCTGGCCTATTTGGTGTTGCTGCGCGTAGAGATTGCCCGTTTCACCCGAACTGAATCGGCTCGTCTCTGTTGCTCTGATCCTCACCTCACGGTGGACAGCCGTTAGCTGCTACGCCGCCCTGCGCAGTCCGGACCTTCCTCCAGTGCCGTGTTTCCACGATCGCACCAGCGGCGGTCTGGCTTGCTTCACGGGCGGGATTGTCTCATCGGCTCCGCAACGCGCCCTCTTCCGCCTGGCGGCACAGCCCATCAGGGTCACCGAGGATGGATTTCTAAACGACCGTGCACTGAAATGCACCATCAGATTCCATTCAGCTTGACCCGCATGCCCGCCCTCCCCGCTCCACACACCCTCCCGCTGCCCGAGGCCGGCCAGGATGGGGACACGCGGGACAACTCCTACGTGCTGGGGCACCACGGCTTCATCTACACCGGCTCCCAGCTCGCCAGCGGGGTGACGGTGCGCCACCCGGCCGTGTTGCTGCTGAGTGCCGACTACGCGCCCTTCCGCCTGAGCCTGCGGGAAGGCGCCACGCTGCATGCAGCGGCGGTGCTGGTCGCTCCGCTCGTGGCGCGCTCCCTGGATGCCCGCGGCGTGCCGCTGCTGAGCCTGAACATCCTGCCCTCGCACCCCGCCTTCCATGTGTTCCGCGCCATGCAGCACCCCGGCGCGGTGGCACTCGACCGGCACGCCTTCAAGCCGCTGGACGAGGACATGGCCGCGGTGCACCGCGGCACGGTGACGATCGAGCAGGCGGAGAACCTGTTCGAGGCGGTGGTGGCCGAGGCGGGGCACCAACTCCCGCCCGCCCCTGCGCCCGACCCGCGCGCGCTGGAGCTGATCCGCAGGCTCGACGCCAACCCCCACCTGAGCCTGGACGACCTGGCACGCCAGTTCGGCTATTCGCAGCAGGTGATGTCGCGCCTGTTCTCGTCGGCCGTGGGCATGTCGGTGCGCGACTATCACAACTGGCTCAAGCAACGCCGCGTGTACGACGTGCTCTACACCCCGCGCTCGCTGACGCAGGTGGCCTACTCCGCCGGCTTTGCCGACTCGCCGCAGTTCTCGCGCACCTTCCAGCGCTGGTACGGGCTGACGCCTTCGTTCGCACGCAACCCGAAGGCGGTGCGGGTGTTCATCCACGGCGGCTCGAACGAGCCGCACACGCCAGGCGGCTGAACGCCCGCTTCAGCCCACCCGGTACTGCACCTTGTTCGGCTGGCGCTCGGGCGTCAGCGCGAAGAACTCGAGGTGCTTCTTGAAGAGCTTGGTCGAGGGCGCGTTCTTGGCCAGCAGGCCCGCCCCGCGCAGCCGCTCGGCGGCAATGCCCAGTTCGATCTTGCCGCCCTGCAACAGCTCGGGCAACGCAGCCAGGATGTTCTGCACGCCTTCGGGCAGCGCCGGTGCGGGCGGAGGAGCGGGCACCGGGGCGGCCGCCTTGGGCGGCTTGGCGGCGCGCTTGCGCGCTGGCGCGGGTGCCGGCGCGGCTGCCGCCTTCTTCGTGTGCACCAGTTCGGCGAAGACGTCGTAGACCGGCTTGCATTCCTCGCCGGTCTTGCCGTGCTGGCCAATGCCCTCGACGCGGCAGCCCTTCTCGCGCAGCCGGATCACGAGCGGCGCGAAGTCGGAGTCCGACGAGACGATCACCGCCACGTCGGGCCGCTCGGACACGGCCAGGTCGATGGCGTCGATGGCGAGCGCGATGTCGTTGGCGTTCTTGCCGCTGGAGAGGTTGACGATCGGGCGGATGGAATGTGCCTTGAAGAGCTTCTGATGCGTGACCGCCGTCTCGGCCGTGCAGTACGCGCGCCGCACGTGGATGGCACCGTGCTCGGCCATCACCTTGGCCACGGCCTGCTCGATGACCGCGGCCGAGACGTTGTCGGCGTCGATCAGCAGCATGACCTTCATGCGAGTCTCCAGGCCAACGTCTCGCCACCGCGCAGCGGCTTCAGCGCGGCCTCGCCGAAGGGCAGGCTCTCGGGCAGTTGCCAGGCCTCCTTGCGCAGCGTGACGGTGCCCGTGTTGCGCGGCAGGCCGTAGAAGGCCGGGCCGTGGAAGCTGGCGAAGGCCTCGAACTTGTCGAGTGCGCCCGCGGCCTCGAAGGCTTCGGCATACAGCTCGAGCGCACTCAGCGCGGTGTAGCAGCCGGCGCAGCCGGTGGCGTGCTCCTTCAGGTGGGCGGCATGAGGCGCGCTGTCGGTGCCGAGGAAGAAGCGGTCGCTGCCCGAGGTGGCCGCGGCCACCAGCGCGCGGCGATGCTCTTCGCGCTTGAGCACCGGCAGGCAGTAGTAGTGCGGGCGGATGCCGCCGGTGAAGATCGCGTTGCGGTTGTAGAGCAGATGGTGGGCGGTGATGGTGGCGGCGGTGTGGCGCCCGGCCTCGGCCACGTACTGCGCAGCCTCGCGGGTGGTGATGTGCTCGAAGACGATCTTCAGCTCGGGGAAGTCGTGGCGCAGCGGGATCAGCTGGGTGTCGATGAAGGCCGCCTCGCGGTCGAAGAGGTCGATGTCGGCGCTGGTCACCTCGCCATGCACCAGCAGCAGCAAGCCCTCGCGCTGCATGGCCTCGAGCGTGGCGTAGGTCTTGCGGAGGTCGGTCACGCCGGCATCGCTGTTGGTGGTGGCGCCAGCGGGGTAGAGCTTGACGGCCACCACGCCGGCTTCCTTGGCGCGCTTGATCTCGTCGGGTGGCAAGTTGTCGGTGAGGTACAGCGTCATCAGCGGCTCGAAGCTCGTGCCCTTCTCTTTCAAAGAGACAGGTACAGCGGCACGAATGCGCTCGCGGTAGGCCACGGCCTGGGCCGCGGTGGTCACCGGCGGCTTGAGGTTGGGCATGATGATCGCGCGGCCGAACTGGCGGGCGGTGTCGGGCACCACCGCGGCTAGCGCGGCGCCGTCGCGCACATGGAGATGCCAGTCGTCGGGGCGGGTGATTGTCAGGGTCGTCATGGTCATGGGCGCGATTTTCGCAGCTGCGCCCACCGACCGGGCGCCGTCAGGACGATGGCTGTGACGCCGCCGCGTCGAACGGCGGGATCATCTCGCGCTTGTCGGCCGGCAATTGCGCGCGCAAGGCCTCGATGGCCTGCCGCTTCTGATCAGGACTGAGCGCGCCGTCCATCTGCACGAAGCTCGCTTCCATCGACAGGCGGGCGTAGCGGTCGTCGTCGCCGAACAGGGCCTGTGCGGTGGCGCCGTCGAAGTGGCGGCGCTTCACGCTGTCCATCTGGTCGAAGAACGCAGCGGCCTGCTCTCGGGTCTGGGGAATGCCCAACGGCATCATCTCGCGCTGCACCTCGCGGGTGTAGCTGCGGTAGCCGTTGACGAGCTTGTAGGCCTTTTCGGCCTCCTCCTTGGGCAGGCCGGCGCGCAGCGTGCGCTCCAGGCGCTCCAGGTCTTGCGCGCTCGGCTCGGGCGGCAGCGCGTTGACCAGTGCCTCGATGGAGGCGCGCGTGTCGGCGTCGACCACCAACCCGCCGCCGAAGCCGAGCTGGAACAGGCGCGCCGCATCCATCGTGAGGCCCATTGCGTCGGAGATGGTGACCGCCCCATCCGCCGCGCCCCCCGTGGCGGTGGAACTGGTGCTCGGCCCGGCGACTAGCGCCGGCGAGGCGGCCGGGGCCGGGCCGACCGCCGCAGCGGCATCGTCGGCCTCGGATCGCCAGGGCTGCGCCCACCAGACCGACGCCACCACGGCGGCGCCTGCAAGAATCAATAGTGCACGCATGGTCATTTACACCCTTCCAAACCCTCGCCAGTACACCACAGGCCAGTCCGGCTGCACCTCGTGGCAGACCCGTAACCGGGGCCCAGCCAGCGCACTCCGACCCTTCCGATCCCTTGTGAAAACAGGGGTTCCGGCGGCTTCCAGCGCTTAACACAAAACAGCGACGGAGTCTTGATCGCAACCGTAGCTCGGAAGCGAGCAGAGCTTAATTTGCACGATGGGTCAAAAATACACTCCGGATTGGCCGGGCAGGGCCTGGGCCACCCACCACTCCCTAAAACATGAAACAGGAGACACCATGAAACTGCAAAACCTCATCAAGGCGACCGTCCTCGCGGGCGCGGCGCTGCTTGCGTCCAGCACCTTCGCCGTGCAGATCGGCCCCAACCCGACCAAGTCGTCGCTGGAAGCCAGCCGCGGCCCCTTCAGCACCAGCCAGTTCACCGTCAGCCGCCCGAGCGGCTACGGCGCGGGCACCGTGTACTACCCGACCAACGCCGGCGCCAAGGTCGGCGTGATCGCCATCGTGCCGGGCTTCCTGTCATACCAGAGCAGCATCAACTGGTGGGGCCCCCGCCTGGCCTCGCACGGTTTCGTGGTCATCACCATCGACACCTACACCACCAGCGACCAGCCGGCCAGCCGTTCGCGCCAGCAACTGGCCGCCATCGACCAGGTGGTTGCGCTGGGCAACACCAGCAGCAGCCCGCTCTACGGCAAGGTCGACGGCACCCGCACCGGCGTGATGGGCTGGTCCATGGGCGGCGGCGGCTCGCTGATCTCGGCCAAGAACCGCCCCTCCATCAAGGCCGCGGCACCGCAAGCCCCGTGGGCGAGCCTGGAGAGCTTCTCGTCGGTGACCGTGCCCACGCTGATCTTCTCGTGCCAGAGCGACATCGTCGCGCCGGTGGCCACGCACGCCAACTCGTTCTACAACGAGATGTCGCGCAACCCCAAGCAACTGCTGGAAAAGACGCTGGGTGACCACTTCTGCATGAACTCGGCCAACGCCACCGTGGGCCTGAAGGGCGTGTCCTGGATGAAGCGCTTCGTCGACGGCGACACCCGCTACACCTCGTTCGCCTGCAGCAACCCGAACGCCCTGGGTTTCTCGGACTTCCGCACCGCTCGTTGCAACTGATCGACGCGCACTGAGCAAAAAGCCCCGGCTCGCCGGGGCTTTTTTGTGGGTCAGGCCGGGGTTCGCTCAGTGCTGCAGGATCTTGGACAGGAAGTCCTTGGCCCGCGGCGAGCGCGCATCGGGGTTGCCGAAGAACTCGTCTCGGGTGCAGTCCTCGACGATCTTGCCGGCGTCCATGAAGATCACGCGGTGCGAGACCTTCTTGGCAAAGCCCATCTCGTGCGTGACCACCATCATGGTCATGCCTTCTTGCGCGAGCTTGACCCTCACGTCGAGCACCTCGCCCACCATCTCGGGGTCGAGCGCAGAGGTGGGTTCGTCGAACAGCATCACGATCGGGTCCATGCTGAGCGCGCGGGCGATGGCCACGCGCTGCTGCTGACCGCCGGAGAGCTGGCCGGGGAACTTGTCCTTGTGCGCCATCAGGCCCACGCGGTCGAGCATCTTGAGGCCGCGCGTCTTGGCCTCGTCGGCATTGCGGCCCAGCACCTTGATCTGCGCGAGCGTGAGGTTCTCGGTCACGCTCAGGTGCGGGAACAGCTCGAAGTGCTGGAACACCATGCCCACGCGGCTGCGCAGCTTGGGCAGGTTGGTCTTGGGGTCGGTGATGGAAGTGCCATCGACCACGATGTCGCCCTTCTGGATCGGCTCCAGCGCGTTCACGGTCTTGATGAGCGTGGACTTGCCCGAGCCCGACGGCCCGCACACCACGACCACTTCGCCCTTCTTGATGCTGGTGGTGCAGTCGGTCAGTACCTGGAAGCTGCCGTACCACTTGGAGATGTTCTTGATGTCGATCATGGCAAGGGCCCCTATCGAATGATTTGAATCTTCTTCTGCAAGCGGCGCACGAGCATCGACAGGCTGAAGCAGACGACGAAGTAGACGACGGCGGCGACGAGGTAGGTCTCGACCGGCCGGTTGAAGTTCTTGCCGGCGACCTCGAAGCCCTTGAGCAGATCGTAGGCGCCAATGGCGTAGACGAGCGAGGTGTCCTGGAACAGGATGATGGTCTGCGTGAGCAGCACCGGCAGCATGTTGCGGAAGGCCTGCGGCAGCACGATGAGCTGCATGGTCTGGCGGTAGGTCATGCCCACCGCGTAGCCTGCGAACACCTGGCCGCGCGGCACGCTCTGGATGCCTGCCCGCATGATCTCGGAGTAGTAGGCGGCTTCGAACACCGTGAAGGTGATGATGGCTGACAGCTCCGCGCCCATGGGCCGCCCGATGAGCAGCGGAATCAGCAGGAAGAACCACAGGATCACCATCACCAGCGGCACGGAACGTAGCGTGTTGACGTAGACGGAGGCCGGGACCACCAGCCACTTCTTGCCCGACAGGCGCATCAGCGCCAGCAGGGTGCCGAGGATGATGCCGCCGACCATCGCGACCAGCGTGAGCTGCACCGAGTAGATGAAGCCCTTGACGACAAAGCTGCTGATGACGCCCCAGTTGAGGAAGCTGAAGTCGAGGGCTGTCATCGGCCTGCTCCCAGGGTGCCGGGAATCTGCAGGCGCCCCTCAATGAAGATGGCGATGCGGTTGATGGCAAAGGCCGAGACGAAATACAGACCCGTCACCGCCAGGTACACCTCGATGCCACGCGAGGTCTCTTCCTGCGCCTGCATCGCGAACATCGTGAGCTCGGCCACGCTCACGGCGAAGGCCACCGACGAGTTCTTGATGATGTTCATGCTCTCGCTGGTGAGCGGCGGGATGACGATGCGAAAGGCCATCGGCAGCAGCACATAGCGGTAAGTCTGCGGCAGCGTAAGGCCCATCGCGAGGCCGGCGTAGCGTTGCCCCTTCGGCAACGCCTGGATGCCGGCCTTGACCTGCTCGGACACACGCGCCGAAGTGAAGAAGCCGAGCGCGAACACCACCAGCACAAAGCTCGGCACCTGGCGCAGGCTCAGAAAGATGGAAGGCAGCACGTGGTACCAGAGAAAGATCTGGATCAGCAGCGGGATGTTGCGGAACAGCTCGGTCCAGGCCTCACCGAAGAGCGCCACCGCCTTGTTGGGCACGGTGCGCAGGATGCCGATCAGCGAGCCCACCACCAGCGCCACCACCAAGCCCAGCAGGGCCACCGACAGCGTCCAGCCCCAGGCGGACATCATCCACTCGAGGTAGGTGCGGCCCCCTCCGTCATCGCGCAGGAAGACCTGCCAGTCCCATGTCTGCCCCAAGGCGCGCTCCTCTTGTGATGTGCCCTGGCGACCTCGTGGGCCCCAAGGAAAAGCGCGGCCGGTGAATCCCGTGCCGCGCTCCGAATGTAAGCAAGCCCTGCGCCAATGGCGCTAGGGCTTACCTGAGTGCCATTTACTTCTTGGCGTAGTCTTCCATCGGCTTGTCGTTGGGGTTCGCCCATGCGTCCTTGGTGGCTTGCGACAGTGGCAGGCCGACCTTGGTGTTGCTCGGCGGGATCGGCTGCATGAACCACTTGTCGTAGAGCTTGGCCAGGTCGCCGCTCTTGATCATGCCCTTGATGCTGTCGTCGACCGCCTTCTTGAAGGCCGGGTCGTCCTTGCGCAGCATGCAGGCGATGGGTTCGACCGACAGCACCTCGCCAACGATCTTGAAGTCGGCCGGGTTCTTGGACTTGCTGATGTTGCCGGCGAGGATCTGGCCGTCCATCACGAACGCATCGGCGCGGCCCGATTCGAGCAGCAGGAAGCTGTCGGCGTGGTCCTTGCCGAACAGCTCCTTGAAGTCGACGCCATTGGCGCGCTCGTGCTTGCGCAGCGTCTGCACCGAGGTCGTGCCGGTGGTGGTGGCGACCGTCTTGCCGACCAGGTCCTTGATGGAGTTGATGCCCGAGTTGGCCTTGGTGGC
>NZ_DASSRA010000333.1:0-9113 GCF_035702065.1 Rhizobacter sp.
CCCGGCGCTGATCCTCGGGGCCTCGCTGTCGGCCATCACGATGCGGCTCACGCGCACCATGATGCTGGAGGTGCTGCGCCAGGACTACATCCGCACCGCCTGGGCCAAGGGCCTCTCCGAGCCGCTGGTGGTGATGCGCCATGCGCTGCGCAACGCGCTGATCCCGGTGGTCACGCTGATCGGGCTGCAGGCGCCGCTCTTGATCGGCGGCGCGGTGATCATCGAGCAGATCTTCGTCATCCCGGGCATGGGCCTCCTGCTGCTCGACGCGGTGAACCAGCGCGACTACCCCATCATCACCGGCGTCTTCCTGGTGGTGGGCGTGGCGGTGATGGTGATCAACCTGCTGGTCGACCTGAGCTACGGCCTGCTCGACCCCAAGGTGAGGTTCCGTTAAATGTCGGCAGTCATCAACACCCTGGCCACATCGGCTGTGTCGCGCCCGCCTTCGCGCGGCCTCCTCAAGCGCCTGCTGACCACCAAGCCGCTGGGCGCGGCCGGCGGCGCGGTGCTGCTCTTCATGCTGGTGATCGGCATTGGTGCCGAGCTGTTCGCGCCCTACGGCTTCAACGAGATCAACATGCTCGAGCGCCTGCAGGCGCCGTCGTGGGCGCACTGGTTCGGCACCGACAACCTCGGCCGCGACGTGCTCTCGCGCTGCATCTACGGCGCGCGCCTGTCGGTGATCATCGGCTGCTCGGCGGCGCTCCTGTCCACCGTCATCTCCATCCTGATCGGCGTGACCAGCGGCTACTGGAGCGGCCGCTTCGACATGGTGATGCAGCGCTTCGTCGATGCGTGGATGAGCTTCCCCGGCCTCATCATCCTGATCGTGGTGGTGTCGGTGTTCGGCCCCGGCATGCCGCAGACCATCATCACGCTCGGGGTGCTGCTCGGCATCGACGGCTCGCGCATCATCCGCAGCGCCGTCGTCGCCGTGCGCGAGAACATGTATGTGCACGCGGCGCAGTCGCTGGGCGCCTCGTCGCTGCGCATCCTGTGGAAGCACATCCTGCCCAACGTGATGCCGGTGGTGATCGTGATCTTCACCACCCGCGTGGGCACCGTGATCCTGGCCGAGTCGGGCCTCGCCTTCCTCGGCCTGGGCGTGCCGCCGCCCGCTCCCACCTGGGGCGGCATGCTCTCCGGCAGCGGGCGCACCTACATGTTCCAGGGGCCTTGGCTGGCCCTCGCACCGGGCCTGTGCCTGACCGTGATGGTGTATGCCACCAACGTATTCGGCGACGCCCTGCGCGACCTGCTCGACCCCCGCATGCGTGGCTCGCGCTGACCCCTTTTCGACAACCACCCTCACCCTCATGCAACTGACTTCGCTCGCGCGGCACCTGCGCACCCTGGCCCTCCCCACCGCGCTGGCCCTGCCTTTCGTTTTGGCACCCACCCTCGGCATGGCGCAAGCCGGCAAGCCGCAGTACGGCGGCGCGTTGAGCATCGGCAACGTGTACCTGACGGTGTCGCCGCTGTCGGCCGACTCCGCCGACTGGGCCTGGAAGATCAACCAGGATCTTGGGCTCGCCTATGAACAACTGTTTTCGGCCGATCTCAGCAAGTCCAAGCGCAACGGTGGCAAGTACACCTTCAGCTCCGACGCCTGGCTGCCCACCGACTCGCTGCGCGGCGAGCTGGCCGAAAGCTGGAAGATGGAACAGAACCCCCTGCGCGTGACCGTGCAGCTGCGCAAGGGCGTGATGTTCCCGGCCAAGCCTGGTGTGATGGAAGCGCGCGAGCTCAACGCCGAAGACGTGGTCTTCAGCTACGACCGCATCAACAAGAGCGCGAAGAAGATCCCCGGTTACTTCGACCACATCGACAAGGTCGAGGCCGTGGGCAAGTACACCGTGGTCTTCCACATGAACAAGTACAACGCCGAGTGGGACTACCGCTTCGGCTGGGGCTACTACTCGGCGATCGTGCCCAAGGAGGTGGTGGCTGCGGGCGCGAAGGAGTGGAAGAACGTCAACGGCACCGGCCCCTACCAGATGGGCGAGTACGTGCAGGGCAGCTCGCTCAGCTTCAACAAGAACCCCGTCTACTGGGACAAGGAGAAGATTGGCGGTGTCGAGTACAAGCTGCCCTTCGCCGACAAGATCACCTACCGCTACATCAAGGACGAAGCCACCTTCCTCACCGCGCTGCGCACCGGCAAGCTAGACATCCTGGAAGCCGTGCGCTGGAGCGCGGTGGAAGAGCTGAAGAAGAGCGCGCCGCAGATCCAGTGGAACCGCTACCTGGCCAACGGTGGGCAGTTCATCGCCCTGCGCATGGACACCAAGCCCTTCGACGACGTGCGCGTGCGCCGCGCCATGAACCTGGCGGTCGACAAGCAATCCATCATCAAGAGCTACTACGGCGGCAACGCCGAGATGCTGACCTACCCGATGCACCCGAACTACGTCGGCTACTACGAGCCGCTGGAGTCGATGCCCGACAGCGTGAAGGAGCTCTACACCTTCAACCCCGCCAAGGCGAAGGCGTTGCTGGCCGAGGCCGGCTACCCGAAGGGCTTCAGCTTCAAGGTGCAGACCTCGAGCTCCAGCGTCGAGGGCGACATGCTGGCGCTGATCGCCGCCAACCTCTCGAAGGTCGGCGTGACCATGGAGATCGAGACGCTCGACTACGGCGCCTACCTGTCGGCCATGACGACCAAGAAGAACGCGCCGGGTTACTTCATGTTCCTCGGCCACACCAACCCGACCACGGCGCTGCGCAAGAGCTTCGTCAAGGGCCAGCTCTGGAACCCTTCGCAGTTCTACGACGCCGACATCGAGAAGAAGATGGCCGAGGTGTACGCCGAGCCCGACGAGCGCGTGCGCCAGGTCAAGGTGCGCCTGATGACGCGCCAGGTGCTGGAGGCCGTGCCCAGCCTGCTGCTGCCCACGCCCTACGTCTACACCGGCTGGTGGCCCTGGGTGAAGAACTACGGCGGCGAGCTGCGCGCCGGTGCCGAGCGCCCCGGCCCCATCCATGCCCGCATCTGGATCGACCAGGACCTCAAGAAGAAGATGGGCAAGTGATGTCTGCCCCTCGTCCGTCGAGTACGCCGGCCGATCCCCCGAGGGGATGCGGGCCGGCTTGGGAGCGGCCCGGCGCTCGGCCCGCTCTCGCCGTTCACCGCTGCTGAATCGAATCGCCCTGCAACAAACGCAAAGGAGACCCTCGATGAAGAACCTGAGACTCTGCCTGACAGCCTGCAGCCTGGCCGCGGCAGCGGCACTCGCCCCTGCCCACGCGCAGGAGAAGCCGCAGTACGGCGGCGAGCTGCGCCTGGGCACGGTGTACGTGGGCATCTCGGCGCTGTCGTGGGACCCGGCCGACTACAACTGGAAGATCAACCACGACGCCGGCGGCCAGTACGAGGTGCTGTGGTCGGGTGACCTCTCCAAGTCGGTGAAGGCCGGCGGCAAGCACAAGTTCGTGGCCGATGCCTGGCTGCCCAGCGACGCCATCCGCGGCGAGCTGGCGCAGAGCTGGAGCTGGAAAGACCCGCTCACGCTCGAAGTCAAGCTGCGCAAGGGCGTGATGTACCCCGAGAAGCCGGGCGTGATGAAGGCGCGCGAGTTCGTCGCCGACGACGTGGTCTATGCCGTCGAGCGTCAGCAGAAGAGCCCGAAGAAGATTCCGCAGTACCTCGACCACATCGCCAAGGTCGAAGCCGTCGACAAGAACACCGTCGTCTTCCACTTCAAGGAATACAACGCCGAGTGGGACTACCGCTGGGGCTGGGGCTACTACTCGGCCATCGTGCCGAAAGAGGTGGTGGAAGCCGGCGCCACCAACTGGAAGAACGTGAACGGCACCGGGCCTTACCTGCTGCAGGACTTCCAGGCCGGCAACTCCAACACCTACGTGAAGAACCCCAACTACTGGGACAAGGAAAAGATCGGCGGCGTCGAGTACAAGCTGCCCTTCGTCGAGAAGATCACCTACCGCACCATCAAGGACGAGGCCACGCGCTACTCGCTGCTGCGCACCGGCAAGCTCGACATCCTGGAAGTGATCCGCGCCAGCGAGGTCGAAGACCTGAAGAAGCAGGCGCCGCAGCTCAAGTGGTCACGCACGCTGGGCATGGTCGGCACCTACATGGCCATGCGCGTGGACGTGAAGCCCTTCGACGACATCCGCGTGCGACGCGCGATGAACATGGCGGTCGACAGGCAGGCCATCATCAAGTCGATCTACAGCGGGCACGCCGAGCTGTTCGGCTTCCCCATGCACCCCGACTACACCGGCTACTACGAGCCGCTGTCGGCCATGCCGCAGGCGGTGCAGGAGCTCTACACCTACAACCCGACCAAAGCCAAGCAGCTGCTCACCGAGGCAGGCTACCCCAACGGCTTCTCGTTCAAGGTGCAGTACAACGCCGTCAACAGCGCGCACGGCGACCTGGTGCAGATGCTGGCCGCCTACTACGACAAGATCGGCGTCAAGCTCGAGATCCAGCCGATGGAGTACCCGGCCTTCCTCTCGGCCATGACCACGCGCACCAACGCGCCGCTCTACCTGATGGACAACGGGCACACCAACCCGACCACCTCCATCCGCAAGAACTTCGTCAAGGGCCAGGTCTGGAACCCCTCGCAGTGGGACGACCCGGCCTTCGAGAAGAAAGTCACCGACGTGCTGGCCGAACGCGACGAAGGCAAGCGCCAGATCATGCTCAAGGTGCTGACGCGCGAGATCCTCGAGAAGGCGCCCTACGTGTGGCTGCCCACCGCCTACAACTTCAACGCCTGGTGGCCGTGGGTGAAGAACTACGACGGCGAACTGCGCGCCGGTGCGGTGCGGCCGTGGCCGATCTATTCACGCATCTGGATCGACCAGGACCTCAAGAAGAAACTGGGCAAGTGATGCTCGACACACCAGGTTCATTGATGCAGTGGATGCCGGCCTTCGCCGGCATGACGGCACTCCCACCGTGTCATCCCGGCGAACGCCGGGATCCACTGCGCATCAGCGAGCCAAAGGAACGCAATTGACCGAACCCCTGCTTCAAGTCCGCAACCTCACCACGCGCTTTCGCACCGAGCGCGGCGAGGTCACCGCGGTCGACAACGTCTCCCTCGACGTCGCGCCCGGCGAGACGCTGGCCATCGTCGGCGAATCGGGCTCGGGCAAGAGCGTCACCGCGCTCTCCATCCTGCGCCTGATCCCCAACCCACCGGGCCGCATCGAAAGCGGCGAGATCCTGTTCGAAGGCAAGGACCTGGTGAAGATGAGCGATGCCGAAATCCGCGCCGTGCGCGGCGACCGCATCGCGATGATCTTCCAGGAGCCCATGACCTCGCTCAACCCCACCATCACGGTGGGCCGCCAGATCGCCGAGCCGATGAACCTGCACCGCGGCACGGCCTGGGAGCAGGCGATCAAGGTCGCGGGCGACCTGCTGGCCAAGGTGCGCATCCCCGATGCGGCCACCAAGGCCGGCGCCTACCCGCACCAGTTCTCGGGCGGGCAGCGCCAGCGCGCCATGATCGCCATGGCGCTCGCCTGCAAGCCGCGGCTCATCATTGCCGACGAACCCACCACCGCGCTCGACGTGACGGTGCAGGCCCAGGTGCTCGACCTGCTGAAGGAGCTGTGCCGCGAGACGCAGGCCTCGCTCATCCTCATCACGCACGACCTCGGCGTGGTCGCGCGCTATGCCGACCGCGTGGCGGTGATGTATGGCGGGCGCATCGTCGAGCAGGCGAGCGCGCGCGACATCTACAAGCGCCCCCAGCACCCTTACACCCGCGGGCTGCTCGCCTCGGTGCCGCGCCTGGACGGCGATTCGTCGCAGCGCCTGGTGCCCATCGAAGGCTCGCCGCCCGACCTTTCGCGCCTGCCGCCGGGCTGCGCCTTCGCCCCGCGCTGCCGCCACGCCACGGCCGAGTGCAACCAGCAGCGCCCGCAGCTGCGTCCGGTGGGCGCGCAGCACATCATGGCCTGCATCCACGACGCCACCGCCACGGCCTGACGACCCATGACCGCTACCTCTTCTCCCTCTCAACCCGGCGACGAGCTGCTGCGCGTCGACGACCTGAAGGTCCACTTCCCGGTGTTCTCGGGCGCCGTGATGCGCAAGCAGGTCGGCGCAGTGAAGGCCGTCGACGGCGTGTCGTTCACACTGCGCCGCGGCGAAACGCTGGGCCTGGTCGGCGAATCGGGCTGCGGCAAGTCGACCACCGGCCTGGCCGTGCTGCGCATGCTCGACA
This sequence comes from Rhizobacter sp., assembly GCF_035702065.1. Taxonomy (GTDB): domain Bacteria; phylum Pseudomonadota; class Gammaproteobacteria; order Burkholderiales; family Burkholderiaceae_C; genus Rhizobacter. The sequence goes on from NZ_DASSRA010000333.1 coordinate 6,216, forward strand.
TCACCAGCGGCCGCGTCGTCTTCGAGGGGGAGGACATCACCGCGCAGGACAAGCGCACCGGGCGCTTCCGCCGCCGCATGCAGATGGTCTACCAGGACCCGTACGGCTCGCTCAACCCGCGCATGACCGTGGCCGACATCGTGAGCGAGCCGCTCGACGTCTACAAGATCGGCACCCCGGCCGAGCGCCGCGCGCGCGTGGCCGAGCTGCTGCAGACCGTGGGCCTGCTGCCCGACATGGCCGACCGCTACCCGCACGAGTTCTCGGGCGGGCAGCGCCAGCGCATCGCCATCGCTCGCGCGCTTGCGCTGGAGCCCAGCCTCATCATCTGCGACGAGCCGGTGTCGGCGCTCGACGTGTCCATCCAGGCGCAGGTGGTCAACGTGCTGGTCGAGCTGCAGCAGCGCCTCGGCCTGTCCTACCTCTTCATCGCGCACGACCTCGCGGTAGTGCGCCACATCAGCCACCGCATCGCGGTGATGTACCTCGGCCGCATCGTCGAGATCGCCGCCAAGGACGACCTCTACCAGCGCCCGCTGCACCCCTACACCCGCGCGCTGATGTCGGCCGTGCCGGTGGCCGACCCCGAGATCGAGGCCACGCGCCCGCGCATCGTCGTGACGGGCGAGGTACCCAGCGCACTCAAGCCGCCCTCGGGCTGCCGCTTCCACCCGCGCTGCCCCGAAGCCATGGACATCTGCAAGACGCAGGACCCGCTGCTGCGCGACATGGGCGCGGGCCGTGCCGTGGCCTGCCACCTTCACACCCAGGCGGTGCCCATGAGCATGCCGGTGTCAACTCGGGCGGCGGCCTGAAGAAGTTGCGCGCGGGCCCTCGGCATAATTCGACCCCTTCCATGCCCGCCCGCAAGCCTCCGCCGATGCCCGCCACGACGCTGCCGCCCCAGACCCAGCGCTTCCAGGAGAAGCGCGAAGCCATCCTCAGCGCCGCGGCCGAGCTGTTCAACCAGCACGGCGTGAAGGGTGCCACGCTCGCCGACATCGCCAGCAGCGTGGGCCTGGTCACCAACAGCGTGACCTACTACTACCGCAAGAAGGAAGACCTGGCGACGGCCTGCTTCCTGCGCGCCATCGAGGTCTTCCGCAACCTCATCGAGCGTGCGGCGAAAGAGAGCAGCGTCGAGGCGCGCGTGCGCGAGTTCTTCCGCCTGCACGCGGTGCTGCTGGCCGACATCGACCGCGGCACGCACGCGCCGGTGATGCAGTTCAACGACATGCGCGCCCTGCCAAGCCCGCATTTCGAGCAGGTCTCCAACGCCTACAACGAGATGTTCCGCCGCCTGCGCGAGATGCTGCGCACGCCGCAGACGGCGCAGCTCGGCCGTGCCGACCTGGCCGCCCGCACCTACATCGTGCTCTCGACCGCGCACTGGCTGCGTGGCTGGATCGACCGCTACGAGACCGGCGAGTACGAGCGCATCGGCGAGCGCGTGAGCGAGATGGTGATCCACGGCACCGCCGGGCCGGGCTCGGTGTGGTCGGCGCCCACGACGGCCGAGCTGGGCTGGCATCTCACGAGCGACGAAGACGCACCCTCCGAGGCCTTCTTGCGCGCCGCCTCGATGCTGGTCAACGAACAGGGCTACCGCGGCGCCTCGGTCGACATGATCTCGGCCCAGCTCAACGTGACCAAGGGCTCGTTCTACCACCACAACGACAACAAGGAAGACCTGATCTCGGCCTGCTTCGAGCGCACCTTCGCGGTGATCCGCCGCGCGCTCACCCTGTCCGAGGGCATCGACGGCACCGGCTGGGACCGCGCCTGTGCCATGTCGCGCGCACTGGCGCGCTTCCAGCTCTCGCCCGAGGGGCCGCTCTTGCGCCAGGGCGCGACCAGCGCGCTCTCCGACCCGGCGCGCCGCAGCGAAGTACGGCGCACCATGAGCCGGCTCACCGAACGCCTGGCCGGCCTGGTGGTCGATGGCATGACCGACGGCTCCATCCGCCCGCTGCACCCGGTGATCGCCGCGCAGGTGGCCAGCGGCCTCGTCAACTCGGCGTCCAGCCTCAGCCACTGGGTGGCGGGCGTCTCGCAGGACAACGTGGCCGAGGTCTACGTGCGACCGATCTTCCTGGGCATCCTGTGCCCGCCCAGCACTAGTTGACGGCAGGTTCGTGCGGCACGGCCCAGCCCGCCGGCAGGTCTTCCAGCACCTTGCGCGCATCGAGCGAGCGGATGGGTACGTTCACGTCGGTCGGGATGCGTTGGTGTGCCTGCAGGGCCATGTAGCGCAGCGCGCTCACGCGCAGGAACGAGGCGAAGTTGCCCACGGCCTCGCCGCGTGTGGCCACCAGCTCGTCGTGAAGGCGCTCCAGCAGCTGGGTGACGCTCATGCCGTCGCGCCGGCCGATCTCGGCCAGCACCTCCCAGTGCAGGTTCTCCAGCCGGATGCTGGTGATCACGCCATGCAGGCGAACCGAGCGCGTGCGCGACTCGTAGCTCTCGGGGTCGGCGCTGATGAAGATCTCGCACATGGTGGCCTCCAGGATGCAGGGCCACACCATATGCCGATTCAGCGCGCCCCTGCAATCGTGTTCACCCTTCGATCGTCGTGCCCAGCACCGCCAGGAACTGCGCCAGCCACGCCGGGTGTGCCGGCCACGCCGGGGCGGTGACGAGCTTGCCGTCGGTCACGGCCTGGTCGACTGGGATGTCGGCATAGGTGGCCCCCGCGAGTTCGACCTCGGCCGCGCAGGCCGGGTAGGCCGACACGCGCTTGCCGCGGATCACGCCAGCCGCCGCCAGCAGCTGCGCGCCGTGGCACACCGCGGCGATCGGCTTGTTGGCCCGCGAGAAGTGCTGGACGGTGGCGATCACCTGCTTGTTCATGCGCAGGTACTCGGGTGCACGCCCGCCGGGGATCAGCAGCGCGTCGTA
>NZ_DASSRA010000334.1:0-4195 GCF_035702065.1 Rhizobacter sp.
CTGCGCGAGCGCGTGGAAGACGTGGTGCTGAACCGCCGGCCTGATGCGGGCGAGCGCCTGGTCGAGGTGGCGGAAAGTGCGAAGGGTGCGGCGAAGGATGACAGCGCCAAGCTGGCCTGGCGCGCCAAGCCCGTGCGCGAGCGCCTGGCCCATGCGCTGGTGCACGGCATCAACGACTTCATCACCGAAGACACCGAAGAGGTCTACCAGGCCATCAAGGCCGAGGGCGGCCGCCCGCTGCACGTGATCGAGGGCCCGCTGATGGACGGCATGAACGTCGTCGGCGACCTCTTCGGCCAGGGCAAGATGTTCCTGCCCCAGGTGGTGAAGAGCGCCCGCGTGATGAAGCAGGCGGTGGCCCACCTGCTGCCCTACATCGAGGAAGAGAAGAAGGCCCTGATCGACGCCGGCGGCGAAGCCAAGGCCAAGGGCAAGATCATCATCGCCACCGTGAAGGGCGACGTGCACGACATCGGCAAGAACATCGTCACCGTCGTGCTCCAGTGCAACAACTTCGAGGTGGTGAACATGGGCGTGATGGTGCCCTGCCAGGACATCCTGGCGCGCGCCAAGGTCGAGGGCGCCGACATCATCGGCCTCTCCGGCCTCATCACCCCCAGCCTGGAAGAGATGCAGCACGTGGCCGGCGAGATGCAGCGCGACGAGTACTTCCGCTTCAAGAAGATCCCGCTGCTGATCGGCGGCGCCACGACGAGCCGCGTGCACACCGCGGTGAAGATCTCGCCGCACTACGACGGCCCGGTGGTCTACGTGCCCGACGCCAGCCGCTCGGTCAGCGTGTGCAGCGACCTGTTGAGCGACGACAAGGCCACGGCCTACATCGCCGAGCTGAACGCCGACTACGAGCGCGTGCGCGAGCAGCACGCCAACAAGAAGGCGACGCCGCTGGTCACGCTGGCCGAGGCGCGCGCCAACAAGACCAAGATCGACTGGGCGGGCTACCAGCCGCCGATGCCGAAGTTCACCGGCCGCCGCGTGTTCAAGAACTACGACCTGGCCGAGCTTGCGCAGTGCATCGACTGGGCGCCCTTCTTCCAGACCTGGGACCTGGCCGGCTCCTACCCCGCCATCCTCACGGACGAGATCGTGGGCGAATCGGCGCGCCGCGTGCACAGCGACGGCAAGAGCATGCTCAACCGCCTGATCAAGGGCCGCTGGCTGCAGGCCAACGGCGTGATCGGCCTGTACCCCGCCAACACCGTCAACGACGACGACATCGAGATCTACACCGACGAGACGCGCAGCGAGGTGCTGATGACCTGGCGCGGCCTGCGCATGCAGACGGTGCGCCCGGTGGTGGATGGCGTGATGCGCCCCAATCGCTGCCTGGCCGACTTCATCGCCCCCAAGGGCTCGGGCGTGGCAGACCACATCGGCCTCTTCGCGGTCACCGCAGGCCTCGGCACCGACAAGAAGGAAAAACAGTTCCTCGACGACCACGACGACTACAGCGCCATCATGCTCAAGGCCCTGGCCGACCGCCTGGCCGAAGCGTTTGCCGAGCGCATGCACCAGCGCGTGCGCAAGGAGTTCTGGGGCTACGTGCCCGAAGAGGCTCTGGGCAACGAGGAGCTCATCGCCGAAAAGTACCGCGGCATCCGCCCCGCCCCCGGCTATCCGGCCTGCCCGGACCACACGGTGAAGGCCGAGATGTTCCGCGTGCTGCAGTGCGCCGACATCGAGATGGGCCTGACCGAAAGCCTGGCCATGACGCCCGCAGCCAGCGTGAGCGGCTTCTACCTGGCCCACCCCGAGGCCACCTACTTCAATGTGGGCAAGATCGGCGACGACCAGCTGAAGGACTGGGCCGCGCGCAACCGGCTCGACGCCGCGCAAGCGCAGCGTTCGCTCGCCTCGCTGTTGTGAGCCCGGGCGGCGGCAGCCGTTGCCGCCGCTTACAGACGAAGCATCTGTACGCAACACCCGCGGGATTGGTCACCATTTGGCTCGATGTGAGACGTAAGCGTTTCACAAATTGCCAACTATTCACGCAAACCCCCACCTTTCGGCTCGAACAATGCCGCTCACGGCCCGGGTACGCCTTCTGCGTGCACGGACCTGTATCAGTTCGAACAACGAGGAGGGATGCAGGTGAACCAGCAACGTCAAACCAAGAACCGTGTGTGGGCCGAGCGCCTGATGCGCAGCGCCGGTGCCGCGGTGCTCGTCGCCGTGCTGGCGGCCTGCGGCAGCGGAGGCAGCGACGATGCGTCATCCGGTGAGTCCTCCGGCCCGCCGCCCACGCAGGCCGAGGCGGCCCGCTTCCTCGCCCAGGCGACCTATGGCCCGACCGAGGCCTCGATCAATGCGCTCACGCAGAGCAGCTACTCGGCCTGGCTGAACGACCAGTTCACCCGCCCCGCCGTGCCACACCGCACCTACGTCGACCAGAAGGCCGCCGACCTGGCCGCCAACGGCGGCACGGTGAGCCCGACCAACTTCCGCGAGTCGTACTGGCGGCAGGCCCTGACCGGCCCCGACCAGCTGCGCCAGCGTGCGGCCTTTGCGCTGTCGCAGATCTTCGTGATCTCCTTCGTCGACGGCACGCTGGCCAACCAGACGCGCGGTGTCACGTCCTACTACGACATGCTGGCCGAGAAGGCCTTCGGCAACTATCGCGACCTGCTGGAGAGCGTGAGCCTGCACCCCATGATGGGCGTGTACCTCACCAGCCTGCGCAACCAGAAGGAAGACGCCAACGGCCGCGTGCCCGACGAGAACTACGCGCGCGAGATCATGCAGCTGTTCTCGATCGGCCTCTATGAGCTGAACGACGACGGCACCACGCGCGGCAGCACGCCGACCGAGACCTACACCCATGACGACATCATGGGCCTGGCCAAGGTGTTCACCGGCTTCAGCTGGTACGCCGGCCCCAATGCGAGCGACCGCACCACCACCCGCTTCTTCGGCGGCAACGCGCAGGCAGAGCGCGACTTCCGGCCCATGCAGGCTTACAACACCTACCACTCGATCAGCGAGAAGCGCTTCCTCGGCACCACCATCGCGGCCAACGGCACGGCCAATGCCGACGCCGACCTGCAGACCGCGCTCGACACGCTGTTCAACCACCACAACGTCGGCCCCTTCATCGGCAAGCAGCTGATCCAGCGCATGGTCACCAGCAACCCGAGCCCGGCCTACGTGGCCCGCGTGGCGGCCGCCTTCAACAACAACGGCTCCGGCGTGCGCGGCGACATGAAGGCAGTGTTCCGCGCCATCCTGCTCGACCCGGAGGCGCGCGCCGACAACTCGGCCAGCACCACCTTCGGCAAGGTACGCGAGCCTGTGCTGCGCCTGTCGCACCTGCTGCGAGCCTTCAAGGCCACCTCGACCAGCAACGAGTTCACCGGCATCGACAACACCGACGGCACCCTGAGCCAGACCGCCATGCGCTCGCCCACGGTGTTCAACTTCTACCGCCCTGGCTACACGCCGCCGAACAGCGCCGCGGCCGCCGCGGGCCTGGTGGCGCCGGAGCTGCAACTGGCCAGCGAGGTCTCGGTGGCCGCTTACCTCAACTACCTCCGCGGCACCTGGCTCACGGTAAACACCGCGCGCGACATCCAGCTCGACTTCAGCGCCGAGATGGCGCTCGCAGACAACCCCGCCGCGCTGGTGGACCGGCTCAACCTGCTGCTGATGTCGGGCCAGATGACGAGCGCCTTGCGCACGCAGATCCTCGCCGGCATCAACGGGCGCACCATCCCCGCGCCCACCTCGAACAACCAGGCGACCGTTGACAGCGCCAAGCGGGACCGGGTCTTCATCGGCATCCTGCTGACCATGGCCTCACCCGACTACATGGTTCAAAAGTGAGGAGGACAAGAACATGACGAACAACAAACAAGCGTCCCGCCGCGAGTTCCTGCGCCGCGCCGCCATCCTGTCGGGCTCGGTGGGCCCGGCGGCCCTGCCCTTCGCGATGAACCTGGCCACGATGAACGCGGCCCACGCGCAAAGCACCACAGGCTACAAGGCGCTGGTGTGCCTGTTCCTGTACGGCGGCAACGACTCGGCCAACATGGTGCTGCCCACCGACACCGACTCGTGGAACACCTACTCCACCGTGCGCGCCACCGCACCCGACCCCATTGCGCTGCGCGCCGTGGGCACCGCGCCCGACACCGCGGCGGCGGCCGGCTCGCCGGCCGCGCTGGGCGGCGTGCGGGCC